>URKW01000006.1 GCA_900548615.1 uncultured Eubacteriales bacterium | reverse complement strand
ACCGGCATGTGCGGCGGCTGCCGCCTGACCGTGGGCGGCGAGACCAAGTTTGCCTGCGTGGACGGCCCCGACTTCGACGGCCATCAGGTGGACTGGGATCTGGCGGTGAAGCGCAATCAGATGTATCGCGACTTCGAGCTGCGCAAGCATGAGGAAGTCTGCAATCTGTACAAGCAGGAGGTAAAGTGATCATGGCGAATATGAGCTTGAAGAAGAACGAGATGCCCTCTCAGGATCCCAACGTTCGGAATAAAAACTTCCTGGAAGTGGCCCTGGGCTACACCGAGGAGCAGGCACTGGACGAAGCGGCCCGCTGCCTTAACTGCAAGAATCATCCCTGTGTGGACGGCTGCCCCGTCAACGTCCGCATTCCCGAGTTTATCCAGAAGATCGTGGAGAAGGACTATGAGGGCGCCTATCAGGTGATCCATCAGACCAGCTCCCTGCCCGCCGTGTGCGGCCGCGTCTGCCCGCAGGAGAGCCAGTGCGAGATGCACTGCGTCCGCGGCAAGAAGGGCGACCCCGTGGGTATCGGCCGTCTGGAGCGTTTTGTGGCCGACTGGCACAACGCCCACAGCACCGAGGCTGCCACCAAGCCCGAGTCCAACGGCCACAAGGTGGCTATCGTGGGCTCCGGCCCTGCCGGTCTGACCTGCGCCGGCGATCTGGCCAAGAAGGGCTATGAGGTCACCGTGTTCGAGGCACTGCATCTGGCTGGCGGCGTGCTGGTGTACGGCATTCCCGAGTTCCGTCTGCCCAAGGCCATCGTCCAGAAGGAAGTGGACGGCCTGAAGGCCATGGGCGTCAAGGTGGAGACCAACACCGTTGTGGGCCGCACCATCACCATCGACGAGCTGATGGAGGAGAACGGCTTCGAGGCCGTGTTCATCGGCTCCGGCGCTGGTCTGCCCATGTTCATGCATATCCCCGGCGAGAACCTGAAGGGCGTTTACTCCGCCAACGAGTTCCTGACCCGTATCAATCTGATGAAGGCCTATCGCGAGGACAGCGATACCCCCATCATGGATCTGCGGGGCAAGAAGGTGGCTGTCGTCGGCGGCGGCAACGTGGCCATGGACGCCGCTCGCTGCTCTAAGCGTCTGGGCGCCGAGGTCTGGGTGGTCTACCGCCGTGGTATGGAGGAGCTGCCTGCCCGTCACGAGGAAGTGGAGCACGCCATCGAGGAGGGTATCATCTTCAAGACCCTGAATAACCCCATCCAGATCAATGGCGACGAGCAGGATTGCGTCAAGTCCATGACCTGCATCGAGATGGAGCTGGGCGAGCCTGACGCTTCCGGCCGCCGCCGTCCCATCGAGAAGAAGGGCAGCGAGTTCGACCTGCCTGTGGACGCCGTCATTATGTCTCTGGGCACCAACCCCAACCCCCTGATCAAGAGCACCACCAAGGGTCTCGAGGTCAACAAGAAGGGCGGCATCATTGTCAACGAGGATGGCCTGACCTCCCGTCAGGCGGTCTATGCCGGCGGCGACGCCGTCACCGGCGCTGCCACCGTCATTTTGGCTATGGGTGCCGGCAAGCTGGGCGCCAAGTCCATCGACGAGTACCTGAGCAATAAGTAATCACACATTACATAAAAAAGATGAGCTGCGCAAGCCGCTCATCTTTTTTGTGCTTATTTCTCCGCTTTTCGCTGGAAGAACTTCACGAGCTCCACAATGGGGATCACGCAGAAGGCCAGCGCCAGCGCCACCAGATACTCGTTCCACTCCACGCTGGTGAAGTCAAAAGCGGTGGCGATGAAGGGCACCTCGCACACCAGCGTGGTCGCCAGCAGGCTGCCAATGGCAGCGAAAGTCATCATCTTATTGCGGGTGCGGAGCTTCAGGATGCTGCCCCGCTGGGAACGCATGTTGAGACTGTGGAAAATCTCCGCCATGGACATGGTGACAAAGGCCATGGTGGTGCCGTCGGGGCTGAGACCGTTTGCCGGGATCTCCCACACGCCGGACTCCATAAAGTGGCCGATAAAGAAGGCCGCGATGGTCAGCGCCGAGATCACAAGGCCCTGATAGGCCACGTCCACACCCATTCCTCCGGCGAAGATACCCGCCTTGGCGTCACGGGGACGACGGCGCATGATGGCGGGCTCCGCCTCCTCCATACCCAGCGCGAGTGCCGGGAAGCAGTCCGTCACCAGATTGATCCACAGCAGGTGCACCGGTTCCAGAATGGTGAAGCCCAGCAGCGTGGCCACGAAGATAGAGATGACCTCGCTCATGTTGGAGGAGAGCAGGAACTGGATTGCCTTGCGGATATTGTCGTAGATGCGGCGGCCCTCCTCCACCGCGCCCACGATGGTGGCGAAGTTGTCGTCCGCCAGCACCATATCCGCCACGTTCTTGGTAACGTCGGTGCCGGTAATACCCATACCCACGCCGATATCAGCGGACTTGATGGAAGGCGCGTCGTTGACGCCATCACCGGTCATGGCGGTGACATAGCCGGCATTGCGCCACGCATTGACGATGCGGGTCTTATGCTCCGGCTGTACGCGGGCATACACGGCGATATTGGGGTATTCCTTCTCAAACTCCTCGTCGCTCATGGCGCTGAGCTGCGCGCCGGTGACAGCCTTTTTGCCGTCCTCCAGAATCCCCAGCTCCTTGGCGATGGCCACGGCGGTATCGATATGGTCGCCGGTGATCATGATGGGACGGATGCCCGCCTGACGGCACTCCTCGATGGCGGCCTTTACCTCCGGGCGCACCGGATCGATCATGCCCGCCAGCCCTAAGAAGCACAGGTCGTGCTCCAGATCGTCGGCCTCCATAGAGGCGGGCAGCGCGTCATAGGTACGCTGGGCGGCAGCCAGCACGCGCAGCGCCTTGTCGGCCATGGCCTTGTTGGCAGCCAAGATCTCAGCCCTCTTTTCCTCCGTCATGGGTCGGACGATGCCGCTGTCCCAGTAGCTGGTGCAGCGCTCCAGCACCACGTCGGGGCCGCCCTTGGTGAACTGGACATAGCCGTTATCCTTCTTGTGGATGGTGGACATCATCTTGCGGCCGGAGTCAAAGGGTGCTTCCCCCACACGGGGTAGTTCCTCTTGCAGACGGGGCTTGGGCAGGCCGCATTTGGCGCCCCATGCCACCAGCGCCGCCTCGGTGGGCTCACCGGTGACGGTGCCGTCCTCCGCCAGATTGGCGTCGGAGCACAGGGTCATGGCGGTGGCGGTCAGGTCTCTCTCGCTGCCGTAGTCGTCCACCACGGTCATCTTGTTCTGGGTCAGGGTGCCGGTCTTGTCGGAGCAGATGATCTGGGCGCAGCCCAGCGTCTCCACAGCGGTCAGACGGCGGATAATGGCGCTGCGCTTGGACATGTTGGTGACGCCGATGCTCAGCACCACCGTCACCACGGCGGCAAGGCCCTCCGGGATAGCGGCCACCGCCAGCGACACGGCGATCATGAAGGAATGCAGCACCACGTCCAGCGTGAATTCACCGGCACGCAGCAGCTGCACACCGAAGATCAGCACGCAGATCACCAGCACCAGCTTGGTGAGGATGCCGGAGAGTTGGGTCAGCTTCCGCTGCAAGGGGGTCTGACCCTCCTGCGCGTTGGCCAGCGCGTCGGCGATCTTGCCCATCTCGGTGTCCATGCCAGTCTGCGTCACCACCATGCGGCCCCGGCCATACACCACGGTAGAACCCATGTATACCATGTTCTTCCGGTCGCCCAACGGCACGTCGTTGGCGTTGTTCCGCAGGTGGATCAGGTCGATGAACTTGGTGACAGGGACGGATTCGCCGGTCAATGCGGCCTCCTCCACCTTCATGCTGGCGCTCTCCAGCACACGGCCATCCGCCGGGACAGCGTCGCCCGCCTCCAGCAGCACCACGTCGCCCACCACCAGATCTTCGCTGCGGATGGTGACGGTCTGGCCGTCCCGCAGCACCTTACTGGTGGCGGCGGCCATCTGCTGTAGGGCTTCAATGGCCTTCTCCGCCTTGCTCTCCTGATACACGCCCAGCACGGCGTTGACGATGACCACGAACAGGATGATGATCACGTCGGCAAAGCTCTCGTTCTCTACCACCGCCAGCACGGCGCTGATGGCGGCGGCGGCCAGCAGAATGATAATCATGGGATCGGCCATCTGCTGGAAAAACCGCTTGATCAGGGAATCCTTCTTGGCCTCCTCCAGCTTGTTCTTGCCGTTTTTGACAAGGCGCTCCTCCGCCTCGGCGGCGGTCAAACCTTGCTCGCAGGAGTCTACCTCCCGCAATACGGCGTCCGCTTGTTCCAGATAGTGCTTCATCTTGTCCTTCCTCCTGAATACGGGTATTCTGCCCCGATATAACGAGCTGATAAAGGGCGTTGGGTCTTTCGCTTTTGTTTCCGCCCGGCAAAACAAAAAGCGAGCCGCATGTACAGAATAGGAACTGTACATGAGTCTCGCTGTTTCAAGCTAAGCCAGACGTTTCCGCCATGCATGTTGACTTAACTCGCACCCGCAGGTGCGCAACTACTCCCCCATGAAATACACAGGATTTAATTCGTATTGCATAGTATAGCAAACCTTTCGCCGGATTGCAAGGGAAAATTTGGCGAACAGCGGTTTTTTCGCGCACACTTTGCGTAGGGAGCGGCAGATGCCGCCCCCTACGCAGGACAATTGCCGCTGTATTTAGCCCGGTCATTCCTTTGTCTCCGCATCGGCGTCCTTGCCCTTCCGCTTCAGGGAAAATTTCTTCCCGCCGCTCTTGCGGCGCATGACGCGGACGATCACCACGATCACCGCGGCGATCACCGCCAGCCACACCCAGCTGTAGGCCAGCCACACGGCGAAGTCCTCCAGCGCACTGCCCACGGCTTGCAGGCCGTTGACGAAGGACTGACCCAGCCGTCCGCCGAAGGTGGTGACGGCCTCGTCCTGCCCGGACAGCTTGTAGACTTCACTGAGCTCCACGTCGATGGTGGCGTAGTCCACCAGCGCGTCATAGCGCCGCAGCGTACCGCTGAGATTCTCAATGTCCCACTCCGTCTCGGAGATGGCGCTCTCAATGGTGATGATGTCGTCCATGCTGGTGGCCTTGGCCAGCAGCGCCTGCAGACGCTCCAGCTTGATGCGGGCGGTCTCCAGCCGTGCCTCGGTATCGTAGTAGGTCTCGGACACGTCGTCCGTTCCGGTGCTGCTGTAAACCAGATGGCACAGCGTCCCGGCCTTCTGCAGGAAGGTATCGAACTGCGCGGAAGGGATGCGAATGGTGTAGCTGCCGTAGCGATAGCCGCTGTTTCCACGGTTGGAAACGCTGCTCTGCTGGAAGTAGCCGCCCAGCTCCTTCACCAGCGCGTCGATGTCGCCGCTGGCCTTGTCAAAGTCCAGCGTCTGCATCTCCATGTAGCCGGTGTAGACCTTCTTGGCGGGCCTGTCGGACTGCGCTTTGCTGTCGTTGTACGCCGAAGCGCCCGGCTCCTCGGCTTCATAGGCCATGTTCTGATCCTCGCTGATGCTGTCCGTGTCGGCGGTGGTGTTCCAGTAGCCGCTTCCGTTGTCGCGGGGCGCCGCAGCGCTGTCAGCGGCTTTGACAAGGGGCCGCAGGGGCCGTCCCCGCCCCCAGCCTGCCAGCAGCAGGGCCAGCACCAGCGTCAGCAAGAGAGATACCATACGTTTCATGGGCACAAACCTCCTTCATTTTGGGATCTTCCTGCTTATGTGACGCTGGCGGCGTGGAAAAAGTTCCCGGTTTTTGCAAAAACGCAGCCAACTTTTTACAAGTCGCCTGCTAAACGAAAGGGAGGGGCAGAGCCCCTCCCCTATGCACTGGGCAATGAAATCGAAGATTTCATGCCAGTTACTTGATATATTCTTTCGGATCAATGAGACTTCCGTCCTTCTCCACGGCGAAATGCAGGTGGGGGCCCATGCTGGCCTCGGCAGCGGCCGTGCCCACATAGCCCACGATGTCGCCGGCCTTTACCTGCTGACCCTGACTGATGGGGGGATTCTCCTGCAGGCTGCTGTAGCGGGTCACATAGCCGCCGCTGTGGGTGATGCACACGGTGGTGCCCATCAGCTCGTCACGGGTGACGGAGGTCACTTCGCCCGCCGCGGCGGTTTTTACCGCGTCGCCCTCGGCGGCCTGAATGTCCAGCCCCTCGTGGGTGCGCCAGTCGGCCATGGTCTCGTCATACAAAAGCTCCGACATGCTGAATACCGTCACGGTAGTACCGTCCAGCGGCGAGACCACTTGCGGCAGCAGCTCGGCCACCGCCTCCACGGGCGGCTCCTCGTCCTCCTGCGGCTCCTCCTGAACCGGCAGGTCAGGCGTGACCGGCGTTACCACAGGGGGTTTTACGTCCACCACGGGCTGGTTGGCGGAGGCCTGCTGGTTGGGGGTCTCGCGGTTGGTCAGCAGATATCCCGTCACACCGGCGGCGACCACGCACAGCGCCAGCGCGATGTAGATGGCGCGGCGGTGCTGCTTCATAAATTCCATAGCTTCTCCTTTCACCGGAGCGATCCGATGGCCGCCCGTTACGGCCGGCGGCCTGCCGGAATGAAAAAAAGACCTCTGCCGCCTATTTTGGACAAGCAGAGGTCTTTTTATACATTTTTTGGTTCAGCTATCGAATTCACCCTTCAGGTCGCGGCCCATCAGCAGGCGGATGGCCTCGTGGGGATCGGCGTTTTCGTAGAGGATGTGGTACACGGATTGGCAGATGGGCAGCTCCACGCCGTACTGCTTTCCCAGCTGCACCAGCGCCTTGACGGTGTAGTAGCCCTCGGCCAGCTGGGTGTAGGACTTGCCCTGCACGTAGCATTCGCCGAACTGCCGGTTGTGGCTGTAGGGGGAGAACACCGTGGCCTCGTAGTCGCCCAGATGGCACAGACCGTAGGCGGACAACTCGTTGCCGCCCATGGCACGGATCAGGCGGGCCACCTCGCGGGTGCCCCGGCTCATCAGCGCGCCCTTCAGCGTCACAAGGCCCAGACCGTCCAGAAAACCGGCGGCGATACCCACCACGTTCTTGGCGGCGGCGCCTACCTCGTTGCCCAGCAGGTCGTTGCCGTAGTAGAAGCGGATCAGGTCGCTGGAGAATTCCCGCACCAGCCGCTGCTTCACGTCGGCGTTCTCGCTGTCGATGACCATGCAGTTGGGCACGCCGCGATAGAACTCCTGCACGTGACCCGGCCCCAGCCATACGGCGATGGCGTTGGAGCTGTCCAGATACTCACGGGCCACCTGACTGAGCCGTTCTCCAGTGCCGATCTCAAGACCTTTCATGCACAGCACAAAGGTCTTGTCCCGCAGCACCATGAGCCGCAGCTCCTCCATCAAGCCCCGCAGGCTCTGGGAGCCGATGGAGATGATGATGACCTCCGCGTCCTTTACGCAGGCAAGGTCGGTGGACAGCGCCACGGATTCCGGCAGCGTCAGCAGGTCGTTGCTGCGGCCAGTCAGAAACCGCTGCATCCGGGCGGACTCCGGCCGGCCGTACAGCGTCACCTGATGGCCGGTGCGATCCAGGTACCATGTGATCAGCGAGCCCCAGCGCCCGCAGCCAATGACAGTGATGTTCATGTAGGTGGTTCCTCCTGAGTTGAGGGAATGATGAAATATGTTGTGGTATATTGAGGGGCGGACAGAGTCGTCCGCCCCTACAAAAGCCTCGCGGAGTTCGCGTCCGCAGACGCGAAAAAATCGAATCATTTTTCTGACGACATGTGCGTCAGAAAAATACTTCTCGGCCGCCAGTGTGTCCGAAGGACGTGCGCAGTCGGCCGTGATCCCTTTGGCAATGAAATCGAAGATTTCATGCCAGGTTTTTATCTTACAATCAGCGTCCGTCCATCCATTTCCGGCGGGCAGGCCAGACCCATTACATCCAGAATGGTGGGGGCAATGTCCGCCAGACGGCCGGGCCGTAGCTGGCTTCCGGCACCGCACAGGATAAAAGGCACCAGATTGGTGGTGTGGGCGGTCATGGGGCTGCCGTCAGGCTGCTTCATGTCCTCAGCGTTGCCGTGGTCGGCAGTAATCATGGCGATGCCGCCCATCTTCAGCGTGGCGTCCACCACCTTGCCCACGCAGGTATCCACGGTCTCCACCGCCTTGATGGCGGCCTCCAGAACGCCGGTGTGGCCCACCATATCGCAGTTGGCGAAGTTCAGGATGATCACGTCATAGTTGCCGGACTCGATGCGCTCCACGCACTTGTCGCACACCTCGTAGGCGCTCATCTCCGGCTGGAGATCGTAGGTGGCTACCTTGGGGGAGGGCACCAGCACCCGATCCTCGCCGGGGTACTGCGTCTCCACGCCGCCGTTGAAGAAGAAGGTCACATGGGCGTACTTCTCCGTCTCGGCAATGCGCAGCTGGGTCATGCCCATGCTGCTGAGGTATTCGCCAAGCCCGTTCTTCACCGCCACGCGGGGCCATGCCACCAGCACATTGGGCATGGAAGCGTCGTACTCCGTGTTGCACACGTAGGTGGTGGGGAAGAACTCCCGCTGGAAGCCGTCAAAGTCCGGATCCACGATGGCGCGGGTGATCTCACGGGCGCGGTCGGGACGGAAGTTGAAGAAGATCACGCTGTCGTTGTCGCCGATGGTGCCGTCCTTGTCGCACACCACAGGCTCCACGAACTCGTCAGTGACACCGTTGGCATAGGATTTGGCCACCGCGTCCACCGGATCGGCGTTCTGGATGCCCTCGCCGTATACCATGGCGTCATAGGCCATCTGCACACGCTCCCACCGCTTGTCGCGATCCATGGCGTAATAGCGGCCCATCACCGTGGCGATCTTGCCCACGCCGAGCTGGGCGCACTTGTCCCGCAGCTCCTCCACAAAGCCCTTGCCGCTGGTGGGGGACACGTCGCGACCGTCCAGGAAGCAGTGGACATAGACCTTGGTAAGTCCCTTGTCCTTTGCCATTTGCAGCAGGGCAAACAGGTGCTGGATGTGGGAGTGTACGCCGCCGTCGGACAGCAGGCCGTACAGGTGCAGGCTGCTGCCTTTGCTCAGGCAGTCGTCCATGGCCTTGTTGTAGGCCTCGTTTTTGAAGAAGCTGCCGTCGTCAATGGCGCGGCTGATGCGGGGCAGATCCTGAAATACCACCCGGCCGCCGCCGATGTTGGTGTGGCCGACCTCGCTGTTGCCCATCTGTCCGGCGGGCAGACCCACGTCCAGTCCGCTGGCGGACAGCGTGGTGTTGGCGTATTCCTTGAACAGTCGATCCAGCACCGGCGTTTTGGCCAGCGTTACGGCGTTGTCGTCGCTGGCAGAGGCCAGGCCGAAGCCGTCCATAATGATAAGCGTAGTGGGCGTCTTATTCATGACGGAACCTTCCTTTCTTCGGTATTAGTCCTGATTGGCTGCGTTGATGATCTCCACGAATTCGGCGGGCTTCAGGCTGGCGCCGCCGATCAGGCCGCCGTCGATATCGCTTTGGCCCAGTAGCTCCGCCGCGTTGGAGGGCTTCATGGAGCCGCCGTACTGAATGGTGATGGAGCGGGCAATGCGTGCGCCGTACAGGTGGCGCACGGTGGTGCGGATGAAGGTGCAGACCTCGGCGGCCTGCTCGGCGGTGGCGGTCTTGCCGGTGCCGATGGCCCACACCGGCTCATAGGCGATGACGCACTTGCGCAGCTTCTCGGCGGGTACGCCGGCTAGCGCAGACTTCACCTGCAGGGCGATCAGCTCCATGGTGATGCCCAGCTCGCGCTGCTCCAGCGTTTCGCCCACGCAGATGATGGGGTGCAGGCCCGCTTCCAGCGCGGCCAGCGCCTTCTTGTTGACGGTCAGATCCGTCTCGCCGAAGTACTGGCGGCGCTCGGAGTGACCGATGATGACGTACTTCACGCCCAGATCCTTCAGCATGTCGGCGGACACCTCGCCGGTGTAGGCACCGGACTTCTCATAGAACAGGTTCTGCGCACCCACGGACACCCGCAGATCCTTGAAGGCGCGGATGGCGGTGGAGATGTTGACGGCGGGGACGCACACCACCACGTCGCACCACTTGGCCTTGGGCATGATGGCTTTCAGCTCCTCGGCGAACTTCTTGGTCTCGCTGGCGGTCATGTTCATTTTCCAGTTGCCGGCGATAATGGTTTTACGATATCTGCGATTCATCTTTTTTCTTAGCTCCTCTATCTATTTCAAATCGTCACGGAAAATCTAAAGGGGGGATGAAATCCCCTCTTTATTTATCAAGAAGGCACGCCACGCCGGGCAGTTCCAGCCCCTCCAAGAACTCCAGCGACGCACCGCCGCCGGTGGAAATGTGGGTGATCTTGTCGGCAAAGCCCATCTGCTCCACCGCCGCCGCGCTGTCGCCGCCGCCCACGATGGTGACGGCGCCGCTGTCGGCCAGTGCCTGGGCCATGGCGCGGGTTCCGGCGGCGAAGTTCTCAAACTCGAACACGCCCATGGGGCCGTTCCACACCACGGTGCCTGCGCCGCGCACCGCGTCGCAGAAGGTCTTGGTGGTGTCGGGGCCAATGTCCATGCCCTCGTAATCGTCGGGGATGTTCATGGTGCTGACCACCATGCGCTTGGCGTCGTTGGAGAAGCTGTCGGCGGCCACGGTATCGGTGGGCAGCAGCAGCGTCACGCCGTTCTTTTTGGCCTTTTCGATCATCTCCAGCGCGTAGTCCAGCTTGTCGTTCTCGCACAGGCTCTTGCCGATGGAGCCGCCCTGTGCCTTGGCAAAGGTATAGGCCATGCCGCCGCCGATGATAATGGTGTCGGCCTTTTCCAGCAGATTGTTGATGACGCCGATCTTGTCGCTGACCTTGGCACCGCCCAGCACCGCCACAAAGGGCCGCTTGGGGTCGTCCAGCGCCTTGCCCATGATCTCCAGCTCCTTGGCCACCAGCAGGCCGGACACGGCGGGCAGGAAGGCCGCCACACCGACGGTGGAGGCGTGGGCCCGGTGCACGGTGCCGAAGGCGTCGGACACGTACAGCTCCGCCATAGCGGCCAGCTCCTTGGCAAAGCTGGGATCGTTCTTCTCCTCGCGGGGATCGAAGCGCAGGTTCTCCAGCAGCAGGATCTCGCCGCCTTTCAGAGCGGCGGCCTTGGCCTTGGCGTCCTCGCCCACGATATCCTTGGCGAAGATGACCTCGCGGCCCAGCAGCTCACTGAGACGCTTCGCCACAGGGGCAAGGCTCAGCTTTTCCTTCCACTCGCCCTTGGGCTTGCCCAGATGGGAACAGGCGATCACCGCCGCGCCCTTGTCCAGCAGGTACCGGATGGTGGGCAGCGCCGCCACGATGCGCTTGTCACTGGTGATCTCGCCGGTGGCCTTGTCCTGCGGTACGTTGAAATCGCAGCGCAGCAGGATCTTCTTGCCCGCTACATCCACGTCCATGATGGTTTTCTTGTTGTAGTTCATATTCGCGTCTCCTTTACAGAGTGGTATTGTTGTGTTCCTCTGCCATTTCACCTGTGCCGCACAGGCCGGGGAAGCCGGTCTGGCGCAATGCCTCGTAGGTCAGGATGGCCACAGAGTTGCTGAGGTTCAGGCTCCGGGCGTCCTGCCGCATGGGCAGGCGGATGCAGCGGTCATAGTGGGCCTTGCGGAAGTCCTCCGGCAGCCCCGCCGTCTCCTTGCCGAAAAACAGCCAGCAGTCCGGCGAGAATCGGGCCTGCGTGTAATCCTTCGGAGCCTTGGTGGTGGCCAGCCACAGATCGGTCAGCGCTTCGGGATGCTGGCGGAACAGATCGTCCAGCCCGTCGTAGTCCCGCACCTCCACCAGATGCCAGTAGTCCAGACCGGCCCGCTTCACAGCCCGGTCGGAAATATCAAAGCCCAGAGGGCGGATCAGATGCAGACGGCTGCCGGTGGCGGCGCAGGTGCGGGCGATGTTGCCGCAGTTCTGTGGGATCTCCGGCTCCACCAGCACAATGTTCAGCATGACTTCTCCACCCCCTTTATCAAAAAGCTTCCCTAGTATAAAGCAATTCTTTCAGAAATTCAACATCAAAATTGTTAAAAAGTCCGTTTTTCTCATTAAAATATTCGTTTTGGACGATGATTTTCCGGAAAAACCGTTCTTTCTCCCTTTTTCCCCATTTTTTGCGGCGGCAGCGGCAAAAAGTTGTTGGAATTTCTCTGTGAAAACACTGGATTTTCCCGTAGGATATGTTATACTACCTATAAGAAGAATTCGTATCTCTCTTTATAGGGGGTGTTTTCCAATGGATCACAAACTGGCGATCATTGATCTTCGCGCCGGCGGTGCCGGCGCTGATACCGCTATGAAACCGCTGATGCTGCAGCCGATGCTCTTTTGCCCCGTTGTCCGATGGGTGTGTCAGGAGCTGTTGGCCTGCGGTATTGAGCGGTTTTTTGTTGTCTGTGAGGAAAATTGGCGAAACGAGGCGGCCGAGGCGCTGCATGATATCTCCGGCGTGAGCTTTTATGACAGGTTGGAGGAAGCGCTTTCCGCCGCCGAGGGAGATGTGATCGTCGTTCCCGGCGCGGTGGTGCCCGTGTGGGGCGAGGGGAACCGCGCCGTCTATACCGCCGACGCCGCGCTGCTGCGCACCCGTCTGGCGGAGGGCCTGACGCTGGGCGACTGTCCGGCGGAGGCCGAGGGCGTCCGCCAACTGTGGCAGAGTCCCAGCATCGCGCCGTCCTTTCTGCCGGTGGCTGACGCCGCCGCATTGCAGGCCGCTATGCCTGATGCCCGTGAGCTGCTGATGAAGCGGATGGCGCTGAACGGCGTCACCGTCGTCGATCCCAACAACACCTATGTGGATCCCCGCTGCGCCGTGGCGCCGGGCGTGACGCTGCTGCCGGGCACCATCCTGCGGGGGCATACCGTTATCGGCAAGGGCTGCGAGATCGGCCCCAATTCCATGATCCGGGACTGCGTGGTGGGGGAGTACACCACCGTCAACGCCAGCCAGCTGAACGAAAGCACCATCGGCAGCCACACCACCGTGGGGCCCTTTGCCTATGTGCGGCCGGACTGCACCGTGGGCGACCACTGCCGCATCGGCGATTTTGTGGAGCTGAAGAACTCCAAGCTGGACGACGGCACCAAGGTCAGCCACCTCACTTATGTAGGCGACAGCGATATCGGCAAGCGGGTGAATTTCGGCTGCGGCACTGTTACCACCAATTATAACGGGCTGAAGAAGTACCGCTGCACCGTGGGGGACGATGTGTTCCTGGGCTGCAATACCAACCTGATCGCTCCCGTCACCATCGGGGACGGGGCGTATACCGCCGCCGGTTCCACCGTGGACAAGGACGTACCTGCCGGGGCGCTGGCCATTGCCCGTGCGCGGCAGGAGAACAAGCTGGGTTGGGCCGCCCGGTTCTTCAAAAGCAAGAAAAAGTAAAAAAATTTTACATAAAAAATAACAAAAGAGGAGGATGTTTCACCATGATTTCTCACGGCAAGGACATCAAAATTTTCACCGGCAACGCCAACCCCGCTCTGGCGCAGGAGATCTGCAAGATCATCGGCACCAAGCTGGGCGAGGCGGAGGTCAAGAGCTTCGCTGACGGCGAGGCCAGCGTTTCCCTGTATGAGACCGTCCGCGGCAGCGACGTGTTCCTCATCAATTCCACCTGCAAGCCTGTCAACGACAGCCTGATGGAGCTGCTGATCATGATCGACGCCTGCAAGCGTGCCAGCGCCGGCCGCGTCACTGCAGTCATCCCCTACTTCGGCTATGCCCGTCAGGACCGTAAGGCCAAGAGCCGCGACCCCATTTCTGCCAAGCTGGTGGCCAACATGCTGACCGCCGCCGGCGCCGACCGCGTGCTGACCATGGATCTCCATGCCAGCCAGATCCAGGGCTTCTTTGATATCCCTGTGGACAACCTGCTGGGCAACCCCGTGTTCGTGGACTACTACGCCAAGAAGTTCGGCGAGAAGTGCGAGAATATGGTGGTGGTGTCCCCCGACGTGGGCAGCGTGGCCCGTGCCCGTACCTTCGCCCAGAAGCTGCACATGAATCTGGCCATCGTGGACAAGCGCCGCCAGAAGGCCAACCAGTGCGAGGTCATGAACGTCATCGGCGATGTGGCCGGTAAGGATTGCATCCTGTTCGACGACATGGTGGATACCGCCGGTTCCATCTGCAACGCCGCCAAGGCCATCGTGGAGGTGGGCGGCGCCAACAGCGTGTACGCCTGCGCCAGCCACGGCGTGCTGTCCGGCCCCGCGCTGGAGCGTATCAACAACAGCGTCATCAAGGAGATGGCTCTGCTGAACACCATTCCCGAGGAGATGGGCAAGGGCTGCGAAAAGATCAAGTACCTGTCCGTGGCCCCCATGTTTGCCGAGGCCATCGAGCGTATCTATCAGGAGATTTCCATCGCCAAGCTTTTTAACTAAGGCTTTTCAAATTCATTTTCAGGTGCTATAATAGGGGAACTGCGCACAGCAGTTCCCCTATTATTACCATAGAAAAAGGAGGGACGCTCCTTGTTTTTCAATCGGAACCAGAGCGGCGGCGTCAACTGGATACTGGTGGGGCTGGGCAATCCCGGCAAGCAGTACGAAAGCACCCGCCACAACATGGGCTGGCTGGCGCTGGACAGCCTGATGGAGCAGGAAAAATTCACACTGCCCAAGCTGCGCTTCAAGGCGTGGACGGGTATTTTTGAGAAGGACGGCAATAAAATACTGGTGATGAAGCCCCAGACCTACATGAACCTCTCCGGCGAATCGGTGGGGGAGGCGGCACGGTTTTATAAGGTGCCGGCGAATCATGTGGTGGTGATCTCCGACGATGTGTCGCTGCCGGTGGGCAAGCTGCGCATCCGCAAGGGCGGCAGCGCCGGCGGTCACAACGGCCTGAAGAACATCATCGCCCATCTGGGCACCGACCAATTCCCTCGCATCAAGGTGGGGGTGGGCATGCCGGAGCATCCGGATCACGAGATGATCGACTGGGTCATCGGCAAGCCCAAGGGCGACGAGGCCAAGCTGCTGCGCCAGACGCTGGATCGCGCCGCCAACGCGGCGCTGTGCCTGATGGCGGAGGGCCCCGACAAGGCCATGAACAAGTTCAACGGGTAAAGAGCTTCGCAGAATTTGCGCCGCGCACGGCGCAAAAAATTTCAATCATTTTTCCGGCGGCGTGTACGTCGGAAAAATACTTCTCGGTCGCCAGTGCACCCGAAGGGTGCGCGCAGCCGACCGCAAACCAATTGGCAGAAAAATCTTAAGATTTTTCGCCAGCTAACAGAAAGGAGGGGGATATGAACGCGCTGCTAAAGGAACTATTGCAAATGCCGGAGGCTCGCGCACTGCTGGACAGTACCTTGCGCCGCGACAAGCCCATGGTCACCGGCGTATCCCCCGTCCACCGGGCTATGCTGGCGGCGGCCATGCTTCAGGAGACGGGCCGCCCCATGCTGCTGCTGTGCGGCGACGAAACGGAGGCCGCGCGGCTGTGCGGCGACCTCCACGCCCTGACGGGGCGGGATGTGACGCTGCTGCGGCGGCGTGACTGGCAGCTGCGGCCCCCCCCCCCGGGGCGCTTGGCCTCGGCGAACGAGCCGCAGGTCGGAGCATCAGCGCCTTGCGGCGCTGTACGCCATGGCGTCCGGACAAGCGCCGCTGGTGGTGGCCGCCATCGACGCGGCGGTGCAGCGGTGCGTGCCGAAGGACGTGCTGCTGGAGACCGTTATTGCGCTGAAGGTGGGGGAGAGCTACCCCATCGAGCCGCTGACGGCCCGGCTGACGGCGGCGGGCTACGTCCGCTGCCAGCAGGTGGAGGGCCCCGGCCAGTTCGCCCTGCGTGGCGGGATCCTGGATGTGTTTTCCCCCGCTATGGAGCAGCCGGTGCGCTGCGAATTCTGGGACGACGAGCTGGACGCCATGGGGGTCTTCGATGTGACCACCCAGCGGCGTGTGCATAATCTGGAGGAAACGCTGCTGCTGCCTGCCGGAGAGGTGCTGCCCTTCCGGGGCGCGGACACAGCGGAGAAAGCCGCCGCCGCGCTGGAAGCGGCGGGTAAAAAGCTGAAGAAAAAAGAACACACCGAGCCGCTGCTGCGGCAGCTGGAGACCGACGCCAACGCGCTGCGGCAGGGCATCGCCCCCAACGGCTGCGACCGGTATCTGGCGGCGGTGTATCCGGAAAAGACCACGGCGCTGGACTATCTGCCGGAGGACGCCATCCTCTGCGTGTGCGAGGGCGGACGGGTCAGCGAGGGCCTGAAGGGCTGGCTGTGGCAACTAAAGGAGGACGTAGCCGCTGCGGCGGAAAACGGCTTTATGGCTCCGGCCATGGGAGAGCTGTCTCTGACAGAGGGGGAGACGGCGGCGCAATTGGCGCGGTTTGCTCTGTGCCAGATGGACAGCCTGCCCACCAGCCGGTATCTGCTGCCGCCGGGTGAGCTGCTGCAGATCTCCGCCCGGCAGCTGAGCACCTACGGCGGCTCGCTGGAGATGGCGGCCTCCGATATGGAGCATTATCTGGCCGCCGGGTACCGTGTGGTGGTGCTGTGCGGCGGTCAGGTACGAGCCAACAACATGCAGGAGCTGCTGCGGGGACGGAACATCACGGCGGCGCTGTCGCTGGACGGCAGTATCCTGCCCCAACCGGGACAGGCGACTATTCTGCTGGGTGCGGTCAGCGCGGGAAGCGAGTGGCCGTCGCTGAAGCTGGCGGTGCTGACGGAGGGCCAGCTGACGGAGAGCGTCAGCGGCAAGCAGAAGAAACCCCGCCGGGTCAAGGACAGCAATCGCCAGAAGCTGCAGTCCTATACCGACCTGACCCCCGGCGATCTGGTGGTGCATGCCCACCACGGCATTGGCCGTTTTGTGGAGATGCTGCGCCTGCCGGTGGACGGGGTGGAAAAGGATTATATCAAAATCGCCTACGCGGGCAGCGACTGCCTGTACGTGCCCGCCACGTCGCTGGATTTGGTGAGCAAGTACATCGGCGCCGGCGGCGAGGACAGCGACAGACCCGCCAAGCTCAATAAGCTGGGCGGCACCGAGTGGGCCAAGACCACCTATCGGGCCAAGGCCGCCGCCAAGGAGCTGGCGGCGGGGCTGATCCAGCTGTACGCCCAGAGGCAGCGGCAGCCGGGCTTTGCCTTTTCGCCGGACAGCCCGTGGCAGCGGGAGTTTGAGGACGCCTTCGACTATGAGGAGACCGGCGACCAGCTGCGGGCCATCGAGGAGATCAAGGGCGACATGGAGAAGGCCGTTCCCATGGATCGCCTGCTATGCGGCGACGTGGGCTACGGCAAAACGGAGGTGGCCCTGCGGGCTGTGATGAAATGCATTCTGGACGGCAAGCAGGCGGCCATTCTGGTGCCCACCACTGTACTGGCCCAGCAGCATTACGCTACCGCCCAGAACCGGTTCCGCTCTTTCCCGGTGACGGTGGAGGTGCTGTCCCGGTTCCGCACTCCGAAACAGATCAAGGAGATACTGGAACGGGTGAAGGCGGGTCGCGTCGACCTGCTGATCGGTACCCACAAGCTGCTGAACAAGAATCTGGAGTTCAAGGATCTGGGACTGCTTATCATCGACGAGGAGCAGCGCTTCGGCGTCACCCACAAGGAGAAGCTGCGGGAGCGGGTGAAGCAGGTGGACACCCTGACGCTGTCCGCCACGCCGATCCCCCGGACGCTGAACATGGCGCTGTCCGGCATCCGGGATATGAGCACCATCGAGGAGCCGCCGCAGGATCGCCAGCCGGTGCAGACCTACGTGCTGGAGCACGACTGGGGTGTTATCGCCGAGGCCATCCGCCGGGAGCTGGATCGGGGCGGTCAGGTGTATTACCTTCACAACCGTGTAGAGAACATCGAAAACGCCGCCGGACGGCTACGGCAGCTGCTGGGGGACGAGGTGGCCATCGCCACCGCCCACGGTAAGATGGGCGAGCGGGAACTGAGCCGCGTCATGCAGCAGATGGCCGACGGCCAGATACAGGTGCTGGTATGCACCACCATCATTGAAACGGGCATCGACATTCCCAATGTGAACACGCTTATTATTGAGGAGGCCGACCGTCTGGGGCTGAGCCAGCTGCACCAGATCCGGGGCCGTGTGGGCCGTTCGGGGCGGCGAGCCTACGCCTACCTTACCTACCGCACCGGAAAGGTGCTCAGCGAGGTGGCCAGCAAGCGGCTGTCCGCCATCCGGGAGTACGTGGAGTTCGGCAGCGGCTTCCGCATTGCCATGCGGGACTTGGAGATTCGCGGCGCAGGCAATCTGCTGGGGCCGGAGCAGTCCGGCTACATGATGAGCGTGGGCTACGATATGTACCTGAAGCTGCTGAACGACGCGGTACTGGAACAGCAGGGCAAGCGCGCGGAAATTCCGCCGGACTGCGCCGCCGACCTGACAGTGTCCGCCTATATCCCGGAGGGCTACGTGCCCTCGGCGGAGCAGCGGATGGATCTCTATCGCCGCATTGCCGCCCTGCGTGACAACGAGGGTGCGGCGGAGCTGACCGACGAACTGCTGGATCGCTACGGCGACGTGCCCAAGGCGGTGACGGCGCTGCTGGATGTGGCGCTGCTGCGCTCGGCCGCCGCCAAAGTGGGCGTGTGTGACATCACCCAGCGGGGAACGCAGCTGATCTTTTCCTTCGGCCCGCAGCCGGATATCGCCGCCATAACGGCGGCGAGATCAGCAGCCCTCCCACAAAGGGGTGTGTTTCCCAAGGGGGCCTTCCCGCCAGCGGTTACAGCTGAGCGCGACTGCCCAGCCCAAGCTGACGCTGTATTTGCAGCCGAAGGAGGAAGCCCTGTCCGCCGCAGGAAAGCTGGTGGAGGAGCTGGCATTACGACATGAGGAACCGGCACAGACCAAGGCCGGAAATTTTAAGGAGGAGCAACCATGAAAAAAGAAACATTCAATCTGGTCGTCCGCTTTCTGGTGGGCCTGGCGCTGTCGCTGCTGATCTGCGCCGGTATGATCATGACGGGAAAGCTGGGCAGCGACAAGCCTCTGCTCCAGCAGGCCAGCGGCCTGAAGGGCACGGAAACGGTGATGACCGTGGACGGCGAGCCGGTGGAGTCCTGGGAGTACCTGTATATGGTCACTTACTCGGCCCAGAACCTGTCCTATTACGGCGTCACCGATCTGAGCACGCAGCTGGGCGAGGGCTTTACCGCCGCCGACTACGTGGCACAGCAGGCGGAGGCTCAGGTGAAGCAGCAGGCCGCTGTCCGGAAGTGGGCCAAGGATATGGGCATCACGCTGACCGAGGATGACGGGGCCACCCTGCAGCAGCAGAAGGAAGCCTACGGCGAGGATCTGCAGAAGGTATTGCAGATCAACGGTCTCACGGAGGAGCAGTATGACCAGCTGATGAGCACCACGCTGCTGTATAACCGGCTGTACGCCGCCTATTGCACCACGGATGGCGCGCTGCGTCCCAGCGACAAGGATCTGCTGGCGCTGGCGGAGGAGCATAGCCTGATGACCGCCGACGTGCTGTTCATCAGCACCGCCGAGCTGGACGACGCCGCCAAGGCGGATGCCAAGGCCCTGATGGGCGATTATGCCCGCCAGTTGTCCACCGCCGACGACAAGGCTGCCGCCTTTGCCGCGTTGGAGGCAGGGGAGAACGTGACCGTTCTGGCCAGCAACACCTATGACGGCTGCGACGAGACCACGCTGAACAAGGCGCTGGCCGCACTGGCGGAGGATCAGGTCAGCGACGTTATCGAGGATGAGACCGGCTACTATGTGGCACTGCGCCGCGCCGTGGACTTGAACGCCGTGGCCGAGATGGCCTTTGGCGAGGATCTGTCCGCCCGTATCTCCGGCGCACAGGTGGAGCATAACGACAGCGTGTACAACGCCATTGACCTGACGTCCTTCTACGCCCGCTATACCGCCGGCCAGCAGAAGCTCTATGCTCAGCTGACAGCGGAGCAGCCGCAGGGCTAACGGAGAAGATTGGTCGTTTTGACGAAAAACGGAATGCATTCCTGACGTGAATCACGATTTTTTCACAAAAAGTGATTTTTGGATTGACATATGTTAAAAAATTAACTATGATAGTAACACTGGAACACATCACAGTGTACTGTATATTTTTCCAACATTGATTTTAGGAGGAACTATCATGAAGGATCTGTACGTTGTCAACTGCTGCCGTACCGCCATCGGCTCCTTTGGCGGATCCCTGAAGAACACCCCCGCCGCCGAGATGGGCGCTATCGTTGTCAAGGAAGCGCTGAAGCGCGCCAACGTGGCTCCCGAGAACGTGGACGAGGTCATGTTCGGCTGCATCCTGACCGCTGCTCAGGGTCAGAACGTTGCCCGTCAGGTTTCCATCAAGGCCGGCATTCCTTATTCCGTTCCCGCTTATACCGTGGGTATGGTGTGCGGCTCCGGCATGAAGTCCGTTATCGAGGGCGCCCGCTCCATTCTGGCCGGTGACAGTGACATCGTGGTCTGCGGTGGTACCGAGAACATGAGCGCCGCTCCCTATGCCGCTCCCGACGCCCGCTGGGGCGCTCGTATGGGCGACAAGAAACTGGTCGACACCATGATCAAGGACGGCCTGTGGGACGCCTATAACAACTATCACATGGGCACCACTGCCGAGAATATCAACGACATCTGGGGCATCACCCGCGAGGAGCAGGACGCTTTCGCCGCCGCTTCCCAGCAGAAGACCGAGGCCGCTCAGGCCGCCGGCAAGTTCGATGATGAGATCGTGGCCGTGCCCATCAAGGTCAAGAAGGAGATCGTGGAGTTCAAGAAGGACGAGTATCCCAAGGCCGGCGTCACCAAGGAAGGCATCGCCAAGCTGAAGGGCGCTTTCCCCGTTGGCCCCGAGTCCCCCAATCCTCAGGTGGTACATACCTTTGAGGTCACCGGCGCTCGGGACGCCGCCGACAAGGGTCAGCAGCGCGTGACCGCTGCCAACGCCTCCGGTATCAATGACGGCGCTGCCGCCATCGTGCTGGCTTCCGGCGAGGCTGTGGCCAAGTACGGCCTGAAGCCCATGGCCAAGCTGATCGGCTGGGGCCAGGGCGGCGTGGATCCCAAGATCATGGGCGTTGGCCCTGTGCCCGCTTCCCGTCAGGCTATGGCCAAGGCCGGTGTCACCATCGACGACATTGACCTGATCGAGGCCAACGAGGCGTTCGCCGCCCAGTCCATCGCTGTGGCCCGCGAGCTGCACTTCGATATCAACAAGGTCAACGTCAACGGCGGCGCCATCTCTCTTGGTCA
Organism: uncultured Eubacteriales bacterium; assembly: GCA_900548615.1. Lineage (GTDB taxonomy): Bacteria > Bacillota > Clostridia > Oscillospirales > Oscillospiraceae > Vescimonas. Next base: position 14,941 of record URKW01000006.1, on the reverse strand, counting down.
CCCCGTGGGCGCTTCCGGTGCTCGTATCATCGTCACCCTGCTGCACGAGATGCAGAAGCGCGACGACGCCAAGAAGGGTCTGGCTACCCTGTGCATCGGCGGCGGTATGGGCGTTGCCACCATCTTCGAGAAGTGCTGAGTGCCGATTGAATGATTGGATAAAAGGAGAGAGCCGCAAGGCTCTCTCCTTTTTGTCGAAAGAAATTTCGCAGATCCCAAAAAGAAATTTTGAAAAGGGGTTGACGGAATGAAGAAAGTATGGTATTCTAATCCTTGCCAGTATCCGCCGGTGTGGTGGAATGGTAGACACAGGAGACTTAAAATCTCCCGGTAGCAATACCGTACCGGTTCGAGTCCGGTCACCGGCACCAATTCCGGTAAAACTCAATATCGCGGGATAGAGCAGTTGGTAGCTCGTCGGGCTCATAACCCGGAGGTCGGGGGTTCAAGTCCCTCTCCCGCAACCAACAAAAAGAGTCACAAAATCATTGTTTTAGATGGTTTTGTGATTCTTTTTTTACTTTTTTGCGTAGTTTGCAAAAGCATCTCAGCACTTTTGACACCAACGATTGACACCAACCGGCTTTTTGACACCAAATGACACCAAATTTGATAGCGACGTGAACAAAGGATTTTTATATTTTTCTCAGATATTTTACTATCAAAATACGCGTCAATTTGGGCTTTGACACCAACGCGTTGGTGTCAAAGGCAGATTGCCAGATTTTATGAAGCCTCTGCGTTGGTGTCAACTGAGCAATTATCTGTACCGATGCAGCTTTTATAGTGGCCCCGCATTTTCTCCATACTGTCTTTCTTATGATCCGGAAGAGCGTGAGCATAGAGATTGAGCGTAGTCGATGCCTGCGCGTGGCCGAGTATCGTCGATAGAACTTTGATGTCCATACCGGATTCCAACGCCCTTGTTGCGAAGGTGTGACGCAGTGCATGAAAGTTTGTCGGCTCAATTCCGGCATCCGCAACAACACGCTTGAAAAGTGTCTGATACACTTTAGGATCACATGCTGCACCCAGAGGGGTGGCGAAAACATAATCCTCGTCATGATAGGCCTTACCCAAGGTGTCTTTTAGAGCGTCTTGCTTTTCTTTGTATGCCATCAAATCTTTCCAGAGTTCATCAAACAAAGGAATTTTGCGCTTGGACAGATCCGATTTAGGTGAACGCACAACGATTTCTGTTGAGGTAACGCCTGCACTTTTTTGAACGAGACGGCCTTTTTCATCGACCTTTTGCAACCGGCCCAGTGTTCTCCTGATGTGAATGCAATGTTCTTTTTTGTTTACGTCCTTCCACTGCAGTCCAAGTAGTTCACCTAATCGCAGGCCGGTATTGACAGCGAAGGTTATGCCATAAGCATGTATCTCCTCCGCACGGCTCACAGCTTCCTGCAGAGCTGTTTGCTCCTCTGGTGACAGGACGCGCATTTCTTTGGCTTTGACCTTTGGCAGCTTGACGCCTAGAATCGGATTACGGATGATCTTGCGGTCAATGACCGCTTGATCTAAAGCAGCATGCAGCATATTGTAAATATTCCGTAATGTCTTGGGGGCTAATCCGCCTTTAGTCCCTGAGCCAGACTTTTTCTTAAAGAATCTTTGGAGATCTTCAGTACTCAGGGATGTCAGCTTTACTTGGCCTAATTCTGGAACAAGGTGCAGTCGCACATATCCCTCATAAGAGATATATGTTGACCTCTTTACTGTTGGCAGTGCATATAACTCCAGCCAGTCTCGCAGCCATTTTTCTACGCTGTACTTATTGGGTTCTATGTAGGCACCCTTTGCAATCTCATTTAGAATTTCATTGAGTTTTCGTCTCACCTCCTCGAAAGAGTCGCCGTAGACTGTTCTTCGTTTGCTATCCACAGTATAGCGTCCCATATAACGGCCATCTTTGCGTTTTGTAATGGAGCCTTCTCCATTTGCTTTCTTTTTGCCCATACTTTTATTGATCCTCCTTACTTGTCGTACAGGCATACAAATCGTGCCATGTGGGATATAAACCTTTAGGTTTTTCCACACATAATATCTATACGACTTTCCGAAGGAAAACTCAACAGGAATCAAAGCAAATAACAAAAGTGCCTTTTATGTATTGTTGCGTTCTTTACTAAAGTTGGCATCCATCCACTCCAAAAAGTGTTTTTTGCTGATGATGATTCTTCTGCCAACTCGGATTTTAGGAAAATCATACCTGTTTACGACCTCATAAGCCTTATTTTTAGAAATGCCCAAAATCTTTGACAATTCGCGCGGGCCAAATACCATAGGGATAAGCTTTCCCTTCTGGCAAGTTTCTTTATTTTCTCTATTTCAAATTGTCACGGTTTCTAGCACGCTTTTGCCACAAATGAAATAATGACGATTACGGCAAAATTTGCTACATTTCCTTATTATATAATAAACAATCTATTGTCAAAAGTGCAACAGTGCAATCTCATAAACGAAAGAAGTAACATGAAACTCCAAAGTTATTACGATTGCACGTTTTCTCCACAGAAAATTGAGTGCGTTTGCGCACAGATGAGAATCGTGTCATAAATACTGCCGACACGTTTCTTGCGCTTCCACGTTCTAATTGATAATTGCATTTTCCTGCATTTTCACTTAAAATTATGGTAACAGTTACGTATCTTGGCGTAAGATAGAAAGAGTGGGATAGACTTGCAAAAAACTTCTAGAAAGTCACAACGGACGATAGCAAATCAAGAACAGCGTGCAAAAGACCGGCGTTGGAACCTGAAATGGTTTTCTGCGTGCGTAATCATGCTAATTTTTGCGTCTCTGCTTTATTATGGCTCGGTAAACGGCTGGATGTTCTTGGATCAGGCACATACTGCGGTGAATACAATGATAGCTATGTCTACAAGTGGGCTGGTTGTAATGCTCTCTCGAATTCCGGGTATCCGTAATAAACCTTCAGAAAAGCTTGAAAATGGATGTCTAATTGTTATCGCGCTTTGTGTTGCCGCTAATGTCTGCATTTCTTATTTTTCTGATGGGGAACCAAACGGTTATCTAATGACCATGATTGTTGGCGTTGCGACCGGAAGTGTCTCGCTACTTTTTTGCTCTTTTACAAATTATCTCGAACAGATTGATGCCAAGGAGCAACGCAAGGTTAGAAAAGCTGCTCGTAAAAAACGATGATACAAAGTACATAAAGCAAAGAACGCGGCCAGATACGCATTGAACGTATCTGGCCGCATTTTCTAAAGAGCAACCATCTGCTATTTATTTTCCATCCTTTGCAGCCACGAACCAGCGGCCTTTTTCAAACCATAGATAGCTCTCCTGTCCACGGTCACGTCGATCTGTTCCCACGCACTCCGACGCCTATCGTTGCCAAAAAGCGAAGTTTGTATACCAATAGTCGTCATCGACCAGATCACGCGGTGTGATGGTATGGACAAAAGCTGACGTGGAAATTACCACATCAGCTTTTGCCCATACTTATTCGCGTTTCTTCAATTTCTTCAGGCAGTCCAGAAGTATATCGAGGATGATGCACCAGATGACTGGGCAGCTATCTTCCTCCATCGTCGATCAAAAGAAGATCATCCCGTATTGCGGCATGGTCACATAGTTCATCCGAGAAGCCGGAGATGCTGAACAGGACGTACCACACTTTCCGCCGATCCCGCTCCCATGTGACATCACATGCCTTGGCCTCTAAAGCCCGAAGGACATTCAGCCCAACAGGCTCTTTCCAGTACTTGCACTCTCCCAGGATCAGGTTTGCACCCTCTGGATCAAGAGCTGCAATGTCAATCTCATTCTTGGCATCCCAGTATCCGCCCAACTTGGAGAACTGGAACGGCCATGCGTTATTGACATTCAACTCCCACATCCGCTCCTGACAGATATCCTTATATACGAAACCGATGTGGCTGGTAGTGAGTCCTTTGCGGATCTTATCCATCACGATACCGCTATGTCCACTTTCGATAAGGCTCATATTGGGATAGATAAATGCGAACCAAAATCGTAGATAGTTATCCTTGATCTTGTAAAGGCCGCGCTTGCTCTTTTCGGGGTTTTCCTCTGTGACAGGAACCTTTCGCTCCAGAATATCCAGATCTATCAGAGTTTTCAGGTACTTGGTCAGGTTCGTTGACTTGACCTCCAACACAGAGGCAATCGAGGAAAGCTTGTGATTTCCAGCCGCGATCGCCTTGATAATGGAAAAGTAACTGCCAACCTCACTGACTTCCTGCTGCAGCAGGAAATGCGGCTCATCATAGAGATAGCCAGAACGGTTCAGTACGCATTTCTGGATAGCACGATAGATATCGCCGCTCTCCGAAAATAACTCAATATATTTGGGGACACCACCTGTAACAGCGTATAGCTCAATGAGTTCTCTACGAGTTTTGCCAAGGAAAAGCTCATGGTAATAGGCAAATGGGATCTGCTTGAGCTGGATCTGCGCGGTTCGCCTTCCGTATAAGGGGCTGCCGTAGGCTAGTGTCTGGGACTCCATCATGGAGATCAGGGAGCCGCAAAGAATTACCATAACAGACTGGTTCTTTAATATCTCTTCCCATATCCGCTGGAAAATGGAAGGAAACGCAGGCTCCGCTTTGCCCAGATACTGAAATTCATCCAGTACGATAACGGGCTTGCTGTCATGCTTGGCATCCATGATTGATTTGAATATCACGTCCCAGCTCTTGACGTCTGCATTACGCAGAAGATCACTATCAATAAATTCTGCCGCCTTCTCTTTGAATGCCGTGCGGTTTTGCGCTTCGGACTCTTCACTTGCAAGGAAGAACAGGGCGTTTTTATCCCGAATAAACTCGGATATCAGCGTAGTTTTTCCCACTCGCCGACGCCCATACAGTACGACAAGTGCGCTGCCATTCCGCGCATACTCGCTTTGCAGCGTCTCCATCTCCTGCTGCCGATCAACAAATTGCTTCATAAGCTCACCACCTCTATAAAGTATTATACCCTAAATTATAATAATTTCAATTATAACTTTTTACTTTTCTATAAAATCTGACGGCAGTATGAGGGACAGCTTTTCGAGCGATATGACGAAATGATTCTCGAAGTATTCATCACGATACCATGCCTCATAGCGGTCAATGCCATATTCTTCTTCCAGTACGTCCCTATCTGCCCAATCCTTCACGCAGCCATCCTGTTGTTCCTCCCGGACACTTTGCAGTAGGGCAAAACGTCCGGCATCGTAGTCGGCGCATAGCTCAGTGAAGTTGCTGGAATCCAGATTCGTCGTGCAGTGTGTGGTAAGCAGATAAAGCTCGCAGGCCTTACATTTCTTCGGATCAGGCGAGATCACCCGCACCATTTCCGGTGTCATGATGACCATATCCAGCGCGATCCCGTCGAGCTTCTTGGGCGTCTGGTAGAGATCAGAGAACCGCTGCTCCAGTTCCTGGATCTCCTTCGGAAACAGCGGCGTCTCAAACCAGCAATAGATGTCAGGCGTATCATTCTCTGTTTCGCGGTCAACATCGTCACGAATCTCTGTGATGATGCCGTAAAGTCCCTGATATTCACTTTCCTCTGTTGCCACGACAGCGGCGCCTATGGTATAGGTTGTGCTATTGTATGTGTAACGCAAACCTTCTTTATTGATGATCATTTCATGTCCTCCTGATAATATTCCTCCCAGCCGTCCATGCGGTTGGTGCGTGCGCGTTCAGCATCGAAGCCCCGGCAGCGCGTATAGCCTTCTTCCGTCTTGAAGAAAAAGCACGGGGTAAGTCCATCGTCTATCTCCACGACGGACTTGACTTTAACCTCTCGGCCCAACAGCTCCGCGTCCTTCTGTGTGAGCAGACTCAGCCAGAACTCCCGCGGGGAGAGCTTGGTAGATTCCTCGTATGCTACTGCATAGCGGCTTGCCGTGGGCAGCGGTGTGAATGCAAAGCCCTGATGCAGCACGTTGTCCAACACATAAGTTTCCGGGTTGCGGTAATAGTAGATTCGCAGCGTGTTCGGCACCTTCCGCTTCGGGCACCATTCCGGTGCGCGTCTGCTCAGATCATGGCCTTTGAGATGCTTGGCTCTTTTCGGTAGAGTGCAATAGCATTCGCCAAAGCGCATTATCAGGCCCTTTAGCTTCTGAGAAGCGGGAACCGCATGGTAATACCGTTCCGGGCAATTCCGACAAGTGTACTCCTGCGGTGCAGGTTCTCTTTTCATGTGTATACTCCTTTTGATTTATATGTGAGGCCCCGGAAATCATCCGGGGCCTCTGACTTATGGGCGCAGCGTAAAGCGGTTCTCGCCTGTAAATGCACTTTGCAGGTGTCTTACTTCCGTCTCCAGCGCCGCTATGATCTGTTCTACCTGTTCCGGTGTGTAATCGTAGCACACGCGGCTTGCACAATTAGAAAGTGAATGGATAGCGTCTACGGCACGCTGTGTGCGCTGTTCGGCCACACGCACGAACCGTTCCGCCTTGGTTCCTTTTTGTCTCAATGTTCTCAAGCCCTCCTAAAACAAAAGCACCACTGAACTGTCGTCAAACAATTCAGCGGTGCTTCTCCGCATTTATATCTTATTGTGTTGCTTCAATGCGCACATTTGGTATCGGGGGAAGGTGCATAGATTTACACTAGACTTTACTGCCGCATAAATCGGTATGTTAGTTTCCTTCAATCCCAAAGATGTGATACATATAATCCGTCCTGGCATCGGCGATGTGGTAAACTAGCACTGTGTCGCCTGCAATACGATAAATACAAACGTATTTGCCGATAAACAAGGCACGAAAGCCATATCGTCCAAGCAACTGTGTTTCTTTCAAGACGCCCATTTCCGGGAAGTCCTTCAGCTTTCTGACAGAGGATAGGATCATATCGGCAAACTTTTCCGCAGACTGCTTTCCTACCGTGTTTTTGTGGTATAGCAGCAAATCCCGATACTCCATCCTCGCCTCATGCAGCCACTCAATCTTCATTCAAGACCTCCTGTGTTAGACGTTCCATTTCGTCCATCGTAGAGGTTTTGGCGCCTGCAAGCCGGGACTGTTCCCGTTGGAGCAGCATGAACAACAAATCCAGTTCTTTCTCACGCTTTTCCCAAAGATCCAGCGGGACAAAAACCATCTCACCATCACCGTTTCGCGTCAGGTAGATGGGCTCCTGCTTCTCTTTAGCCAGTTTTACCATTTCATCATAGCCGTTGCGCAGTGATGTTGCCGAACGGATCATCATATCGCAGCACTCCCTTCACTCTATTATTATGTCTTTATTATAGACGAATTATTACCTCACGTCAAGTTTCAATCCCATTATACCCATTATACTGGGAGATGGACGTATAGGAGGGCGGTGTTTTTGCCGCCCTCCTATACCATTTATGCGCACATCACTTCCGGCAGCTCCATCACAAAAGGGCACGTTTCCAAGGACACATGATACATGAAGTTCATGGTCTCAAAAACGGCCTTACGGTCAGAGAACGACTGAATACGGACGACCTGCGAGGTACAGATCAGGCCACCGGAATGGCGTATCCATGCACGGCAGCCCTCACAGAGCGGCGCAGCCAACTGGCCGGTAAGAATGACCTGCTTCTTATTCATTTCTTTAACCCCTTCCTTTGACCGGTATGGTCATGAAAAGCTCGATCATTGTCTGAATTGAAAAATAGCCTGCGAATGATCTAATAGGCACATTTGAGAATGCTCCGTACCACATGTACGGTGGTATTCTCCCTCTGCGCGATCTCACGCGTACCATAGCCATCTGCCTTGAGCCGCAGCACGTTCATATCACGGCGAGGCATATGCCGGCCAAGATCGTGGAACATCAGACCGGTCTCCATGTCCAGAAAGCTTTCATCCGTTGCGGAGAGCATATCGGAAAGGGACAAGCCGGCTTCGTCCATAACTGCGTTCAGGCTGACAGTAGGCGCCGCACGCTTGGTAGACGTCTGATGGCGGAAATGGTCTGCCAGGCGGCTCTCCATCTTGCGCCACGCAATGGTGGCGAAGCTGAATCGACTGGACTCGCCCCGAGAGGTGTAGTCCATGACCGCCTGCAAGTAGCCGAAGATCACAACATCGTAATATTCATCCTCCGGCAGCTTCTTCTCCTTGAGAAAGGCATAGACCAGATTGTGGTGCTCCTCCGCGAAAAGCTGCTGCGCCTGAGACATGGGGGTATTCTCGTTCATTACAGATCCTCCTTTATATAGACCGAGAGCCGCAGCCTGAGCAAAAACTCAGGCTGCGGCTCTTCACATGGTTCAGACCCGCGCAGGGCCTGACGGATTCATTTACTGGGGAAGCTCCTCACGTTCACCGTCGATCACAGCCGCACCGGAAATGCAGAAGTGATCGCCGCTGTCGGCAACGGTATACTCTGTGTTTGCGGCAGTATACTGGTCATCCTCGTTCTCACGGGCGGCAGACAGCTCCGCACGGCTCTTCAGCATCTCCTTCGCCTGCTGGCGGAACGATTCCACAAAGGCGCGAAACTCGCCTACCTTTTCAGGAGGAAGGTCGGCCATTTTGCGGAAGGTAGCCACACTGTAGGTGTTGCCATTGTCCACGCGCTTCAGGCCGATCTGCACCACGCTACTCCATGCCGGACGACGCCGGGCCACAAATGCGGCGTTCATGAAATCATTGAACGGCCGCAGGCTGGTAGGCGGCAGAGAAAGCTGTACGGGGATATAGTCACCGTCCTGCAGGAGATACAGAATACGCATGTTCTTGCAGGCTTTGCCTTTTCCGTCTGTTGCCGTACCGTAGCGGTTCAGCTCACAGGCAGCGCAGGCGCCGCCAGGCGTTCCGTAGCCCTGCTTCCCATCCACAGTGGAGCACAGGGGAACCGTGTTATCATCATATTCCATGCCTTCCGGCCAATAGGCGCCGCTGGCGTGGTGGAACAGGATGACACCCTGCAGAAAACGGGTATACTCCGGATTCTCCGGGTCGCCGGTAGGCAGCTCAAATTGCAGAGAGCCGCCAGCCGGGATCTTGACCTTGGGGAAGGAGAGCGTCAGGCCCTCCATATCATCGGCAAGATCATCATTGCCGAAGTCAAGACCGTCCATAGCGGGAAGGTTGAACGTGTAGGGGGTCGCCATCGTCGTAGTTTCAGGATAACTCATTTTTTGATCCTCCATTTAATCATTTTGTTTTCACATTACGCTGCGGACGCTGCGGATACCTGATTCAGCCGTGACCACACGCTTCTGGGCATTGCCAGAATGTTGTAGCCGATGATCTCCAGATCCGTGGCACGGTCATAGCTGTTTACGTCCTGACTATACCGTGTTACCGCATTGGAGAGACCGTACAAGCTCAGGTCGTGGCCTTCGATCAGATATTGCAGGATACCTTCACCCTCCGAGTCCGTAAGACCGAACTGCCGGGTGGTCAGCTTCACGACGCCGGGTACATCTGCGGTGTTCATGGGGACAGCCGCAGCCTCCCGCATCATGCCCACCACCTGACTGAACCGTGCCTCCTCTGCGGCGGCACGGACAGTGTCCTGTACCTTCATCAGAAAAGCCTGATCGTCCGCAGCCAATGTCTTTTCAGAATAGAGCTGGAAGTTCTCCTCCGCATCCGTTGCCCGGCCGATATGATTGCGCTTCGTGGCGGCATCGTTGACCACCATGCCGTTGCTGCATACCAATCGATAGATCAGGGGCTGGATGTTGACAGAGCCTAAGCCTACCTCGCTGTTGCTGATAACCACACCGGCCTGCACCGTGTCACCCGGCGTCACGTCCTCCTGTAAGCGGGGATTGACCGCCTTGATATACATGCGGGAGTCGGTGATCTGACAGCTCTCGATGCGCACATCGGGGATCTCCGCCAGAATGGGCAGTACCGCCGAGGCGATGCTGTAGTTGTCCATACGCAGATAGCGGTTGCTGAGGTAGGCACGGGCCTTACCGTCCAGAACACGGATCATGCGCTGGGCAGGCGTCCGCTCCAGCCATGTGTTGACATTGTGTGCCAGAAGTCCGGGGTCTTCGCTGCGCATTCGCTCATAGTACTTGGCGGGGATGCTCAGGTGCGTACCGATCTGCCGGTGGGCAATGTCGCCGATCTCCAGCGGTTCGATACGGTCTGCGCCATCACTGTTCAGCACATGGAGCGCCAGATCTTGGCCATAGCTCTCAAAACGAAGGTTGCCGGTATTGACCACATAATCCTCTTTGGCATTCTGCTGCCGGGTGATCTCCGCGGCAAGCTGTTCCAGCGTCAAGCCTGTTTTCATGGCAGCACCCTCCTTACCAGTTCAGCGCGATGGCGTCATCCGTCATGCTGGCGGCGATGCCCTCACGCTCGAATACCTTCAGGAGCCGGGGCCAGTAATGCTTCTCTGGCAGGCTTTTGAATGAGGTCTGTGCTTTCTCCACGTCACCCTGACGGATGCAGACGTCACCGTTATCCTTGATAACCAGACTGCTGTAGCCGCGGGAGTTAAGGTCGTAGATCAGATTATCCAGAACCTTACGCCCCTGCTGCTCGAACCAGACCTGCGGATCGATCTCACGGGGCGGAGCAGGCAGCTTCTCGGAAGCGCCGTTTTCCGCTGTACTCTGTACCACAGGTGTGACCTTCAGCAGTGAGCAGGAAAAATTGGCCTTTTGGTCGAATGTCACCTCTGCCTGGTCATAGTCGGGAATACCGGAGATAGTGATACGGCCTGTTCCGCCATGAAGGATCAGCTTCTCCGGTTCCGGGCTGCGCCACTCCCATGTAGCATCCGGATACACCGCTTTCAGATATGCGGAGATCCTGTGATTGACATGGCGGAGCAGCAGTGGGCCGAAGCCTTCTTCCTCTTCCATGGACAGTGAGCGAAGGCTCTGCCGCTGCGCGTCATAGGCAGCTCTGCGGGCAGCACGCCGCTTCTCAGTTTCCTGTTCCTGAATATAAGGGAACACGAATGCGACCGTGACCCAAATCGCCCAAATGGTAAATGCGGCTGTCAGAAGCCAGATCTGCGTGTCGCTGCGTACAAACGCAACGATAGCCAGAACGGCCGCGATAAGGACAGAGACACCAGACCAAATGGACTTCTTCTTATTCATGCTTTGCACATCCTTTCATTTTTGTGATAAAAACAAAAAAAGAGGAGCTGCCACGCATCTTTTTTGATACATGACAGCTCCTCTTATGCCCGGCATTTTATCCGGGCAGGGGTTCTCGTTCTCCGTCGATCTCCGGCGCCTGTTCCGGCGCTTTCACCTCACCGGGCTGGAGATAGCGCCATCGAAACGCAATGACTTTCAGACGCTTATCCCGCGTCCAGCCATCCCGTTTCAGATAGTCCTCCAACTCCAGTACGCCTTCCACATTGATCAGCGCACCACGGTGCAATTCCCTTTTTGCAAATTGAGAGGCGATAGCGCCAAAAGCAACGACCTGATAATACTGCGTTCTTGCGTAAGCCCCCTTACCGGTACGCTCCGCAAGATCAAACCGAAGATAGGGCCGGTTATTGGCACTGATTTTCAGCTCAATATCATCCGATACGATACGGCCGAAGACGGATATATTTGCCATTACACTCCTTTCTGCCTTACGGCTAAAATATCTATATAAAAAGTGCCGGCATACAGCATCAGCCCATTAAGGCAAAGCTGTCATGTCGGCACAAAATTACAAACTTAACAAACGTGTGCGATCCGAAAAGTACTCGGAAACCCTGATCGGGCGATGCACAAAAAACAACTACAAGTGCATTGTAACACTATATATTGCGATTGTCAATAGTTTGCAATTCTATATATAGATATTTCTTAAGACACATGTGACAAGCTCAATTTGACAGACGGTGTCTGGCTTTTTCGCAGGTCAGATACTATTCTTAACTCAGAATATCAACATTACCATAATCCGTCTCCTCCAGCCCAAGAAAACCATCGGTCGGGAGGGATGCGTCAAGGAAGCTGCTGCCGGTCAGGATACGCTCAGAAGATTTGAAATAGAAACGGTACTGGCGGCCGATCTCTATTCTGTCCTGCTTGGGCAGTACGAGCGTCATTTCATGCTCCTGACTATCTATGATCCGGATATTGCGGTACTTGCGGAGCGGCGTCTGCATAATGGCAATGCAAACGCCATCAACGGCGGTATAGTGGGCAGTGATAATAAGACGATAGAGTACCACAGCTTTGTAAGCGAGCCCTATGGCGAGGATGCCGCTGAGTAGAACGGTGATGGTATCATGGGAAAAGAAAATAGCTGCCAGACCTACAAAGAAGAAAGCTGCTCCTACCAGTGCGGTAAGGAGCAACTTTTTCTTCAGGGGCAGCGGTGCTGTCCTGAGCTTGTCCATCATGACAGCCTCTCAAAGATGATCTGGCGACGCAGATAGAGGTTTGCCACAGCCTGCAGCACCGGGCGGCAGTAGCCGAAAGGCCTGACCATATCCGCGATATTATCGCTGGTGGTGGTATCATCTGCATACAGGGCCTCCATCAGCTGCGAATCGGAGTGGATCGTATGGATATCATACTCCACACACTTGATCAGCTCCGCTGTAGACAAAAGAGCCTGTTGGGACAGATGGTAGACCCGCCGCTCATTTGCGCTGCGCCGGTCCTTGTGGAACAGCTTTCTGGTAATGGCAAAGGGGACATGGCCGAAGACCGTCAGCTTGATAAAGGAAATCAGGCGCAGCAGCAGACTGTCGGAGATCGGTACTACATAAAGCCCTGACAGCAGGGCATACAGCGCATCCTCACCGGTCTCGCCGCAGCCCTCCACCACCAGACCACGCTGTAGCAGCCGGCGCATACAGTCAAGGAAGCTGCGCCGCGGCGCAATGCCGCTGGCTTTCAGCTTGGCGATATAGGTATCCTCAAGAACTCTGGCGTCCATGATCTGCCAGTTCAGCGTGGCCCACAGGATCATCTCCTGAATGTCCAATGCGTACTCCCGCTTGTTGATGATGACCATAGGGCAGGTCATATCGCCCATATGGCCTTTGCGCTCAAAACGGCCTACTGCCGTGTAGTATTTCTGCATGTATTTCACCTCACATTTTCTCATGAAGCCTTGGAGCCTTTCTTCATTGGCTCGTATTCAAGACTTTGCAAAAACTCCTTGTTAGACTTCAGGCGCTCGGCAGCTCTATGTACGGCCGCGCCCAAATAGTTCGCCTTGATGCCGTAATGGGCGGCAATGTCCGTATTGCTCAGGCCGATGAACTTCAGCTGCATTGCCTCAATGCCCAGACGGGCGACACCATCGTATTGCTGCTTTGCGCTTTCCAGAAGGGACAGCGCATCTACCTCAGCCAACTGTTCCTGAAAGCTGCGGATACCGGAAGCCATGGCACGGCGGCTGTCAGCTTCCGTGTCAAAGATCTCCGATACCGGGAAGCAGCGCCGCTCCTTGCTGCGCTGCAGCCGGCAATAGGTACGCAGGCCGTTCTCAACGACCTTCTGGGCATAGGTGGGAAAGCTGGCGCCGCCATCCGGGTCATATGTCACCGCAGCCTTACAGAGCCAGATGCAGCCCTCCTGAAATAGATCGTCATAGCCGAAACCATAACGCTGCTCATTGACCTGAACACTGGTATGGATGGCCCAGCGTACCACGTCCATATTCGCCTCTACCATATCGCGCTGAGTATCGGTAAGGGCGATATCCTTATTCTTCATTGTCGGATTCACCTTCCTTTCTTGGTGGATTTAGGCGAGATCCTTATGCGATCTCTGTGCCGGGGATATGAAACTGTTCACAGGCGCGGATCAGCCGGTCACACATATACGCGCCGAATTGTGCGATGTGCGCCTGATCTTTATGCAGACCGAACTCTGTCTGCATCCATTGGTACGCCTCTCGTTTGGACATCAGGCCGGAGCGCCACAGGCGGTCAAAAGCACGGTGTGCCTGGATACGTTTATGCCGCAGATCTCCGTCTGCCAGAGAGCCCAACGGGAACCGTGTGGTGCGATGGGCGGCTACGTAGCTGTTGCAGGCGGGGTAACGGTCACAGACATACAGATACTTGTATGTGCCGCGGTCGTTTCCATACACAAAGCTGGCCGGATGTAGAGTGGCCTTGGCCCCGCAGTTGGGGCAGTGGATGTTGACTCTTTTCAGATGATTCACCTCCTTTACCGGGTGCGTATACATTCATTGCTGGCAGTTCTCCCACATCTGGGAGAGACTGCACCGTTTCGGATCCTCTACATTCCAGACAAGCCAACTGGTGTAGAAGCGTTGGAAGCCCTCCAGCGTCATAACGCCGACGCAATCATACTTATCCACGGTCTCGCCGGAAAGCTCCTCGAATACTGCCACGGGGATGATCGTTGGCACGGCATTGTGATTTACAGACAGAAGAAAGCCAGAGCAGTCGGGACAGTGCTGGCAGTCGATGAAAAAACTGTTCCGCCAATTACAGCAGGTTGCCTGTAAAAATCGGTAAAAGCGCTTGTCCATAAAAATCCCCCTATTATCATTATCCGTAAAACGAAATCAAAAGTGCGCTACTTTTTGAAAAAATTTTTCAAATTTCTCTGCGGCCACGGGGTCGGGGGCGTCTGGAGACGATAAATGTCATGGCAGCAGCCACTGCCAGAATGATGCAAATTGCTTTTTTCATGGTATGTTCCTCCTGTTAATTTTCGGTTCGTTCGCAATAGACCACATAACGCTGCCGCCCACCCGAAGCGTAAGGGTGGCAGGTCAACAGCGTCAGCAGGTCGCGGTTCGGCTGAATTTTGATTTTTTCCACCGCGTGGAGTCAGATGATAGAAATATGCCAAACTATTGAAATGTTGTCGGGTTTACCCGCAAACATTTCAATAAACTTCTTGATTTTTCCCGTGCGCTGGCGTATACTATCCATTGAAAAGTAGCATGATAATACCAGCAAGTTTTCAACGGAGGTTGGGTTATGGAAATAAAACGAGATCGCTATTTGAAGAAAATCATCTCCTTTATGTGGGATGG
>URKW01000005.1 GCA_900548615.1 uncultured Eubacteriales bacterium | reverse complement strand
CAGACTTGTCGGCCTTGTCCTCCACCAGCTTGTACACGCTGTTCAGCGCCTTTGGGGTGACGGCCTTGTCGGTGTCGGTGCGCTCGTAGCTGTCCACCAGATAAGTGATGCCCTTGCTGCCGGTGCTGGCACTGGGCAGGCTCACCGCGCCCAGCGTGTCGGTATCGGTGAAGCCCAGATACTGACCCTTGCTGCCGGACACCTCCACCCCGTCGCCCTTGGGGCCTTGGGGGCCGGTGGGGCCTTGCGGCCCAGTGTCACCTTTGGGGCCAGTGGCTCCGGTGTCGCCCTTTTCCCCTTTCGGGCCCTGCGGGCCTACCTCGCCTTGCGGCCCGGTTTCCCCTGTATCACCTTTTTCACCCTTGGGGCCTTGGATTCCCTGCGGGCCCTGCTCTCCCTGTGGGCCAGTCTCACCTTGAGGGCCGGTCGCTCCGGTGTCACCCCTTTCTCCTTTGGGGCCCTGAGCTCCTGTCTCGCCGGTGTCACCCTTTGGCCCCTGTGGGCCCTGTAAGCCTTGTGGGCCTTGTTCTCCGGTTTCTCCCTGCGGGCCTTGGGGGCCTTGAATGCCTTGTACGCCCTGCGGCCCCTGCGGGCCCTGCAATGCGCCGATGCTGACCCAATCCTCGTTGGACTCCGACCAGATATAGATCTCGCCATTGGCACTGACCTGATAGGCGCCATCTGCTCCGTTGGGAAATGCCGTTCTCAGTGCCGCCAGCGTGGGGTATACGTCGCTGATCTCAAGAGAGCGGCCGTCATCACCCTTGTCGCCCTTGGGGCCTTGAATCCCCTGCGGCCCCTGTGCCCCTGTCGGCCCCTGAATGCCCTGCTTGCCCGCCGGACCCTGAATCCCCTGCGGGCCTTGCACTCCTGCCTCGCCTTTTTCACCTTTCGCGCCTGCCGTGCCCGCCGCGCCTGTCTCGCCCTTTTCGCCGCGCGGCCCTTGTGGCCCCATCACACCGGCTGGCCCTTGCCTGCCCTGCAAGCCCTGCGGGCCCTCCGGGCCTTGTGGGCCGCGTATTCCCTGCGGCCCCTGATCGCCCTTGAGTCCCTGCAAGCCCTGCACGCCCTGAGCACCCTGTGCGCCCTGTACACCCTGTGGCCCCTGCGGGCCGCGCACGTAGACGGGCGCAGGAACCGCGCCGCTGGCGCCTATCCGGAAGCTCATCAGACCTGTATCCTGATCCACCTCAGGGATGATCGCATAGCCTGTGTCGCCCTTTTGCCCCTGAACTCCCTGCGGGCCTTGGGCACCGGTAGCTCCCGTATCGCCTTTCTCACCCTTCACGCCGTGTACGATGGTATAGGTCTCGTCATTCGACACTTCGCAGTTGTCAAATTTCAGTCTGCTGCGCTGCGGCAACAAACTTCCGTCCATGCTGTAGATCAGATGACCGGAGGAGGCGACCTCCTCCCAGCTCACGCCATCCGCTGAAACCTCGATGTGCTTGTCCGCATTCAAACGGATGTGCTTCATGCTTTCACTGCCATATTGGATCAATCGCTCGACCCCCAGCGCCACCAGTGCGTCGATCAGGCTGTTATACTCGCCCTGAAACGCTTCTCGGATTAGCCGGTCGAATACCTTCTTGTTCTCCTCCGGCGTCCCGTTCAGGATCGTCGGCGCGGCCACTACACCCTTCGACGCAATGTCGCTGTCTTTCAGTTTGTGATCTGTGATCGCCATAGGTTTCTCACCTCGCTATCTCTTATAGTTGCCGCCCGGCTCCTTGAACTGCAAGCCGAAGGCGTACAGTCCGAAGGGCTCGTTCAGTACGTTGTTTTGCAGCCGGAAACGCACCTTGTCCGCTTTCTTGATCTTGATTTTTCCGAACAGCGTCCGGGGCGTCCGGTCTGTGGAAAATGTGAATTTGCTGAAATCGATATAGCGGAAGCTCCCATCGAAATACCGGGCTTTTGTCCCGCTGGAGAACACCTGCTTCCAGACGCCCCGCACCTGCGCGTAGACCGCCACGCCGGTGTTGATCGCCGCTGCCAGCCGTACCGCCACGCCGGTAAAGGTCTTCACGTGGAAGAAGATCTTCCCGTCAAAATCGCTGGTCTCCCAGTAG
This sequence comes from uncultured Eubacteriales bacterium, assembly GCA_900548615.1. Classification (GTDB taxonomy): domain Bacteria; phylum Bacillota; class Clostridia; order Oscillospirales; family Oscillospiraceae; genus Vescimonas. The sequence goes on along the minus strand of URKW01000005.1, from coordinate 44,216 downwards.
GCGTCAATGGCCGCGCCGTCGTCGTTGTAGCCGGTCACGTCGTCCACATTGGTGCCGAAGCGGCACAGTTTCCCGTCCGCCGTTCCAAAGCACAGGGCGTCGCCGTCCAGAAACAGCACCGTAGCCGGAATCCCCGGCCAGTAATAGCATTCGTATTGATAGCTGCTGTAGGGACTGTTACGCTCATAGGTCTTTTGCTGCAAGTCCAGCAGGTAGATGGTGCCACCCAGCGCCAGCGCGTAGAAATCACCGTAGATACAGGCGGACGCTTCCCGCTTTCCTGCCGCTGCACGCAGGGCGCTGCCGATGTAGTAGCTGCGCTCCTGGCTGTATTTCTCGCCGGTCAGCTCCTCCGCCGTGATAGCGAACACACCCCGCTCCGTAAGAAACAGCGGCTCCTTATCGGTGCGGCAGAAGGTATCCGGCGCCACGGCATCCTGTCCGATCATGGTATTGCTGACCCGGAACAGGGCGTCGCCGTCCTCATCCAGAGTACCGCCCCGCACCACCACATTTCGTTCGTCGCTGGCTCCGTTGATGAAAGCCGCCAGCGTGTTGCTCAGAACGGCATAGCCTGTCACTTCGCCGCCGTCCCGCACCAGTTTGGTATAGTTGGTGTCCGGGAAAAAGGCGGGATCCTCGAAGTTGCTGTACCAGTCGATGCCCGGCTTGGCTGCGTTGCCGCTGAGGAACACCCGGTCGGTGCTGCCGCCTACGCCATATACCGCCGCGATGGTGCATTTGTTGATGGCATCCAGATAGTCCTCCCGCACCTTGCTGGCGGTGATCTGCACATTGTCCTGTCCCTTGACGGGACTTTCACCCGGCGCGGTGGTAAAGGTCACGATCCCCTTTTCCCGGTCAACGGTGAAGTCGGTGTTCTCCACCTTGTCCACCCAGTTACCCTCCGCGTCCAGCACCTTTGCCGTCACGGGATCGTCGCTCAGTTCCTTGGTGGTCAGCTGGTACTCCGTGGCGTCCGCCGTTCCCAGAAAGCTTTCCGTCCATTTCTTCCCCAGCAGATTCAGTCCCTCGTATACCTGCCCGCCGCCGGTAGGCCGCCGGGAAATGATGATGGTGGGCACCGTGGCGTTGTCAGCCACCGCCGACAGTGTTTCGCCGTCATATACCTGATAGGTGGCGCCATCCAGCAGGTACAGCTTCTGGTCGAACACGAAGCTGCGGCTCCGGGCGTTGGCCATGGCTCCGATCTCTGCCAGGCTCCACGTCCCGTCCGTGGCCTTCACCAGCCGGTAGAGCTTTACTCCCGCGTGGATCAACGTCTCCTCCAGCAGATGATGCACCCCGTTGATGGCAGCGCCCTCCGGGGCCGTCAGCTTGGTGGTATATCCCATTCGCTTGCGCACCTTGCCCACCTGATCCCGGATCATGTTGGGCGCCGCCGGAGAGCGGGACTTGTCCACGTTGCTGGGGCTGTTGTTCAGATCCACGCCCCGGAACGTCTCCACCACGAGGCTGTTGCGGGCGGTCTCGCTGGGTACATTGAATTGCGCCATTGCTTAACACCACCCCGTCGTATACCGGGCCGGTTCGGCCCGCAGACCCACCGTGCCCGCCTGCCATGCCGCCTGCAATTTCTGCAAGCCGTCCTCATACTCGTTGCGCAGCACCGTTGCCATGGCCAGTTCATCCTCCTTATAGAGCTCTGCCGCGATGTACAGGGGGATCAGCGCCGCCGCGTCGGGCGGCATGTCGATGGTCTCCTCGTCCGGTGTCTGGGTGGTGATGGTCTGGGGATAGGCCCGATACCATACGGTGTACTCCCCCGTCACATTGCCGGGGATCACCAGCACGTCGTCTCCCTCGATGCTCCAGTCCTCTGCCACATCGTAGATGTTGCCATCGTCCAGCATCACCGTGCCCCGGTCGATGCACCGGAACCGGGGCAGATAGAAGCTCAGGCTGATCTTGTAGCGCTTTTCCACCGCCGGCAGCGTCAGCTTGTCTGTCTCCACCGTTTCGTCGGCGCCGTCGGCGATTTTGATGTGCCAGTCCTTCAAGATGGGCCGCCCCACCGCCGCGATCTGCTGCATGGCCTCGTTGGCCTTGCCGGGCATGGCGTTGATGTACTCCTGATTAATGTCGTCCACCGTAATGACCACACCTTCATTAGAGAACATGGTTTGCAAGGCAATCAGCTTTACATCGCCCCAAGTCATAGGCGTTCCTCCCTTCCGTTCTTCAAAAAAGGCCCGGTCATGAAAACCGGGCCTTTTTCCGCGCTATGTTCTCAGCTTAGGTCAGATCGGTGCCGGTGCTCATGTTACCCGCGCTGATGAACCGCCAGTCCACGAAGCCCGCGCCGAAGCGACTGAAGCCCTTCCACACGTTGTTGTCGTTGTTTTCGTCCAGAACGGAGCGCACCTCCAGCTTCACACGATCCTGGAAGATAGCGGCGTCCGCCATCTGGATAAAATGGCTGTCCAGCAGGAAGAAGGGCACGTCCGTCTTGCCCAGATCCTTCAGCGCCTTGGTCATATACGGATCCACGATCACGTTCCACCGGCCAAACTGGTAGTTGTAGGCGTTGTTGGCCGATGCCGGCTCCTTGTCCGCGCCGATAGCGCTGAACACCTTGTCCTTCAGCGCCGCGTCGTTGGGGATCCAGATGGTGTCGGGGGCCACCGCCAGCAGCTCGCCGTTGTCGCCGGTGCGGTTCTGCATCTCGGTCTCCATCTTGCCCAGCACCGTGGCACTGAAAGCGCCCTTATAGAGATTGCACTGCTTCGCGCCGTTCACCTTGTTCACGTGCTCCTTGTGGAACAGGTTCAGGCCGTCGGCGCTGCCGCACTGGAAGCTCTTGCCGCCATAGGCAACGGTGGTGCCATACAGGCCGCCGGCGTACAGCGCCCGGCCAAACAGCTCACGGGTTCTGCCATAGCTGGTGATCAGCTGATTGGCCCGCTGCTTCATGGTGCCGATCATAGCGTCCTCCATCAGCTCACGGGTCACAGCGAAGGAGTTCTTGAAGGTCATGTTCTCAATGTCCTTCTTATAGGACTCCTGGAATCCGGTCTTGGGGTAGTCGCCGCCTTCCCCCACGGGAACAAAGCTGTCCATGGCCGTCTCCGCGCTGTAGCGCTCGGCCCAATGACGGCTGGTCTCCATGCGGAACAGGTACTTCAGCAGGCTCTCCCGCTCAAAGGCCTCGCCCCGCTTCTCCAGATAGCTTTTCAGGGGCACCTGGCAGTTGCCATAGATAGAATCCACCAGCCCGCTGCCGATGGATACGGTACAATAACCACTCATGTCTCATTTTCTCCTTTCTTAGAATCGCACCACCACGCGGCTGCCCACAGTCTGGCCGTCGATGGCCAGCACCTCGGCCACGCCGTTGGTGGTAGTGGCGGTGACGGACGCGCCGTCCGTGTGGATGGTCAGCTTGTTACCGACGCTGACCGTGGCACTCTCCGCCGGGGCCACGCCCAGTGTGGACTCGAACTCCATGTAGTCCTGCACTGCCACGCAGGGTACCTCGCCTATAGCGTTGACGGGGCCCACGCACACATAGGCGGGCTTTGTCGCGCCGGTACATTTCGTCACCGCGCCGCTGGCCACCTTCAGCGCCTCGCCAACGGTGTAGGTCTCGCTGTCAGTGGCGGTCTTATACTCGATAGGGGGCGTCATACCCACCTTCATTCTGCTCAATGCAAACATGCTGCTTTTCAGCTCCTTTCAAATCGTTCCTGTCATTGCGAGGAGGCCGCAAGGCCGACGCGGCAATCCGTTCCCACCTGAACATAGATTCCCACGCCAGTGTGCGCACTGGCTCGGAATGACAAGGCCAAAAGTCATTACTTTTGTCATTACTTTCGATACGCCCCGTAGGCTTTGGCGATCTCCGCGTCGGTGGCGTCCGGCATAAAGGCCCGATATGCCTCCTTCTCCGCCTCCGTGGGCTGATAGGGGCTCTCCCCTGCCGCAGCGGGCATTCCCGCCAGATGGCCCTTTCCATTGGCTCGGTTGATCCCGGCCTGACGGGCCGCGCCCAACCGCCGGGTGTCGATATCCTTCCGGTTGGCCAGATAATAGGCCTCCTCGATGCTCAGTCCCTTCTGGACGTAGGCGTTGAACTGCGGCCCTGTGGGCATGGCGGCAATGTCCTCCAGACTGCCCACCTCCGCACCGTACAGCTGCCGGACGCTTTCCACGCCCTGCCGGATGGTCTCCTGTGCCCGGTCGTTTACGGCCTTGGCCTGTTCCCGAATGGAGGCAAGCTCCTGCCGCTGCATTTGCTGCCGCAGGGGTCGTACCGCTTCGTCCACCATGCCGCGCACGGTTTCCGGGTCAATGCCGGCGCTTTGCAGCTGCGCCGTGCGCCGGGCCTGCCGGTCAGCCTCCTGATAGGCCCGGTAGTCTGCTTCGCTGCGGATCGGCTGTCCGGTGTAGGGGTTGTTCTGGCCGTGGAACATGTCCGCGTAGATACGATCCACACGGGCCTGCGCGGCGGCCTCCGCCGCCTGCTGCTTGGCTTCCCTTTCCCGCTGCCTCCGGCCGTAGGCCTGACGGCGGCGTGTCTCCGCGTCCTGCTCCTGCACGGTATCTTCCGCCGGGGCGGGATCGCTCTCCGCGCCGCCTGCACCGTTTCCATCGGGTGCGGGAGCACTCTCCGGCTCCTGCACGTTCTGCTCTGTGCCGGTGTTTCCGGTGTCAGTGTCTGCGTCCGCTGCGGGCATATCGTCTTCCACGCCAAAGGCGCGGGCGAATTCTTCCTGTGTCAAACTCATGTGTTCCTCCATGTTTCCGCTCTCGGTGCGAAAGCGCCCCTTTTCCGCCGGGGCCAAGCGAAATGTCAGTGCGGTGATCCGCACCCATAAGGCCCCCTCTGGGAGGGGGCTGTCGCCGAAGTCGACTGGGGGAGAGAATAAAAGACTTAAATTCTCTCCCTCCGTCTCGCTTGCGCTCGACACCTCCCTCACAGAGGGAGGCATTTGCCGTCAGGCGGCGTTACTTATTCTTCTTGGCGGTGCCGCCGCTGGTGCCGGTACGCAGGTCGTTGCCGCTGTAGCGCACGTTGCCCTTGGGGGCGGGCGCAGCCTTGGCGCAGGGTGCTTCCACCCGCTGGGTGCCCACGTTGGCGATCTTGCCGGCATAGCCGCATGTGTTTTTCTTCATGTGTCCTTCCTCCTTTCGTGGGTATTAGGGTTTTTCCCGCTGTCCCCAAGCGAATGAATGTCATGTGTAGAGGCTTCGCGGCTCCGCCGGACACCCGACTTGCGTTCGGGATGCCCGGCATGAAAGAAAAGAGGAGGATATCCGGAGCGGGGAGTGCAAACCCGCCCGGCGCAGCCGCGAAACTGGTCTATGTGAAGATTCTTTGCCTGGCCCTTGTAGCGGATGCTCCAGCGAAAGGCCGGTCGCCCTGTTGCGGTGCCCAAAATTTCCGCGCTGCCTTGCGGCGGACGCTTGAAATTTTGACCGCTGCCACTCGCTCACCTCGCTGTATCCGCCACCGGCGGCGCTCGGATCGCTCCCCCGGCGCAGCCGCGAAGCCGCGTGTTATTTTTCGGTATCCTCCGGCACCTCCGCCTCTTTAGCCCTTGTCAACCGCCGGTCATAGCGACCGCAGCGCTTATTACGGCAGACGTACTCCACGCTTTCGGTGCCGTCAGGCCCGGTGACCACCTGATAGATCATCATTTCCAGTCCGCATTCCGGGCAGGTCATACCATGCCGCCCCCTTCCATCATGGCGGCGTCCATAGCAGGCGCCGCGTTCCTACCCATGCCGCCCGCCTGCACCGGCGCTTCGGCCATGGCTTGCTGCTGTTGGGCGGCGGCCTGCTGCTGGCGTTCCAGCTCCTCCTCGAAGCTGCGGCGCATGTCCGCCGCCAGCGGATAGCGAAGCTTCTCCATCTGCGTCCAGAACCGCAGCAGGGATGTCACCTCGTTCACCGGCCCCATGGCGCCCTGCTGGAAGTTCATCCGCGCTTCCTTCCACAGCGCCTGCCGGTCGGTGGCCAGCGGCGCGGCGCTGTCGCAGCTGAACAGAAAATCGGTGTTATACTGCCACTCCCCTGCTTCATCCTGATACAGAAAATCGTGGCGGTCGAATACCAGATACTCCGTCTCCCCGTTCTCATTGGACTTGTGGAGCCAGCGGGGCTCCTCACAGTAGGCCAGAAAAAACTTGAAGATCACCTCGAACAAATCCTGATACATGGCCCGCTTCATCACTCGCTTGCTCTCCAGGCGGCCCGCCGCCTGCTGGGCGCTGAACTCCTTGGCCACGGCGCTGGTGGCGGTGGGATCCTTCCGGCCCTGCAGGCTGTCGGTGATGCCGATTGTCTGCCGAGCCTCCTCATAGACCTGTGCCCGCAGCGCCAGATCCATGTTGATATCCACCTGCGTGTTAAACGTATGGATCATCTGCATCTTGTTGGGACTGTCCACCCGCACGATCCGGTTGTCCTGATCGTTCACGATCGACACCCCGTCCCTGGGCAGTGTGGTGAAGCTGCCGCCGCCCAGTACCTTGGTCTTGATTTTGGTGGACAGCTGGTTCATGGTGTTCTGCTGGTCGGCGATGGCGTCAATGTCGCTTGAGCCCAGAAATCGCCCGAATTTGCTGACATTCTTCCGCACCACGATGGGATACACATCCGGTTTGTAGTAGGGAATGCGGGTGGGAACCATTACCGGCATGTACCGCACCGCCGCCGGGCCGTTCACGGCTCGCAGCTGCGGCAGCACTCCCGCACCGTCCGTCAGCGGCTCCAGCGCGGGCTGGCCGAATTCGTCCCGCTGCTCCGTCATGGCGGGGATGGTGGTGCCATTCTGCGTGACGATATCCTCTGTCAGCTCCTCGTACTCCTCCACCTCCACGGTAAACTTGGTGCTCTGGCAGTATCGGCAGCGGTGGCCGTCTCCCACCTCGCCGCAGGCGGCGCATTTCTGTACCCGCCGCACCTGATAGTCCTCCAGATCCTCCACCACCGTGTCGTTCACCCAGCGGTAGCGGCCGATTCCGCCCTTGCCGTTGCGGTAGTAGCAGGTCACCAGCGTCACGATCTCGCCGCTGTTGTCGGCGCTGTCGCCCAGTCGCCGGGCGTCGGGGTCGGATTCATTCTCGTTCTCCTCCAGCGCCACGCCGAAGGCCTCTCTGATCTGCCGCCGGGTAGCGGGCGATTCCAGAAAGATCCAGTCCATGTCCGCCACCTGACTGACGTTGGCCTGAGGGATGATCCCTCTGGGGTGCATCATCGTTACCCGCAGGTCGCCCATCCAGTCCTTGCCGCTGATGCCGTCCTGCCAGTCCACCAGCAGGCCGTGGCCGCCCTGCACGGGGCTGATGCGCTCCCCTTCGTCGTTGAGCCGCTCAAAGGGCAGCTTGTCGATCACGTTCCGCAGCAGGTTCTCCACCACGTCCGCCAGATGCTCGTCCTCCTGCCGGATGGCCGTCACCTTGGGGGTGGGGATATCACTCTCCACCTGCGCCTCGATCAGCTCAAAGGCCACGTTCCGCACGTGGCTGGCCCGGCCCGCTTCTGCTTTGGCACCGTCCGGCCGGTAGATGGTGGGATCGCCGTCGTAGATACTCTCCCGCTTCCCCATCCGGTCAAGCTCCGGCTGTATGGCCTCCTTGGCCGTCTCCAGCCTGTCCTGCCATTGCCGCAGCTTCCGCAGTTCCTCTCGTTTCATGTCCATCCTCCTCAAAATTCCCGGCCGCCACCGGAAAGCATCGTCTCGTAGCCGTCGGCGGCGTCCTCGTCCTCGCTGCGCTCTATGCGCTCCAGCATACCGTTCAGCATCCCAAGGGCTTTCAGGCAGCCTTTAGAGTCAAATTGCCAGTCTCCGCTCTCAATGTAGTCCCGCATATTGCTGTCCCATTGCAGCACCGGCGTGGCGGCAGCGCACCGCTCATACACCCGCCACACCTCCACCGCCAGCGAGTGGCGGGTGATACCCAGGCTGTCGAATTCCTCCTTCAACAGCGCGTCCCGATATTCCCGCACCGCCGGGTCTTTCATCAGTCTGCTTGCGGTCTGGGCGGCGCTCTTTTCGCTGTATCCAGCCCGGATGGCGGCCCTAGTGCCGTTCATGTCCACCAGCCACTCCCGCACGAAGCGTTTCTGCTTGTCTGTGATGGGCTTTTTTACATCCTCCGCCACACTGCTGCCCTCCCCTCCGTCAGTTGATTACATTTCGTTATCATAATTCTGGCACGGGTAGCCCCTCCGTTATCACAGACTTTCCGTAGGCAGCAAAAATCCCGGAAGCCGCGCCGCAGCGCAGTTTCCGGGAACTTTATCTTGCGAAAGACCGCCAGTTATCACAAAATGATGCTCCGTCACCACCGCTCATAGAAGCTTTTTCGCATGGTATACAGCATACTCTCTGAAATGGCATGCTCCATTGCGATAGACGTAATGGAACGGCTGGTAGTCATGACTTCAAAAAGGGCATGCTGATACGCACCTGCGACCTGCTCGCAGATGTAGCGTATCTTCTCCTGCACCCAAACCGGCTGTGACCGCCAGTCCAGACAGGTGTAGCGGATCAGCCCCTGTTTTTCTTCCGGCAGGTCGACCCCCCGCAGCTTCTTAAAGGCCATCGTCCTCGCCCTCCTCTCTGGCGCAGGCCACGGCCATCTCCTTTCGCCCGCCGATCTTCCGCGCCGGGTCTTTCTCTCTGGGTATGTAGCGGACGAAATCCTGCCCCACCTCCGGGTCATACCGCGTTCCGGGCAGCACTGTGGCCCCGGCAGGCACCCGCAGCTGTGCGCCGGACGTGACCACCGTCCGGGTGATCTTCGGCTTTTTCAGGTTCCGGCTGCATGTGTATTTCTTTTCGTCGGCCACGCCACGGCTCTGGTTGATGATGTACTTGGCCAGCGGATAGTAGTCCTTCTGGTGCCGGATGAACTGCACGTCCACGCTGCCCTGACCCCAAATGTCGTCCACCTTCTCCTGCCGCAGATACAGCACGCCGTCCTCCATCCGGAATCCAGCACCGGTCATCACCAGATGGGCGTGGGGCCGCACCAACTCCCCCGTCTCGCCGTCGATCTCGCTGGGGGCCAGATACCACTTGCATACCACCCCGGCCTTCTTCATCCGGTAGCAGAGCCTGTCCACGAATTTCTTTGCTTCCTTCTTCACACCATCGAAGGTTCCGCCGCACCGCGCCATGTGTTCCCCATCCAGCTTCAGCGTCAGCCACACGTCCCCAGCGCGAAGATTGCAGTTGAAGGAGCGGGCCAGCTGCAAGATCGCGTGCTGGCGGTTGCCCTCCATCTTCTTCTCGCTGCTGTTGCCCCGCATACGGCTGCCCCGCTTGGACGGCCGCCGCATGGTCTTACTCTTCCGGCGCTCCACCACGCTGCCGGATACGATCTTGGTTATCACATACATTCCCTCCTTCGATTTCATAGGCTTTCCTCCCACGCTTCCCGCGTATAATAAAAATCAAAGACGCCCGCGCACAGGAGCCATCCTTCACATTTCTCGCATCCGTCATAAGCCCCTTGCGTTTTTTCAAGCCATCCGGGCGGCGGAAGTCCGCCCCGCTGTCTCTCGCAAGAGGCTTTGCCGGTAAACTTAGGCGTTTAAGAGCCCCGCAGATACGCGCGTGCGCGTATTATATATAATGTGCTTCGATCTCTCATAGCGCCGCCCCGCCGTGCCTACGTCCGTACCCCACGCATCTGCGCAGGCCTTCGGCCAAGAAGGGCGGCATTATCAGATATCGAACATTATTTCCACACCACCGCCCAGCCCCGGAAGGGGCTGGGCTTTTCTGTTATTCCAGTGGCTCTGCCACCAGCTCCGCGGTAGGCCCTTGATCCTCTCCACCGATGGTGTAGCTGATCCGCAGCGCCATGCTCCGGATCAGCTGTCCCTGCACCGTGACGGCGGCGTGGCCCATTTTGCCCGCCAGAGCGGCGGTCAGAATGTCATGGAGCTTGGCCACGGTCACATAGGGCTCAGCATGCCCGCCGACCACCTCCACGCTTTCGGACTGTTCCTCGCCGTCCGTGTCGTGCTCCGCCGTCTCCTGCGAGGCCGCCGCTTTCCGGTTGGGCTTGATGCCCTCCTCACGCCGCCACTCGGCAAACTTGTGAGTGCCGATGCCCAGCAGGTTGGCGGCCTCCTCGTCGGTCATGCCCTGCTCCAGCAGTTCCCGCGCCGCTGCGGTGTCCACGTCGATCTTCCGGGGATTGGGCTTTTTCCGCTCCGTCGGCTTCATCGCGCCCAGCTGCATCAAAACCTCCTCGATCTCTTTCGGGGAACATCCGTTCAGATCAGCCAGCACGCCGATCTGCGCCTTGGGGTTTCTGGCCGTGCGATAGCTGGCCACGATCTCTTTGGCGCCCATAGGCAGTTTTCTCTCCGCCATGGTCACTCCTCCGTCATTTCCAGCGCTACCTTACTGGCCGCCGCGATGCCCAGCCAGTTGGTGGTCATGGTCATGCTTTCCCGTGCCAGCTCAGCAGCCAGTGCGCCGTAGGCGTCTGGGTCATTCTCGCGGATGGCCTTCCACATGTCCTTCTGCACATTTTTGATGTTCTTCAGCAGGTCGTCGCACTCCTCCACCCGCTTGCGCAGGTCGGCCCAACTCTCCTTATCGCTGGCAAAGCCCCGGCCCCGCTGCTCCGTGAGGGCGGCCACCTGCTCGGCCACCGCCGCCTGCAAATCGGCATATGCTTTTTCGTTACCCATGTTCATTCCTCCACCTTCACCACATAGGCCCCGTCAAAGCCCGCCGCCTCCGCCTTGGCCCGGAAGGCCTCCGCGTTGACCAGTACCCGGAACGCGCCGATCTGTACCCGGTACAGGGCGTTCTCTTTCTCCTCCGGCGTGGCAGGTTCCGCCGGGGCACCGTTGTCATCCTCGGCGGGCGGGACGTAGGCCACGCCGAAATACTCACAAATCGCCTGCACCGTCTCCTCGGCGATCCGCTCCATGTTGTCCACCAGCCACTGGGCATCCTCCGGGTTGTCGTGGAACGCGAACTCCGGCAGCACCGCCGCCATGTGTGTGGCCCGCAGCTCATAGAGCCGGTCGTCCTCCACCAGAAAGTCCGGCGCACCCGGCGACAGCGGCCCGATACGATCCTGGATCAGCTTGCCGATGCGGCGGCTCCGGTCGCTGGGGTAGCAGTGTACCCGCGTCCCTGCCGCCTTGCCGTTAAAGCCGTTGGTGTGGGGCGCAACGTGCATGTCGGCGGGCCAGTTGTTAGACTCCTTCACCCGGTCGTACATGTTGCCGTACTGGGCGTTGATGACCTCGAAGCTGCCGCACCGCAGCAGTCCCCGCTCCATGTAGTCGGCGCAGCGTCCCATCTGCTCCTTTTCATTGGTGGTGTGCCCGTTCCACAGTGCCGAAGATGCGTACACATTGCTGGCCCGATCCTCCGGGGAGATGTAGATTTTGTATTTCATTTTTCTGCTCCTTTCTTAATTCACCCTTGACACAGGGAAATTTTTCGATTATAAAGTAAAATAGGAGGTGACGATGCATGAAACTCAACAACAAGTTCTTCACACACGTCTGCTGCGCCCCTAGTCCAAGGGCGTAACGAAACAAGGATCGTTAAATCTCCGCCCGAAGAAAGGGCATCCACTATGATCAGCACTTATGATGTTGTTTCCGTTGGCTTGATGACTGTTCAGACCATCATCGCGCTGCTGTTGCTCATCATCGAAATCAAAAAGAATGAATAAGCCCTAGCCCACTGCTCCCTCAGCGCAATGCTGGGGGAGCAGTTTCTTTGCTTACCGTGCCCAGCGTTTCTCCAGCATCTTCCGCGTCTCTGCATCGGCCCGGTTGTAGTCCTCCCACATGTCCGGCGTCCAGTGACTCTTGTCTCCGCCGGGCTCCTCCACGGTGTATTGCTGCTGGCTTCTGGCCATCTGGGCGATGGCGGCGGCGATCACAAGGTCGTCGTGCTGGCCCTCCGCCGCCTGCGGCTTCCGGTTCTTGTCGTACACAAATACGATCATCTCCCCCAGCGTCCACCGGCTCCGAATCACATGGGGAGATTCCTCCATCACCGTGTGCAGCTCCGCCAGCATCTGGGGCCGGCTGGCGGTTGTTGTGTGCCAGCCGAAGGCCTTTACCATGGCGTTGGTGTAGGTGTCGAATCGTTCCCGTTGATAGAGCTTGGGATAGTTCCATTCCTCCAGCTTCCGCACCGGATAGGTGCCAAAGTTGACCTCGATGGCGGCCAGCGCCGTATTGTAATACCGGCCCAGACAATACACCTGCCGGGCGTAAAGGATCTCCGATTGCCGCTGCTGCAATTCTGCCACCTGTTCGCCGGTGCGGTTGTCCAGCACGTGGGCAGTGAAGCAGTCGCTGCCCTCGCCCGCCGTGTCGCCGCCCAGCACATAGGGCACGCCCTTCTCCGGCTCCTTCCAGATGCGGACGGCGCCATCGGCGGCGGGGGTAAATTGCCAGTTCCGGGGTTTCTCGCCCTGCTCCTCCGGCGCGTCGTAGGTGAACCACCCCGTGACCGCCGGCTCCGGCGCGTGCATCTGCTGTACGGCCAGTGCCTGATTATCAAAGAACGGCGTACCGCTCAGCAGGAAGGCCTCCGCCGGCGTGTTGGGGTACTCCTGCCGGAACTCCTCCACGCTGCCGCCGCAGTTGGCACGGATGCACCACCGCCGCCATTGCAGCTGCTCCTCCTCCAGTCCGAAGTCCCGCTGGAGCTGCCGCTCCTCCTCTGTCCACTCCGTGCCGGGCGGCACCGCCATGCGGTAGCCTTTTTCCAGATACCACGGCAGGAATACCGGAATCCACTCGTTGGTGCCGTTCTCCGCCCCGTCCCACAGCTCCTTGAAGTGGTCATAGCCGTTGGCGGTGGATTCGATCACCACCATTGTGCTGGGGTCGTTGGGCACCGTCTGCATAATGCCCAGCAGCAGATCCTTCTTGTCCTTCGGCCAGAAGGCATATTCGGAGATATGTACGTTGGTCAGCGTGTCCGACCGGCCCACGCTGCCGCTGCCCGCCGTCTGGCACCGGATAGAGCTGCGCAAGCCCGGCCTTTTGGCCTTTTCCTTTGGCTCTCTGGTGGGGTTCTCAAAGACCAGCTCCTTGGCATTGCTGTTCTTCCGCATGGGCTGCATCCGCCGGGGCAGGCAGTCATAAAAGAGCTTGTTCATCTTGAACAAGTTGCCGGTGGCACCGCTGTCATGGGCCACGATCAGGGTCTTTACATTGGGCCGCGTCACAGTGTCCTGAAACATCAGCGCCTCCGTCACCGTGGAAATGCCCTCCTGCCGCCCTTTCAGTATGATAATGCGGATGGGCTTGCCCAGAGCCGCCTGCTGCCGGATCACGGCATACAGGTTGCTCTGGGCTTCGTTGAACCGCAGCGGCACAAGCTCCTGCTTCTTGTTGCGGATCACCAGCAGGCTTTCGCAGTATTCTTTCGGATTCCGCAGATTCATGCCGACGATCCCTCCCTTGTGATTTGGTGCGGCGGGACGCCACACCATCGGTAGTCATTTCGTAGGGGAGGGGCTCTGCCCCTCCCGCGCGGACGACCGCAAGGGTCGCCCCCTACGCACCGCCTTTCGGCACCCGCTTCGTAGCCGGGGTGCCCTCTGTGTAGGGGCCGATGCCCACATCGGCCCGCTTACAGCCCCAGCGTTTTCAGCGCATTTTCCACGTCCTTCTGTGTCTGGATCCTCCGCCCCTCCACGAAGTGGCGGCACTCCTCCGGCGATACGCCTCCCCGTGTCAGCGGCGCGGCCAGCGTGGCAAAATCGCATAAAAATTCCTCGCTGCCATGCCTCCACACGCATTTGTAGCACTTCGTGCCTTTTCGTGCCTGTGCAGGCCGCTCATAATAGGCTCTTTTCACGGTTTGATCACCCGAACCCCGGCATACAGTATGCCATTGAGCATCTGATAGCGGATCAGGCCCTTGGCCTCCAGTTCCTCCATCAGCGCCTCCTGCACCTTCCGGCGCACCTCCGGCCCGACGGCCTCCGGCTTGTCCACCGTCAGCGGATCACAGACCAGCTTGCCCTGTACCTCCACCAGTTCAGTGGTCGAGAGCATCTCAACACCAAATCGAACCGCATTCAGCTTTCGGTTCTGAGCCGGACTATTTTCGGGTCGTATCTGTTTTTTGATCTCACGCTCAACATCGCCGCGCAGAACATATGCGATTTTAACTTTATTCATCAGGTGTTTCCTCCAACGATTTGATATACCCGGCCGCGATGTTCTCAAGAAAGATGTTCATCGGTTGGGAGAACACGATCCCCGATGATACGTAGCTTATAGAAAAGTGAATATCCTTCATTTCCTGTGGATGCTCCGGGTCGCTCACATCCAGCATGGCCCCACCCACTTCACATGGCAGAATAGCCACGCGCCCGGCCTTGTCAGCCTCGGCAATCTCCCGCAGCCGGTCAACCGACTTTTGCGCCGTTCCGTTGGTACACCCACACACCCGGCAGGTGCTGATATCTGTTTCCGGTGCCCAATCGCACATTCCGCCGCATATCGGACACGCTGCCATCTGGCCTTTCGGGCCAACCGGATCGGGATGCCCGCCGGAGCCATGCAGCGCCGCCAGATGGAACCGCAAGCCCTCGTTGGCTTGCCGCAGCGCATCGATCTCCCGCTGCTGGTTCTCGATCAGGTCAGCGGCGGCGGAAAGGTCGTCGCCCAGTGTAATAGGCGTCTCCCACTCGTTGCCTGCCGCCCACTCCGCATGCTCCCGCAGCGCCGCTACGATCTTCTCACGTGTCATACAGCCGCTTCCTCCTCCCCTGCCAGCCGTGCCCGGTGCGCTGTCACCAGCGCCCTGGCGCGCCACAGCGATACCTCGGAAAAGTCCAGCTCACAGCCGATTTTCGGCTCCACACATCCCTCGGCGCTGCCATAGGAAAATTCATGCTGTATGAAGTCGCTTCCGTCCGGAAACGAAAGCAGCCAGCCGTCGAATAGGGGCTCGATTTCCGCGTCGATGCCAAGCTTCCGGCAAAACACATACAGCGCCCATATCTCAAAGTACCGGTTTTCCTTCATGGATTCCCAGTACCGCAGCTTCGCGGCTCTGGCGTTTCTGGCGTAGCCGCCCCCCAGCATGGCCGTGCTGATGACCACCAAAATGACCAGTAAATACAATTTCCACGTCATATAGCGATCCCTCCAATCTGCTGGCTCAGGGCCTGCATGGCCCGGCCCAGCTTCTCACGCTCACCCTCAGGCTGCTGACGAAGCAGCTCCGCCAGAGCGTTCACGTTTGCCACCGTCTGGTCGAACAATGTTTTGAACTTAATAAGCCCCTCGTTGCCCGACGCCGCCAGCTTCTTCCGGGCGGCCTCTGCCTCGGCCTTGTAGCTCTGGGCGGCGTCCAGCGCTGCGTCCTTTTCCTTGGCGGCAGCGGCGGCCTGCTCCTCAGCTTGGCGCAGGCGTTCCTGAGCCTCCGCCAGCGTCTTTTTTGCCTTTTCCACCTGTGCGGCCGCCGCCTTCTCCGCCTCAAGGCGGGCGGCGGCGATCTGTTCCGCGCTGGCGTCCACTGTCTGCACCGCCACCTCCACAGGGCGGCTGCGCAGCTCCTCCAGCTCTTTCCGCACCCGCGCCAGTTCCTCCTGCGCGGCCAGCGCGGTGTCCTTGGCCTCCTGAATGTCAGCGGCGGCTTTTTCGGCCTCCTCCCGTGCGGCGTTCCGCTCGGCAATGGCCTTTTCCAGCTCCTTCACCGTCATGCTGGAAACGGTCTTTTCCTCACCGTTCACGGTGTGCTTTTCGGCGGCGAAATCCTCCCGCTCAGATTCCGGCAAAGCCAGTAATACCAATGCTTTGGAGATACTTAAATCCGCAGATAATGCGGATTTTCCATACTCCTTCCACAGCCGCATATACTGCTGTGCGCTGCGCTCGGAGAAGGCCACTTTTTCCTCCAGCCAGGGCAGCCATTCCCCGTGAGAAAGCTGCCCTTTCGCCTCCACCAATCGCTTGCCGATTTCCAGAATGGCAGACCCAGCCTGCCGCTTGTAGAAGTTGATCTCCTCGGTGATGACCTCAATGTCCCGCTCCTCAAAGGCAGCGTCCATCTCGGCCAACTCCTTCGTGGTCAGATTTAATTCTTCGCTCATGCCACATCCTCCTTATATTTCTTTTTCGGCAGCTTAGGCCTGCCGTCCTTATAGCGCTTGCTTCCGGCGTTTAGCCATTCCAGCCATTCGTCCAGAAATGCCCCATACAGCTTTCGGGCCGGTATTGCTTTTGGATTTTCCGGGCAGGCCACGCAATCATTGCGATACCCGTAAACTTGCCGGATCGTATTCCCATCCATTTCAATCGTGACCAACGGCACATGGGGCTTGTCCCTTCGCCGGAGAAACAGAATTGTTGTCTTGCCTGACAGGTGGCGGTCAGCATAGCCGCCCACGCAGTGCTCCAGCCGCTTGCCCTCCTCCACGATCTCCCCGGCGTTGACCGGGGCGCGGATCAGGAGTGTGTCGCTCCAATAGAGGTATCTGGCGGTCAGCTTTTGCAGCCGCGCCTTGTATTTTGCGTTCGCTTCTGTGCTGCGTCGGTTGGCGCAGATCGCGCTCCATGCCGCTGTTACCGTGTCGTGCTTCGCCCAGAAGTCTTTCGGCAGCAGGTGGATGGTATTGCTCAGATCCAGCCCGCACCCATCCGCCGCCGTGATGTAATCGGCATAAGCGGAAAGCGCGGCGTTATTACCCCAGCGAGTTTTTCCGTGGTGCCGTATCTTCTCCAAATAGGACATCAGCTTGGGGATCCGCAGTCCGTAACGTTTCATTCTCGGCAGAAGAACACGTAGCGCACGATCATCTGCGCAGTCGGCCAGCGCCGCGCACTCCTCCGGTGTCGCTGCCGGCGTCATATCATGCAGCGCCCGGTAGATGCGCAGCGCCATCAATGGCTGATCGCTTTCTTTCGTGATCGCGTCCAGCTCCTTCACGCCGCACCCAAGGAACTCCGCCGGTGTATTGGCGTTCCACTTCACAGCGGCGGCGTTCTTTACGCCCCGCCCTGCCAAGTCCCGGACTGCATCTTGCAGCCCCAGCTTCACCAGCCATTCGACCTGCTTCGGATAAAAACAAGCCGCCGTCAGCAGTTCTATAAAGTCGTCGCTGGCAATCCTCACCTGTTCCAGACGGCACCAGCGCAGGGCACTTTTCTGGAGCTCCGGCAGTCCGATCATGTCATAGCTCTTGCCTAACTCGCTGCAAAATCCATAGGGTGAGTGGATATGCCACATACCGCCCTTACGACCGGCGCTTTTCCCCGGTGTATCCTGATAGCTGTAATTAAAGAGACCGTTGCTCCACCATACCCGTGTGGCCGCTTCTACCTTTCCCGGCGTGAAGCGGTAAACGCCCAGCAGCTTCACCTTCGGCAGCATGGTCAAAACCGGTGCGTGAGTCAGTGGTTCGTTGGTTCCATAATCCTTGGAGCAATCCCACGCTGTGGCCCACAGCGCCCCGCGCCATTGCCGCAGCACCACCGCCCGTCGGTATTCCCAAAGGTTTTTTCTCCGACCGCTGTAGCGCAGTTCCTTCACCGTGACTTCTTTGCCGCAGTAGGGGCACTTTGCCCGCATCTTCGGCGGCGGTGTGTTGTCCCAACTGTTTCTCGGCTCCGGTGTGTGCGGTGCTCTCAGAATACGCAGCTCGTCCGCGTTGTCAGTATCCGTCCTGATAAAAACATGCTTCCGGCAGCAGGTCGTCCATACCTCGCCGGTGCTGTTCCGTTTGAAGAGAAACGCCCGGAACAGGGTGTTGATGGCCAGTTTTTCCGGATCATTCAGCTCAGGGGCCAAATGAACCAGCTCATCCGCTCTTTTCCCGCTGTCCATGACCATCACCAGAAGTCGGTCAGATCCAGCGTCACAGCCTTAACGGGTTCAGCTGCCGGAACCACCTTTGCGTCGCTCTCGCACAAAGCAATCCGCATTGTCATGGTCACATCACAGCCGGGAAAATAAAAAGCTGCTGCTTTCTGATAGGCCTTCAGGTCGCTGATGCAGCTCCCCACACCCTCGCATACCTTTTTCAGGCAATCCGAAAAACTGCCGCCCTGTACTACCGCTTGGGCAAATTCCGCATCCTGACGGCAGAACTCCTCCAATGCAGCGCGCACCTCCCTCTTAATGACACTCTCCTTCTGGCCTGTCACCTTTTTTTCTTCCTCTGTCAGCTTTTTCAGCGCCATGGCAAGAAAGTCATTGCTGCTCATAGATATCCTCCTATTCTTCACTGAGATTTTTCCCGTAAATAATGCTTTTTCCAGTACCGCCGCGCAGCGGCCTGTGCCTCTTTTTCTTCAATGGCCCGCAGCTTCTGGCAGGGCTCGCACTCCACGCCTTCGCCGTTAAAGTGCCGCTTGCACCGGATGCACACGTTCCGCAGCACCTCGCTTTTTCGCACCAGCTCACACTGGCAGAAGATCTTCGCCCACGGCACGCCCCAGAACCGGGCCGCCTCCACCGTGGCCTGCTCCCAGTCCGGTGCGACCACCGGCACCTGCACATGGCCCGGCGCCGTGATGAACCATAAATAATCCCGCTTCCTTGCCGTCGCCACGGCTATCACCTCCTCCCGTGGTTATGCTGGTGCCGGTAATACTTGTTCCGCTGCTGCTTTGCCCCGGCGTCCAGTATGTATGTCTTTTCCGACTGTTCCGCCCGCAGGTCATAGAGCTTGTCCCGTTCTGCCCGCCATTCGGCGTACCCATGGGAACACCGTGTTGTGCATCCGGCGCCCCTGTCCGGGCAGTCCTTCACACAGGGGCTGCCATGGTAGCCCTGGCCGCTCATTTCCGGTTCTCCAGCTTGTCCACTAGGCGGAGGACGCCGCAGGCCAGCCGCCACGCCCCCACAAACAGGCAAATGTACGTCAGCGCCGTCATACGCCCACCGCCCCCATCAGCATTTCGTCCCAGGTGGCGATCCGGTCGGTGCCCGCCACCTGCACCTGATACTGCCAGTAACCGCTTTTTCGCGTGGCCCGCAGTACCGTGCCCTCCGGGGGATGCCCGCCGTTCTCCTCACAGGCTCTCGGCGCGAAGTTGAGCACCCGGTCGCCCTCAGCAAATTTTGCACCCCTGCACTTTTTCTTCCTGCTCATCTGATATCCTCCTTTGTGTATTCCTTTTATGGCTCCCTTGTGTAAAGGGAGCTGTCAGCCGCAAGGCTGACTGAGGGATTGTTCTTTTGGCTCCTCAACCGGGTAGAAGTGCGCCTGCCCGGCGAACCGCACGTTCAGCAGCGTCACGTTTATCATCGTGGCCAGCCGTGTGCGCTGCTCCGGCGTCAGCGTGTCCACATCTGTCTCCACGCCGTTCACCTTCACAAACGCCTTCACCGTGATGGGCGGCCGTTCCTTCTTCGCCATGTAAGCGTCACTCCTTTCCTGATAGTCTGAGCCTATGCCGCACCGGGATTGTCCTAGTTGCTCCCGACCGCCAGATATGGTAAAATTTATCTGGGAAAGGGGGCCGTCACTTTGACCGATGCCGAAGCGCTGCGTAAGCAGATCCGTGATTTCGTTAACAGCGCCAGCCTGAATGATGGCTGTGTACCGCCATGCACCGCCGAGGACATTGACCGGGTGGTCGACCGGCTTGTACCGGTGTTGGATGATATCCTTGGCGATATAGAGGGTATCCTGTGATTGTCCCGCCGTTTTCGGCGGGGCTTTCCTTTTGTCGGGCTAAACCACCGCCGGACAGTCACGGTGCCGTCCCTGTGGTGGTGGATCGCCTCGTGCATGTACAGCATCGCTCACTCACCTCCTCCCTGCCGATTCTTATGTCCTCCCCCGAAAACTCGCATAAATGCGAGTTTTCAGTTAAAAAAAACAGCGACAGCCTGATCTCGCGTCATCTTGGTGCAGGCGGCAATCTTCTCTGTCTGCTCGACAGTGAATGTGCCGCCTCCGGCCTTGATTTTACGATACAGTGTCGCTGTGCTTATGCCTGCACTGGCAGCCATCTGGTCGATAGTTACCCCGTTCTCCTTGGCGATCTTTTTCAGAAGCTCCATTTTAGCGCTCATGTCATGTCCTCCTTTCTTGCATAAATGCGAGTTTCTATTGTCTTTATACCACAGTCGTTTCCGCTTGTCAATACAAAAATATCATTTATGCGAATTTTCTGTTGCATTTTTGCGAAAACTATGATATTTATATGCTGAGGTGATTTTATGACTATTGGTGAACGCATGCGTAGCCGCCGGAAACAGCTTGGTTTTTCTGCTGAATATATTGCCGAAAAACTCGGCTGCTCTCCTGCTACCATATATCGCTATGAAAACGGATATATTGAAAAGATGCCTATTGACTCCGTCTCCCCTATTGCGTCTATTCTCGGCGTCACTCCCGCTTACCTGATGGGCTGGGAAGATGAATTCGGCGCAGAAAAAACCGCCGCCGGTGAAGGCGACGGTCTTTCCCCATTGGAGAAAAGGCTTATGCAGTTGGTGCATCGTCTCTCGGACGATCAGAAGGAGATGCTGCTGGCGCAGATAGAACTGCTGCTAAGTAAGCAAGGGTGACAATCTGGTTTTCCTCCGTCAGCTGCCGGAAGCAATCAAGGATCATTTCATCTTTGCTTTTCATCATTCTTTCCTTTCGCGGAGCTCCAATGTAAAATTTTGGGCCCATCTGCAAGTATAATCCCCTTCCACATATCTTTCCATAGAAAAATGGTAATCTCAAGGAGGCTTTTATGAACGATGGCAGCGAAATGGTCACGACCGAAACCCCGAAAGAGAAGTCCCACATGTCTTTCTGGGATGTTCTGACACTCTTTCTCCTTCTTTCTGGTGCCGTGGGTGGTGGTATGAGCATCACGCGTGTACTTGAGCACTTTGGTGTTAATTCTGACGTTTGCAATCTAGTCGCCGGCCTTTACTGGATTCTGTACTGTGTACTTGTCATTTCCCGCGTCCGAACCAAGTCTGATGTGCAGCGCACCAGAGATGCCGCTTACAACGAAGGCTTTCTGGCTGGACGCGATCACGAATCCCCAATCTCCTACGCAGCCGGTGAACAGCGTGGCTATGACCAAGGTGATTTCAAACGCCCATAAACAAAAACCAGCCCGCCCCGGTTCCCCGGAACGGGCTGGTGTGTAGCTATTCTATTTTCCCTTCGGTTTCCAGTTGTGATTATACCGTTTGCATGCGGTCTCCAGCTTGCGGAAGTCGCAGCAGACCTTTTCATAGAACGGATTTTTTCCGCTCACTTGCTTCGCGTATGTATTGATGGCGCGGCGCTCTATGATATCTTTGTTCTTGGAACAGTAGTGGAACTGTTTCAGCAGCAGCGTCTGATACGCTTTGTCCGTCTCTGCGGCAATGTCAAATTCGATCAACTGCCCCTGTTTTACCGGCACCATGTTATTAAAGCCCATGATGCCCAACCGGCCTTCATCCAGTTTCAGGATGGGGCCGCCGGATTTGATATTGGCGTGGTTCGGCTTTGGCGATTCCAGCGGCACATAATAGTTTTGCCCGTTGACCTTCAGCACGACCCCCACATAGGGACGCCGCTCACCCTTGTTGAACTGTACCCGTCTGTCCGTTCTGTGGAGATATGCGATGTATTCTTCTCTGATATGATAAAACTTCAAATAGCCCATCCGTTATCCTCCGTCGAAAGAAATGCGGGATAGCAGAGCCATCCCGCATTTTTTAGTTCCCCACTCACGGCAGGGGCTCGCCGCTTTTTTCGTTCTCTATTTTCGGTAAGAGCTCACCGCTTTTTTCGTTCCCCACTTTTTCAGGCAGGCAGGGGCTCGCCTCTTTCGGGCAGATGGAGATTGACGCGAGTCAATTCTTATCTGACCAGAAGCTTTCGCTTCTGGTGTTCATAGTATATTACGTCTGTTCAATTTTGTAAACACTTATTTTGTAAATTTTTGCGCAATTTGTGACCTTTTTTACCCATTTGTGTAAATAGATGCATTCTAAGGAGATGTCCTATGATAGACTACAAAACCGCTGCGGCCTATATCCGTGTGTCCACCGACGATCAGGTGGAGCTCTCCCCTGCCTCCCAGCTGGTGGAGATCCGCAAGTGGGGCGCCGCCAACGGGTATCTGATACCTGACGAATATGTGTTCGTGGATGAAGCCAAATCCGGCCGGAAGGTCACAGGCCGTGATGACTTCCGCCGCCTGATCGCCACCGCCAAGACGAAGCCCAAGCCCTTTGACGCTATCCTTCTGTGGAAGTTCTCCCGCTTCGCCCGCAACCGTGACGATGCCGTGTACTATAAGTCCATCCTCCGCAAGCAGCTGAAGATCGACGTGATCTCCATCAAGGAGCCCATCGAGGACGGCAAGATGGGCGTCATCATGGAATCCATGATCGAGGCCATGGACGAGTATTACTCCATCAACCTGGCCGAGGACGTCAAGCGCGGCATGGAGGAGAAGCACCGCCGGGGTGAGCTGCAATCCACCCCCGCTTTCGGCTATACCGTCGAAAACAATGTCCTTGTTCCCGTCCCGGACGAGGCCGTCTATGTGCGGGAAATGTTCCGCCGCTTCAATGCCGGGCAGGGCACTTACCACATCGCCCGCTGGCTCAACGATATGTGCGTCAAAACTCACCGCGGCCGCCCCTTTGAAAACCGCACCGTGGAGTATATCCTCCGCAATCCCGTGTATATCGGCAAGCTGCGGTGGAACCCCACCGGGCGCAGCCGCCGGGACTTTGATGATCCTAATATCATCCTCGCTGACGGCCAACACGAGCCACTGGTGACGGCAGAGGAATTTCAGGCAGCTCAGACCCGCTTTGACCAGCAGAAGGCGATCCGCCCCTACCATGGCCGCCCGCTGGGCAGCAACAAGGACTGGATCAGCGGCCTTGTGCGCTGCGCCTCCTGCGGCGGCACCATGATTTTTGCCAAGCCCCATTACTGGAAGTGCAATAACTATGTCCGGGGCCGCTGCCGCACCGCTCAGCACGTCTCTGGCGATGTGCTCAAGTCTGCCATCATCGCCCGCCTGCAAGCTGACGCCGACGCCTCCGGCCCGTTTGACTACGATGTTGTGCGCGCCACCCAGAAGGACGGCGACCGTGTGGCCGCCCTCAAGGCCCAGCGCCTTTCTCTGGAGCGCCGCCTTGTTCGCCTGCGCGAAGCGTTCCTCGCCGGTGTAGACACCATGGAGGAATACCGTCAGTCCAAGGACGAGACCACCGCCGCCATCCAGAACATCGACCGGGCCATTGCGGAGGCCAATACCGAAAACCGCCGGATCGGCGACCCCCGTGTCATGCGCAATGCCATCCACGATGCCCTGACCGTCATCACCGATGACGCCGCCACCCTGGAGCACCGCTGCAACGCTGCCCACTCCATCATTGACCATATCACTTGGGATAAGTCGCAGAACCTCCTCACCGTCCACTACCGCCTCCTACTGGACTGATTTTTTATTTTGTCTTCAATAGTAGTCTATTGCCATCCGGTGGTCCGGATGGTGAGTTAGGAGCATCGCTGCGCTATCTCAGCCAGCGTTACTCCATGCCCTATCCGGAGCTGAAGGGCCTGCTGACCGATATCGGCACAGAGGAACTGGGGCATCTGGAGATGATCGGTACCATCGTCCACCAGCTGACCCGCAATCTTAACGAGGACGATATCAAAACCGCCGGATTTGATGCCTACTTCGTGGATCACACCGCCAGTGTCTACCCGACAGCCGCTTCCGGCTTTCCTTGGAACGCCGCGTCTATGGCGGTCAAAGGCGACCTGATCGCCGACCTGACGGAGGATCTGGCCGCTGAACAGAAAGCGCGTGTTACCTACGACAACATTCTACGGCTCAGCGACGACCCTGACGTGAACGACGTCATTAAGTTCCTGCGTGCCCGCGAGGTCGTTCATTTTCAGCGCTTCGGTGAGGGCCTGCGGCTGGCAAAGGAGCGCATGGATCAGAAGAACGTTTACTATATCAACCCCAGCTTTGACCAGTAAGCGGATGAACAACGGAGAGGGACTTCCCTCTCCGTTGTTCTCTCAAGTTCAACAATTATTGAACCAGACTTGAAGAATATTTGATATCACGCTTCATGATTTGTGCTATAATAATTACAAGACATACACAGGAGGAACACCATGTTTAAGATATTGATCGCGGAGGATGACCATGAACTGCGGCAGCTGTTTCAGCATGTGCTGACCAAAAACGGCTATACGGTGGTGGGCGTGTCCAACGGCGAAGAAGCCCTGCGGGCCATGGACGCCAGCTACTACGACATGATCATCTCGGATATCATGATGCCGAAAATGGACGGCTATGAGCTGGTACGGGCATTGCGGGAGGCTGGCATGACGATCCCTGTCATGATGATCACCGCAAAGGACGCGTTTGACGACATGCGGCTGGGCTTCCTGTCCGGCAGCGACGACTATATGGTAAAGCCCGTCAATGTCAATGAAATGGTGCTGCGGGTGGGGGCGCTGCTGCGTCGGGCGCAGATGGCCAATGAGCGTCGGCAGGTCATCGGCGGTACGGTGCTGGAATGCGATTCCCTGTCGGTGCATACCGGAAACGAGACGATGACGCTGCCCCAGAAGGAATTCATGCTGCTCTATAAGATGGTGTCCTTCCCCGGCCGTATTTTTACCCGTCAGCAGCTGATGGATGATATCTGGGGCTACAGCTCCGAGACGGACACGCACACGGTGGACGTCCACATCGGCCGTCTGCGGGAGCGCTTTCGGGACAATTCCGATTTCAAGATCGTTACCATGCGGGGCGTCGGCTATAAGGTGGTAAAGCTATGAAAAAAGAGATCGCGCCCAAGGTAACGCTGCGGGTCAAATTTTTTCTGATCTGCATGGCAGAATTTATCGCCGTGGTGCTGCTGTCCGAATTGGCTGGCTGGCTCTTGAAGCGCTGGCTGGGCGTTACCATGGACATTCCCATCTTCGTCTGGGCGATACTGTTCAGCGTTGTGGTGGGCGGCGCTGTCACCAACTATATTACCCATTCCTTCATCGACCCTATCACCCGCCTGGGAAAGGCCATGAAGGAGGTAGCGGGCGGAAATTTTCATGTGACCATGCAAAGCGACAGCAAGCTGAAGGAAGTACGGGATATTTATGAAAGCTTCAATCGGATGGTCAAGGAGCTGGGAAACACCGAGACGCTGCAAACAGATTTCATTTCCAGCGTGTCCCACGAATTCAAGACGCCCATCAACGCCATTGAGGGGTACGCCTCTCTCCTGCAGGATCACCACCAGTCTCCGGAGGAGCAGGAGACATACATTGAAAAAATCCTGTTCAACACCAGGCGGCTGTCCACGCTGACGGGCAACATCCTGCTGCTGTCCAAGATCAACAACCAGTCTATCCGGCCACAGCGCACAGTATTCCGTCTTGACGAGCAGATACGGCAGGCCATTGTGGCGCTGGAACAGAAATGGACGGAGAAGAATATCGACTTTGACGTAGAACTGGATAAGGTAATGTACAGCGGCTATGAAAGCCTGCTGCTCCATGTCTGGAGCAACCTCATCGACAACGCCATCAAATTTGATCCGCCGGGCGGCATGATCTGCCTTCGTCTACGGCAAACCGGCGATGAGGCGGTGTTCACCATTGATGACAACGGCCCCGGCGTAGCGCCAGAGGAGCAGAAGCGGATCTTCCATAAGTTCTACCAGAGCGACAGCTCCCGCGAAATGAGCGGCAACGGTCTGGGACTGGCGCTGGTCAAGCAGATCGTGGAATTCAGCGGCGGAACAGTTTCCGTTGAGAATCTGCCGGAAGCGGGTTGCCGCTTTACGGTGCGGCTCCCCATGCAGCCGTGACGGCAACTATAAAAGCAAAAGGCGGGCTGTGCCCGCCTTTCACTTTTATAGGATAATGCAGATCAGACCACCGCCGCCTTCGTTGATGATACGCTCCAGCGCCTGACGCAGTTTGACCTGTGCTTCGGCTGGCATACGCTTCAGCTTTGCCTGCAAGTCCTCCCCCACGATCTCGTGGAAGCTTCGGCCGAAGATATTGGAGTTCCAGATCTTGCTGGTATCCCCCTCGAACTCCTGCAGCAGATAGTTCACCATGTCCTCCGACTGCTTCTCGTTCCCCACAATGGGCGAAACGGTCGTCTCAATGTCCGCCCGGATCATGTGGATAGACGGCGCGCTGGCCCTCATGCGGACGCCGTAGCGTCCTCCCTGCTTTACGATCTCCGGATCCTCCAGATCCAGCTCCTCCACGCTGGGCATGACGATGCCGTAGCCATTCTCCCGCGCCGACTTCAGGGCGGCCGCCACCTTGTCATATTCCTGCCGCGCCTTGCCCAGCTCGGTCAACAGCTCCATCAGGTCGCCGTCGTCCGTGACCGTCAGGCCCGACCGCTGGCTCAATGTGTCATAGAACAGACTGCGGGGCAATTGCAGCTCCGCCTGCGCCACGCCGGTTCCCAGATCAACGCTGCGAATAACCGTGCCCTGAATCGAGTCGCAGCCCCGCATACCCTCCAGCGCACCGTCCAATTCCCGGATACGGGTCAACTGACGGGCCTCCTCCCGCACGGTCTGATAAACGCTGCTTTTGATGGGATGCTCCAGCGGCAGCGCCTCCACCCAGCTGGGAAGATACAAGTCCAGCTCCTGAAGCGGGAACTCAAACAACAGGCTGCGCATCAGCGCGGTGATGGCCGTCTCGTCCAGCGTCAGGCAGTTGACGGGAATGCATTTTACGTTGTATTTGCCGCTGATCTCGGTGGAGATGGCGCAGGCCCGCTCTCCGGTGGGATCGCTGGAGTTCAGCAGCACGACGAAGGGCTTGCCGATCTCCTGAAGCTCCCGGATGACCCGTTCCTCCGCCTCCTGATAATCCTGCCGGGGAATGTCCGTCACGGTGCCGTCGGTGGTGATGACGATGCCCACGGTGGAATGATCGGTGATGACCTTCCGCGTGCCGATCTCCGCAGCTTCCGTCATGGGGATCTCGTAGTCGTACCACGGCGTCATCACCATACGCGGCGCCAGATCCTCAAACTGTCCCACCGCGCCGGGCACCATGTACCCCACGCAGTCGATCATCCGCACGGAAAAGCTGACGCCTTCGTCAAGATGTACCTCTACCGCTTCTTCTGGAACGAATTTTGGCTCCGCCGTCATGATGGTGCGCCCCGATCCGCTCTGGGGCAGCTCGTCGGTGGCTCTGTCCCGGCGGTACACGTTGTCGATATGGGGGATCACCTGCGTTTCCATAAACCGCTTGATAAAGGTAGATTTTCCGGTTCTGACCGGCCCTACAACGCCGATATAAATGCTGTTCTGGGTTCGTGCCGCCATGTCCTGATAGATGCATGTGGATTGATTCATAGTACCGCCCTCCGCTGCTGGTTTTATTTCATGTCTATGTGGCCGTGCCCTGTTCTATGCAAAAAATTTCTTACCATATTGTCGAAACCTGTTGAATACCAGCCGGGCTGTATGGTAAAATATACTATGCAAATTGTTTATAGTATAGAAGGGAGCGCTGACTATGCCGGGAGAAAACGTTGACCGCAGGGTGAAGAAAACGAAACGGCAGCTGCGTCTGGCTCTTATGGAGCTGATGTGCGAGAAGCCGCAGAAGCATATTTCTGTTCGGGAGCTGGCGGAACGTGCGGATATTAACCGCGGCACATTTTACATCCACTATAAGGACGTGTCCGATCTTTTGCAGCAGCTGGAGGACGAGATGGCGGATCGCCTGTCCGAAATGTGCTGCCTTCACGCCAGAAATACCGAGATCGACTCTTATCCTTTCCTGACGGATCTCTACGGCTTTATGCTGGATAACGCCGATATCTGCAAGGTACTGCTGGGAATAAATGGCGACATTGCCTATCGTCAGCGGATCTGCGGTATTCTGCACGACGATTTTCTCTATGACTTTCTTTCGCGGTTCTATCCCGAAAACCGGCAGAAATTGGAGTATTTCTGCGCGTTTATCGTGTCCGGCAACCTGAATCTCGCGCTGACATGGCTCAACGAGGGAGCAAAGGAATCGCCGGAGGAAATGGCGCAGCTGGCGGGTGAGATCATTATGAAAGGCGTCGGCTTTTTGCGGTAAATCGATACATATAAACCTGCCCGGCGGAAATAACCCGCTGGGCAGTTCATTCATATACCGCCGTCTGCGGGGCATACTGAAGCATATAGTTTCTATCAACAAGGGAGGGTATCGCCTATGACGAACCACATCACACTTTCCGATTTTCCGGCCAGCTGCTCCTGCATGAAGCTGACATCAAAACAGGGACGGCCCTACTGGTTCCGCACCTGCGACCTGAATACCAGCATCTGGGATGCCGGCGCCCACGCGGTGTCGTTTCCTGCCGACTATGCTATCACGACGGCCAACGGAACGCTGCGCACCCGCTATGCCCTGTTGGGCATGTCCTATTGCACGGTGGACAGCTGGCTGCTGGACGGCGTCAACAGCGAGGGCCTTGTAGGCGGCCTGCTCCTGCTGGAAGAAGGCACCAGCATTCCGGCGGCAGAAGCAGGCTCCAGCGGCGTCATGGGCATGGAGCTTGTTACCGCACTGCTGGCCACCTGCCGCGACGTAACGGAGGTCTGCCAGGCGGCGAAAGATATCCGGATCACGGACATTCCGGCAGAAACCGGCTTTCTGCCCGCCACCATGCACTATTTCTTTCTGGACGCCGCCGGGAATACCGTAGTGCTGGAGGCCACCGATCCCACACAGCCGGGGCGGCTCACCTGCTATCGGGAGGACAGCATCGGCGTGATGACGAATTCCCCTCCCTATCCCCGGCAGCTGGACAATCTGCGGTGGTTTCTCTCCCAGTCGCCGGAGCTGCACCATGGCGGCGATGATTGTCCCATCTGCCAGCCTGCTTGGGAGGGCGTTCGGTTGGCAGCCGCCCCCAGCGCGCTCCACATGACGCAGAGCGGCGTGCTGCCGGCCTCCTACGCGCCCTATGACCGCTTTGTCCGTCTGGCGGTGCTGAAGGCGCTGAATCACGACGGACAGTGGATCGACGATGCGCAGATTCTGCCGCTGGGCAGCGGCCTGCTGCACAGCGTTTTCGAGCCCCATAGCCGCGGCGTCTACCACTACCGTCGGCTGGACGAACACGGCATGCCTGCCGGACGCAGCGACGGCTATACCCAGTACTGCGTGATGTACGCGCCGGAGCAGCATGCCATGTATTTACAGCCCTTTGACTCCACCGCCTGGACAAAAATAGCGCTGCGCAGCTGCGACACCGCGCTTTTGCAGCGCCACCCCATCAACCGCAGCGCCATGGCGGGCGTTGTGGAACGGTAAGAAAAAATCCCGGATTTTCCGGGATTTTTTTCTTACCGTATTCTCGGGATCAGCAGCATATACTTTGCCGCGTCCTCGTCGTTTTCCAGCTGATTGGCGGCGCGTATGGCGTCCTCGTCCGTGTGATACCGCTTGGCAACATCCCAGAGCGTTTCCTCGCACCCCATGCGGCACAGGATCAGACTGGGGCCGGACGCGGCGGCCACATCCGTCAGCGTTACGGCGGTGATGCCGCTGATGGTTTTCTCCCCCTCGCAGCCGATGGAGAAGTCGACCGGGATACGCACCTGACACGCGCTGCCGGAGAATTGCATCGTTATCTGGCAGCAGGACGCCGTGACCGTCCCGCCGACCTCGCCGGTCTCCGCGCCCACCTCCACGGTACGCTCGGTGCTGACCGGCGCGCCGGATTCATCCAGATAGAGCAGACGCACATGCAGCGTCGCCCGCAGCGCTGTACGCGCTTCCTCAGCGGCCACCTCCACCGGGGAGCAATCCACCGCCGTTACGCTGATGAACGGCTGACTACCGTCAAACTCCAGGCGGAGCTGAGCGTCCTGTGAGACGGTACGGGCCGGTGCGGCCAGTGGGATCGTCACCTCCTGCCGCTCCACCGATGTGTCACAGCGGGTGCTGTAAATATCAGCTAGGTAATTGACTGTGCGCTGCTGATAGGCCTTGATGCAGACATCCACATGTGCCGTCAGCCCAAAGCCGTTTCCGCCTTCGGTGCGTAAAATGCGTGCGTCGCACTCGCCAATCTGCGGACACAGGATATATTCCGCGTTCTCCGGCAACTCCGCCACATCCAATATCTGTGAGAAGGGCAGCGAGCCGCAGTACTGCCGCAGCCCCTGATCCTCGCTCCGATAGATGGCATGGAACCACATATCACCCTTTATCATCAGCTTGTTACCCAGACGCTGTACCGATGATATAGACGGGCACATCCGATGCAGCAGCAGATCTTCCGGCAGACAGCCGTCATCAAGCAGCACATCATCCGTAAAGGAAAATCCCTTTTCAGATATTGCTGTCAAAAGACTTAGCTCTACATTGCGGCACTGCGTCCGGATCGTCGACTCCTCCTGCGTGCCGGTACAAAGGCGGCGCTTGACCGCACGGTAGCCTACTGCCGTGATCTCCGGCAAAACCTTGATGTACAGCTTACGTGAGGTGACGGCCCGAGCCTCCGTCAGCAGCACACGGCCTTCGGCGCAGACCGTTCCGCACCGTGTCAAGGTGCGGTCGTCCATCACGCAGGAAAACGGCACCGACATGGTGAGACTCCGCAGTCCTGTCGCCTCCTCTGAGGTATAGAGCACCGTGACCTTCACGCTGCCGGAGATGGTGCAGCGCTCCTCGTTCAGCTGCTTTTCCCGAATCGTCAGGCGGCCTGTTGCCTCGACGATCCGGGCGATATCGGGACAGTACTCCGGGATGGCCGTCTCCAATGATTCCTCGTGTGCGGAGGAGATCGCCGCCGTCGCTTCATAGCAGAGAATATCTTCAAATTGCAAGCCCAATTCCATATGTCCAGCCCTCTCAATCGGTATTGTTAGTCCACTGTATGAGGGCCACGCTCCGTTTATTCCTTCATTCCGAAAATGCCCCGCAGAATACCCCGCAGGAATTTTGGCGCTTTCCAGACAACGATCTTCATATAACTACCTCCTTTTCAAACATGCGATACCACAGCCGATTAGCAGGAAGGCCACCAGAAACATCAAACAGCCTACCGGAAACACGGCGGTAATGAAAATGCCCAGCCCCAGCGCCAGCGCACAAATGCCAAGACACCGCTCACCGTTTCCTCTCATGTGGTTCCCTCCTCCCTGCTAAGGTTCTATCTCATCTTATGAAAAGACCAGCCCTGCGGTGACGCAGGAAGAAGTGGCGGCAAAATATTGCAATCGGCTGTGGGGTGTGATACAATAAGGCCATCAATAGACAGACAGGTGTCTGCCGACAAGGACAACATTACGATCGACAGGAGGAAAAGCCCATGTGTAAGGTCGGAAAGATCATTCTCAAAGTGTTTGCCATTCTGGCGGCTATCGCCGGTGTAGTGGCCGCAGTGTATTATTGGAATCTTGACCAGAAGCTGCTGGACTGGTTCTATAAAAAGACAGAGTGGTTCAAGTCGCTGCGTGCCAGGGGCGAAGATATGGCGGATTACGCGGACGTGGACGTGGCGTCCGGAGATCTGTAAAACAATAATAAAAAAACATCCGTGAGTTTTTGCTCACGGATGTTTTTTATTGGTTGTATCGCAATTACTTGCCCATGTTCATCTGAGCAGCGACCTCAGCAGCGAAGTCCTCCTGCTTCTTCTCGATGCCTTCGCCAGTCTGATAGCGAACGGCGTCCACAAACTTGACGCTGCCGCCCAGCTTCTTGGCGGCGTCGGCCACGTACTTCTCCACAGTGCCCTGGAAGATATCGCCGCGGACGAACTCCATCTGCATCAGGCAGTTCTCCTCATAGAACTTGTTCATCTTGCCCATGACGATCTTTTCCTTCACCTGAGCAGGCTTGTTGGCCATCTTGGGATCGGTGTCCATCAGAGCCAGAGCGATCTTCTTCTCCTCGGCCAGCACATCCTCGGTGACCTGGGACTTATCCCAGAAACGGGGATTCAGCGCAGCGATCTGCATGGCAATGTTCTTGCCGATCTCGATAGCGTCGATGCCGCCCTCGACAGCCAGATTCACCAGCACGCCGATCTTGCCGCCGGCATGGACATAACCCACGCTGGTGTTCTCGGCGAAGCGGACAAAACGGCGCACCTGCAGGTTCTCGCCGATGGACATGACCTTCTCAGGCATGGTCTCGGAAACGGTCAGCTCGGAGCCGGGATACTTGCTGTTCATCAGGGCGTCCACGTCAGCGGGATCGTTCTCGGCAACAGCCTTGGCGATATCCTTGACGAAAGCCACGAACAGGTCGGACTTGGCGCAGAAGTCGGTCTCACAGTTCACTTCCACCAGAGCGCCCACGCCGTTCTCGGTCAGCGCATAGGACATACCCTCGGCAGCAATGCGGCCAGCCTTCTTGGCAGCCTTGGCCAGGCCCTTCTCGCGCAGCCACTCAACAGCCTTGTCCATATCGCCGTCGCACTCGACCAGCGCCTTTTTGCAGTCCATCATACCCACGCTGGTCATCTCGCGCAGGGTCTTTACATCAGCAGCAGTAAAAGCCATGATTATATCCTCCGTTATATTATAGTGTAATGAAAACGGGGCAGGGACACTTCCCTGCCCCGTCAGTTTACGCGGTGTTTATCGAAATTGATTTACTCGGCCTTGGCTTCCTCGGTGGCAGCTTCTTCCATCTGCTCGCCCTGACGGCCCTCGATCATGGCGTTGGCCATGATGGAAGCGATCAGGCGGATGGCGCGGATAGCGTCATCGTTGCCGGGGATGGGATAATCGATCTCGTCGGGGTCGCAGTTGGTATCGGCGATAGCCACAACGGGAATGCCCAGACGATGTGCCTCGGCGATGGCGTTGCGCTCCTTGCGGGTGTCAACGATGAACAGGGCGCCGGGTAGCTTCTTCATTTCCTTCACGCCGCCCAGATACTTCTCCAGCTTCTCGATCTCGCCCAGATGCTTGATAACTTCCTTCTTGGGCAGCATGTCGAAGGTGCCGTCGGTCTGCATGGTCTTCAGCTGGTTCAGACGGTCGATACGGGTGCGCATGGTCTTGAAGTTGGTCATCATGCCGCCCAGCCAACGGGCGTTGACGTAGTACTGACCGCAGCGGGCAGCCTCGTCCTTGATGGCTTCCTGAGCCTGCTTCTTGGTGCCCACGAACAGCAGGGACTGGCCGTTCTCGCTGAGCTGACGGACGAAGTTATAAGCCTCCTCCAGCTTTTTCACGGTCTTCTGCAGGTCGATGATATAGATGCCGTTGCGCTCCGTGTAGATATAGGGAGCCATCTTGGGGTTCCAGCGACGGGTCTGATGACCGAAGTGGACGCCTGCTTCCAGCAGGGACTTCATGGATACGACGTTTGCCATTTTTTGTTTCTCCTTTAATGTTTAGTTTTGTACCTCCAGCTCCGTCATCTCACCGGCTAACCCTCCGTAAAGAGCACCGGCCGGCGATCAAAAGCTGTGCGGATTCCGACCGATATATGATACCACACTCGTATCACGATTGCAAGGTATTTTTCCTCATTTTTTCTACTATTTTTCCCTGCGGCGGGGCATATTTCAGAATTTTCGCCGCTTTTTCTGGTTGGGCGGGCCGTCCCGCCGCTGGAAGGGCTTGTCGATCAGCACGATATCGTCCCCGAACTTCTGCACACAGTCCCACGGGATGTAGTAATCCTCTCCCCTGCCGAACAATCCGAAAAACCGGCAGGGACCAAATACGATGATGGCCTTCACCGTTCCCTCCGGAAGGCATATCTCCAGATCCCCCACGTAGCCAAGGCGACAGCCGTCGCAAAGATTGATGACCTCCTTACGCCGCAGCTGGCAAAATCTCACAAGCATATTTCCCACCTCAAGGGCACTATATGCACTGGCCGGGCTGTCCTATTCCGTCGATTCCACACTCTTTTCGCGTCGGAGAATAACAGCCATCTCCCCCGGAAATACTGGAAGCAAACGAACAGACGGAGGCGCGCTCATGCGGGGAAAGGTGGAGATCTGCGGCATCAACACGGCAGATCTGAAGGTGCTGAAAAATGACGAAATGATGGCGCTGCTACGGCGCTGCCGCGAGGGAGACAAAAGTGCACGGGAGCAGTTGATCTGCGGAAATCTGCGGCTGGTGCTGTCGGTGATCCAGCGATTTCTGGGGCGGGGAGAAAATGTGGACGATCTGTTTCAGGTGGGCTGCATCGGACTTATCAAGGCAATCGATAACTTCGATATCCGCCAGCCGGTGCGGTTTTCCACCTACGGCGTCCCGATGATCGTAGGGGAAATACGCCGGTATCTGCGGGACAACAGCGCCATTCGCGTCAGCCGCAGCATGCGTGATACTGCCTACCGGGTGCTGCAGGCCCGCGAGCAGCTGATGTCGCAAAACCAGCGGGAGCCGACCGTGGAGCAGATCGCCGCCCAGCTGGGAATCCCCCGCGAGGAAGTGGTGATGGCGATGGACGCCATCGTTGATCCTGTCAGCCTGTACGAACCGGTATATTCCGACGCCGGGGACAACGTATGCGTGATGGATCAGGTGCGGGACAGCAATAACAGCGACGAGCACTGGCTGGAGCAGATCAGCCTCAAGGACGCCATCGCACGGCTGGACAAGCGGCAGCGGAATATTCTGGCACTGCGGTTCTGTCAGGGAAAAACGCAAATGGAGGTCTCCTCGGAGATTGGTATTTCACAGGCGCAGGTAAGCCGCTTGGAAAAGGGCGCTATCGCCTGCATCAAACGCGAAATGTAACGATGAAAACCGTAAGCAGCGCAAAACTGCTTACGGTTTTTATGATTCTTTTTTAACCCACAGCATCGCAGCGGACAGTGATGCGGGATTTACCGCCGTAGGTGCAGGTAAACAAGGTCAACGGATAGTCACCGGAGGTCATATCCTCCACCTGACCCGGGCCGAGCACCTGAATCTCAGCCACCGCATAGTGGGTTACGTTGCCGTCCAGATCGGTAAACAGGACGTCATCTCCGGACTTTAGCTCCGTCAGACGACCGAAGTGCCGTGCGTAGTTGTGAGCACAGATCACCAAGTCATTACCGTTCACCGAGCCGTAGTACCGGCATGGCGAGAGCTTCAGCTTTGCCTCGCTCCAATCCGCCATGACGGGCAGCTCAAGCTCCAGCGTGGGCAGACTGAGAAAGCCCACGTACTTATAGCCATCAATCAGAACGGCGGTCATCTGCGGGGAGAAGGGATCGGCGGGAACATCCTTTCGTTCCCGGATTTCATCCACCAGCAACGGCAGTACCTCATCGGACAGCTCACCGGCCATGTTGCTCTCCCGCCAGTTCCAAGAGAATAGCGCAGCAGCAGCCAGCACCATGGCAGCGCCCACGCAGATCAGAAGCGTCCCCAGCTTACCGCGCATGCTTCGACTTCCTCTTCAGCGCCGTGCCAGTCACAATCAGTACCAGTCCCAGTATCAGAAGCACCGGCATAGGCCAATTTACCTGCCCAGTTTGGGGCAGCTTATCACCGGGCTGATCCGGCGTTTCCGGCGTTCCGGGGGTAGGCGGTTCCTTCTTGATCTCGAATTTCTCCGAAACGTTGATCTCGTACAGATAATGATCCTTGTCCCACAGAGGGACGGACACCAGGAACGGTGCGACCTTCTCGTAGCCGGAAATGCTCTTCGTCTGAACGATCAGGTACAGTCCCAGCTCCAGATTATCAAAGGTCACAACGCCGCTTTTGAACGACGCGGGCTTAATGGCACTGGAAGCCTTGACCATTCCGGCCAGTTCTTTCGCCAGCTCCGGCGTCAGGTTCTTTTCGGACAAGTCCTTGCCCTGATAGGCGGGCAGCGGCGCAAAGCTGAAGTTGCCGTCGGTATCCTTTAGCGTGCCAACACGATAGGCGCGCAGCGCGCCGTCCGGTAGCGCATCGCCCTGAAATTTCCATTGGATAGTGATTGTTCCCTTTTTCGTGAGATCCGGCGCTTCATGGCCAAGAGCCGTCACGCACAGGCTCAGCAGCAACAGAATGCTCAGGAAAAGGGCTGTGATGCGTTTCATCCTACATCACCCTTTCTTTTTTGTTCGATGGGGTATCAGTACCATGACCAGCAGAACCAGCAGCATGGGCACCGCTACCAACGGCGCGATCAGCAGCGGTTCGATCTGCATGGCGTCCGCCGTCACGCGGATGGTGGACGCGCTGGCTTGATTCTCTACCCGATGTCCCCGCACCAGCAGGCGATGGCTGTTGATGCCATAGGGCGTGCAGGTGACAAGTGTGCAGTACTCCTTGCCCTCCTCAATGGCAAGGTCGTCCAGTTCGTCGGGCAGCACAGTGCGGATCTGATCCACCTCGTAGGTCAGTGTCTCGTCCAGCACCCGCAGCAGGAATACGTCGCCCTCGGTCAGCTGATCCAGATCGGAGAACAGCTTGGCGCTGGGCAAACCGCGGTGGCCGGACAGGACACAGTGAGTGCTCTCGCCGCCGGCAGGAAGCGAGGAGCCCTGCACATGGCCGATAGCAATCTGTAAAACCGCCTCGTCCGTGCCATGATAGATGGGAAGGTTACACTTTATTTTGGGAATCTCGATGTAGCCCATGACGCCGTTGTCCGCAATATTCAGCAGGGCTTCATAGATCTTCTTCTGCTCCTCGGTCATGACAAAGCGGCTTGTGCTGTTGTCCAGTGTTTCATTGTAAGCGCGTGCATCCGCCCAAATCTGGTCATACGTGGTATCGTCCAGATCGGCCACCTGCTCGGCATAGCTGGCGATGGCGCGGGACTGGTGGAACGAGTTCCAGTAATCGCTGACGGTAGGATACAACAACAGCAGCGCTCCGGCAAGAAGCGCGGCGATCAGGATGGCAGTCACAAAGCTGCTTTTCTTTTTCATTCAGGAGCCTCCTTGCCGCGGCGGGGAGACGGCGTACCGTCTCCCCCACTGCAGCATACGGGTAGGGTAATTGAGAGAATCGGGATAGTGTTACTTGGTGTTGTTCATGCGCTTGCGGGTAACCAGCAGCACAGCCGCGCCCACCATCAGCACGCCGCCGATGATGTAGAACAGGGTGGTGCCAATGCCGCCGGTCTCAGGCAGCGTCGCACCGGAGTTATTGGTGACAGTGGTGGAAACGGTACCCTTAGTCACATCGCCCGCTTTCGCTGCACTGTCATCAACCTTGATGGTCAAAGCGGTCAGGGCAGGATTATCTTCGGTCTTATCCAGTGTAGCAGTAATGACGATCTGAATAGGATCCTTCAACTTGTTATAACCACCGGGAGCCTTGGTTTCATACAGCTCATATGTACCGGCATCCAAACCGATAACCTGGGCAAGACCGTTGGCGTTAGTGATCAGAGTAGAACCCTTACCCTGCGTATCTGCCCAACCGGTGACTTTGTTGTTGGCGTCAACAGTGACCCACTTGCCGTTCCAGGTGACCTCTTTTTCAGCAGCAATGCACTTCAGCTTGAATTCGGCATTCTGCAGCTTCTTGGTGGGAGTTGTGCCATCTACCTTGTTGATGTCCAACTGATAGGTAAACACCAGAACTCTATCTTTGGGAGTCTCACTGGTGGGAGGCGTACCAGTGCCGGAGAAGTTGGGATTGCTGGAATATTCCAGATAGACCTCGTTGGAGTTACCGGGCTGACCGATCACGGCAGTATTGAGCAGCTTAGCAGTGTACTTTACAACGATCTGGCCGCCAGAAGTAATATTAACACCGGATACCTTTTTCAAATCATTAAAGGTGATCGTTAAGGTGCCGCCGCCAGCTGTAGCCGCGGAAGGCGGATCAACTGTGAAGTTGGAGGAGGCAATTTGTGTATCCTTATCGCCACTGCGGAAGTAAACCGTTACATCACCGTTATACTTCAGGGCAGAAGACAGCGTATCATGGAATACATACTTGTAGGTTTCGTAATCGGCATAGTTGCTGGGAAGGGTACCGATCAACTGGAAAGGAACGTTGGAGCCAATGCACCAGTCTGCAGCTTCGCCCCACTGATCGTCGGTATCCTTGACGCTCTTGTTGACTTGGGGAACGTCATACTTTTTATCAAGAACAATATTGCCTTTATTTGTCACCTGCAGCAGCGCGGAGTTCATGGCGTCTCCCTCGCCGGGGGTGGTGACATCAACCAGCAGGTAATAACCGGCGGGCAACTCAACATTTTTGGCATCTTTAGCAATGGATGCGGTGAACGTTGTTTTTCGATGTTTTGCTGCCAGATTGGCGACGGCTTTAGCAACCTTGCTGTTATCCGCTTCGGTTTTCAAAACCTCCGCTACGTCCGCGGCGGTTGCGCAGTTGGCAAAGATCTGCTTATTAGCATTATCTACAAGACGGCCATCCGTTTTCAACGCTTTCAGAAATTGGGTACTGTCGATATCGGAACCCCACTCCACATCGGCAAGTACATAGGAGTCACTGCTCTGCGTACCCTTGAATATCTGATAGGCCTCGTAGGCGTGGCCTGTTTTGTTTTCCACGGTGGCTGCCGAAGCGGGAACCACCAGTGCCAGCGCCATGATGAGCGCCAGCAGTAATGTGACGAGCTTTTTCATGTGTTTCATTTCTTCTCCTTTTAATTTCCTTGTGGTTTTGGTATGTGCCGATTTTTGCGCGGATAGTTGTCAGGAAGTACGACCACCCGCCTTTCTGCGCTTGTCACGACAAGCCGTCAGGCATGCCGCGCCTACCAACAGTGCCGCGCCGGTGATAACATAGGGTTTTGCACCACCGCCGCCCGTTTCGGGAAGCTCATATACAACAGGCTCCTCCTGTGTGTAGGTAAACACTTGATCCACCGTTTTTTCAGGTGAAAGCTC
The DNA here is from genome assembly GCA_900548615.1 of uncultured Eubacteriales bacterium. GTDB lineage: Bacteria > Bacillota > Clostridia > Oscillospirales > Oscillospiraceae > Vescimonas. The sequence continues at coordinate 5,467 of URKW01000005.1, read as the reverse complement.
GAAGGAATAATCGTCCGCAAGGCCAAATCCGGCAGGCGCTTCGATCTCGCGCAGCGTGTAGCTGCCGCGCGGCAGGCCTGTCAGCTGGAATCTGCCGTCCTTGTCCGTGATAAGCTCGGTAACTGTGCCGCTGGTGCTGTACTGATACTCCGTACCGGCTTTGGTAAACTTGACCTCCTGGCCTGTGCTGTCCAGCAGCTTGTACTTCGCGTTGGGAACGGGCTTGGTCTTGTCGGCTTCGCTGACCTTCAGGAACTGGAATATATACGTGGCGGGCGGGTCGGCCACCGTAATCGTCTTTGTACCAGAGGGAATATCAGTCGCATTTAGCGGAATTTCATTCCATTTTTTCCACTGTTCTGCTATCTGATAGCCTTCGGGCGCAGTTTTTTCCCGCATTTGATATTTTCCGACAGGCAAGCCAATGATCAGCAATTTTCCGTTGGTATCGGTATCAAACTCACGGACAATATTTGATGGCATACCGGATTTCCACGAATAACCTACATAACGGTAAACACCATCTTTGACCTTGACGCAGTACATGCCAATGTACATTTCCTTGCCAGTACCCGGCTTATCGACACCAACAGGTCTGGGATCCATTACAAAGGTTTGCATCTCAAAGGTTGCTACGCCGATACCCTTTCCAGTCGCAGCATCCTGCTTGGTGATATCCAGTGTGTATTCCTCTTCTTTCAGCTGGTTGGTAAAGGCCGCACCACCGGAAGCGGTACTGCAAAGATATACTACAGTAGTCTTATCAATCCCTACTCCGTCATAGCTTGTTGAAAATACTACTTCACTTGTCTTATCATTCGTAACAGTTACTGAAAATGGATGTACATATACACCTGTTGGCGTACTATAATGGCTGCCCAGCAATTCCTTTTTTTCGTCAACATTTACTTTTACTGTATACGTAGTAGTATCATATTGCATGATCCGGGGATGCTCTACAATTTCGGCAATCCTATATACATATTCACCTTTTTGGGAGAAGGTAAGCGTCGCTGAGATTTCTCCGTTGTCTGCTGCAGTCACCGTCTTTATCAATTGCGGATTTTGTGAATTAGTAACATCTGTAATTGAAAACTGAAATTGATATCCACCGGCGCCACCTATAGGAGTATTATCTGCACCAAGCAACATTTTTTTCCCTTCAAGTATGAGTGTTGATGGAACTGTATTTTCTTCATAATTCGTTCCAAAGTACAAAATTCCGTTGCTCATAATACCGCCGCCATGAGTTGCAGACTGATTTCCGGTGATATAAATGGAGGCAGTTTTCTGCGCATATTCGATATCGTCTTTTGACGGGGATGCTTTTGCCGCTAAGACAACCGCTGCCGTAGCTACATCATCTTTTGCAAGGGCAGGTAAACGAACTCCATCTATGCTACCACTCCATTTAGGCTCTCCATTGCCCAGCATCCCTGCAACAAGAAATGTCTTTCCACAGCAAAAGATATCTCCCCTCTCTGCACCAGCGTCTTTAACAGAGTATGGATAAGGGTTTCCGGTTGTTCCGCTATATTTATACCTAATCTGATCAGTAGTCGATGAAGGATTTTTGAAAAACTGCGGATTTGTTTTTCCATCGGTGTTCTTAAATATAGCAGCGCCCTTATCAACATATAAAAATGTATGGCTAGCGTTGCAGGTAGAAAGTCCCCCACCCAAGCCATTAGCGTGATTTTTTGTTATTATTACATTCTGAAAATAACACTTTGCTCCATGTCCTATATATATGCCACCACCACCCCATGGTCTTAACGCCTTCATGGTATTATTGGTAATATATATTCTTTTTGAGTCCTCTGTCTTTATTTTGCTAATACTGGATGTGCATAAATCAAGACCGCCGCCTGTATTATTTTGGGCTGTATTTCCAGAAATAAAACCACCTTGAATCGTTACTGTAGCTATATTCTCCGCTGCAACCTCTTTGTTATCATTATAAAATGTTGCAAGGCCACCCCCGCGACTGGCTGCGCTGTTTCCTGTTAAATACCCGCCGCTCATAACAAATTTTCCCTTAATGTCGAGATAGACTCCTCCGCCTCCCTCGCTAGCGATATCTTCACTTTGGGAATTGCAGGTAATATATCCATTTGACATATTAAATGATGCACCAGAACAATAAACTCCGCCACCATCATTAATTGCAGTGTTGCCACTGATAATGCCGCCTGTCATTGTCATCTTTGCACCGCCAGTTAAGCTGATAGCTCCGCCTTTGTCGCATTTATTTGCGGCAATTACGCCACCGGAAAGTATAACGGTACTAGTTGAGGTATTTGCGCATATAGCGCTCAGGGTATTGCTGTCATCGCCGAAATTACAGATATATCCGCCTTCAATATTTAGCGTTCCCTCCACTAAGAATGCATATCTGTCAGTTCTATACCGTTTCTCATTAATGCCTACAATCGCTCCTGCATTTCCCCCTCCCAATGTAACGACATGCCTTGTTGTATTCTCGACTGTTGTATGATTTGTCGCGTCATCTTCCTTGCTGGCTGTGACATAATACGTCAGTACATTGCCATCGCAACTGGCCACATTACCTGCTGAATTAACTACAGTAGATACAGACTCAGAAACAGAGGATGCTTTTCTGTCACAAATAGTCAATGTTGCGTCTTTATACACGTAAAAGAGCGCTTTATTGTTTCCTCTACTCCTAAAATATAGTCTGTAACCATTCAAATCAAGTGAAACTGTCTTTCCAGATCGAACCTTCAACGGATATTGAAGTAGGCTTGTGTCTACAGAAATATCCTTGACCAGCATTGCGGATTTACCGTTTTCGAGAGCTTGACTTAGAGAGTCTGCGTCACGAACGTTCACGAATTCCGCCGCTTGCGTTGCAATCGCCAACACCGACACACTATACAAATCCGTAAGCTGGTCGGTTTCCAGCACTACATTATTTTCGTCGTTCACCGCCACGTCGACTTCCGTGGCCTGCTGGGTGTCCTCGTCGATTTGGTAAACCTTGGGGCCGGTCACAGAACTCTCGCCTGCGTCATTTACTGTGTCGTCCGTTGTTTCCTCCGACATATCCATATCATCCGCCGCGTTGGCCACTACGGCCTGCGCGGCCATTTCTTTTGTCTGATATGCCATAGGCTCCGTGTCGGTGTCAGCGTTGTCATCAACATCGTCGACCAGCGCCACATCCGCGCCGCCATCCAGCGGCAGACCCGCGAACGTCACCGTGATAGGGCCGGTGGGCTGTACTTCCTCTTCGCCGTGCATCAGGCGGATGTCCAGCATGTAGTTCTCCGCCGCCGTCAGTTCCTCGCTTTCCAGCGCTTCATCCCGCAGTGCGTTGGCGTTCTCGTCCTCCACCTCGACGGCAGTCAGGGTCAACTCCTCCACCGGGAAGGGCAGCGACGCCGTCTCGCCAGAAATGGTCACAACAATGCCGCTTTCGGTAGCGGGCGCAGTCAGTGTAAAGGTTCCTTCCTTTGCAGGGAGATAGACAAACAGCGCCGTCAGCTTGTCGATATTCAGCTGGGCCTTCTGTTCGTCGGTCAGGGCTTCGTAGGCCGTGTTGGCCTGCTCCACCTGACGGGCCAACTCCGCGCAGTAGGCATCGTAAGCCTCGGCGTCATCCGCTGCCAGCAGCTCCTCCAGTCTGGCTTCCACTTCCTCCGCACTGGGCAGTGCATCGATCAGCGCCGCCACTTCCTCCACCTGAGCATGCTGAGCCGCGTCGTCGGCATAGCAATCCTCGGTGTGGGTATGCTCCGGCAGCTCGCAGACCAGTTTAAGCTCCGGAGTAGCTTCCGCGTCCTCGGCAGGGTAGCACTCCGCCGTGTGGGTATGCCCATCGGCTTCCGACAGATCACAAATCAAAGTGGTTTCCATGGTATAACAGCTCTCGCCGTGCTGGTGCCCGCCGCCCTCCGGCTCCGTGCAGGTCAGCACGCTCACGGCGCTGTAGCATTCCTCACTGTGAACGTGGCCTGCTTCCTCCATGCCGCAGATGGGCTGGGAAGGCTCCGCCGCTATCTCCTGGTAGCAGCCCTGCTCCACGGAGTGCTGGTGCTCCTCCATGCCGCAGATTAACTCACGCTCCAGCGTCTCGGCGGGCCGCATCAGCACGTAGGCGGTTACGATCACCACCAGGCAGCCCAATACGCCCGCCAGTCGCTTCCACTTCTGACTGCGGCGCTTCTTCTCCAGAACGCCGTCTGCGTTGGAACGCATTCCTTTCTTCATATCATTTCCTCCTCTGTCTTGTTAGCTGACGCGTCCCAGCCGTTCCATCGGCCAGACGCAAAACACGATTTTTCCTACGATCTGTTCCTCCGCCACGCAGCCCACCACCGTGTTACGGGAGTCCACGGAGGTGGCCCGATGGTCGCCCATGACGAACAACCGGCCGTCCGGCACCTGATAGGGCAGCTTCAGGTCACAGTCGCCAAAGGCTTTTTCCGTCAGATACGGCTCGTCGATCTTAACGTTGTCTACGTAGACCGTGCCGTCCTCGTCAATATTCACCCACTGTCCGGCAGAAGCGATCACGCGCTTCACCAGCATCTTGTTGTTGTAGTAGAAGGCGATCACATCGCCGGTGCGAAAACGGGAGCCCTTTACCGCCACCACGATCTCGCCCTCTTCCAGCGTAGGGGTCATGGAGCTTCCGTAAATTTGCAGGATGGGCAGCCACAGTGTGGCGATCAGCACCGCCACCGCCGCCACGATGACCAGCGCGTAAATGGTGCTGCGCAGCACCCTGCCGAAACGGGAACGGTAGCTGACGCGGGCAACCTCCGCTTCCAACTGCGCCGTAGTCGGCTGTGTCAAATTTTCTTTCATGCTTCCGTTGCCTCTTTGCTGATGATGTTCAGCAGATCCTTCAGGGCGCTGTGTTGGTCGATGACCTGCTGTATCTTCTCCTGCGCCTGCTGCCATGCCTGATTGGCCTGTTCCTCCGCCTTCCGGGTCATGGTCTCGCATTTTTCACGGGTCTCAGTCTCCAGAATCCGGCATTTCTCCTGCGTTTCCGCTTCCATCGCCTGACATCTGGCCTGCGTCTCGGCTTCCATGATCTGGCAGCGGGTCTGCGTCTCGTTCAGCAGCGTATCGGCTTTTTGCTGGCTTTCATCTACCAGCTGCTGGCAGACCTCCGTCTGTCGGCCGCTGAGAGTCTGCACGTTTTCCAGATACTGCTCCGCTGCCGCCTGCGCCGCCTCGAATACCCGGTTCAGCTGCAAGGACGCCTCTGCGATAGACCCGGCCTTGTTCAACAGCAGCTGCCGGCTTGCCAGCTGTTCCTGCGCCTGCCGCAGTTGCTCCCGCAGGTCGTCCAACTGGCGGCTCTGATCCAGCATCAGCTCCAACAGCTCTTTTCGATTCAGCTTATGTAACTCTTTATCTGTCAACTGGTTCTTCCTCCTGTAGCGCGACACGATTTTTGAGAAATTCGGACAGGATAATTGAGAAAAAATAG
>URKW01000004.1 GCA_900548615.1 uncultured Eubacteriales bacterium | reverse complement strand
CTAAAACGCCAGCTCTCGCATAACGAGAACTGGCGTTCTTTGACAGGCTGAAAAACGCTCTGCGGGATTACCCGCAGAGCGTTTTTGTTTATTCCTCCGGCGTTTCCTCCGCCTTGGCGGCTTCCCGTGCCGCCACAATGTTGACGTACAGCTCCTCCGGCTTGTGAGGCTTCACCCACAGGTTCCACACCAGCAGGAACGCCGATACCAGCACCATCACCGCCGACAGCGCCTGAGACACCCGGATGGGTGCACCGCCGATGGTCCAGTCGAACAGGTACAGGCTGTCAGTCCGCAAACCCTCGATCCAGAAGCGGCCCAGACCGTACCACAGGAAGTAGCACAGGGTATTCTCGCCGTCAAACCTCCGGTGCTTCGCCACGATCAGGACGATCAGCAGCAGGCCCACCAGATTCCACAGGCTTTCGTACAGGAAGGTGGGGTGCACCTCGATCAGCTCTCCGGTTTTCAGCGTCAGCTGCATACGGCAGAAAACGGTAGTCTCCGTGCCGAAGGCCTCGCGGTTCATGAAGTTGCCCCAGCGACCCACGATCTGGCCGATCAGCAGCCCCATCACCACCAGATCGGTCAGGGCGCACAGCTTGAAGCCCTTGCGTTTTGCCATGATGACCGCCAGGATCACCACCGCAATGACCGCGCCGTAGATGGCAAGGCCGCCATCCCAGATGGCCACCGCCTTGCCCCAGTTGAATTTCCCGTCGGCGTCCCGGAACAGGTCAAGATAGAAGATCACATAGTACAGTCGTGCTCCGATGATACCGCAGGGAATGCCCCACAGGATGCAGTCCATTAGGTCATCCTCGCTGATGCCGTAGTGCTTCCGCTGACGCAGACAGAACGCCACCGCCAGCAGCAGGCCGCAGGCAATAATGATGCCGTACCAGTAGATACCGTGGCCGATGTTGATGGCCTTGGAGGACGCGGTAAACGCCCAATCACCGAACAGCCCCGGAAAGCGGATGGGACTGTCTGTCATGATCATGCCGTTCGTAAAAGATCACTCCTTTGCTTCGCCGAGAGGCTCGATAATGGACACGGCGCAGCGCTCCTCCACCAGATTCTCCCGGATGAAGTCCAGCACATCGTCTGCGCTGATACTGTCGTAGATCTCCGGGAAACGGTAGGGATCATAGTCGTGGAATTTGCCCTCCGCCATGGACACGGCGATGCCCTCGAAGCTGTTGAGAGCCTTCAGCGCCGTGCCGAAGTTGGCGTTGCGCAGCCGCAGGTAATAGGCCGGGTCGATGCCCTCCTTCACCAGGCGCTGGGCCTCGTCCAGCACCGCCTTCACCACGGCGTTGGGATTGTTGCTGTCGCCGCCCAAATAGACGTAAGCCACGCCGGGCAGAATATCATAGCTGCACCCGAAGGAGCCGTTGAGCAGCCCCTGACTGTACAGCCGGGCATACAGAGGACTGGACTCGCCCGCCAGCACGTCGATAGCCAGCTCACCCAACGCCGTGCTGCGTGCCTGCTCCTCGCCGCCGCGCTGGGGCGGACACTTGAAGCCCGCCATAAACGTAGGCATGGCGATCTCCATACGACCCCGTGTCTCCTTCTGACAGGGTGTCAGGGGCTCCTCCACACCATAATCACGGGGGATCAGCGGGCCGCTGGTCTTGGGAAGGACTTCCTCCGCCAGACGCAGCACTTCGTCGCCGTCCACGTCGCCCACCACCACAAGACACATATTGGCGGGGGTATAGAAGGCCTTGTGGCAGTCGTACAGGGTCTGTGCCGTGATCTGGCGGATGCTCTCCACGCTGCCGGCAATGGGGGTGCGGGCGGGACTGTGGTGATACAGGCCCTGCATCAGCTGCTTATAGCACTGCCATTCCGGGTTATCCTCGATCATGCCGATCTCCTGACCGATGATGCCTTGCTCCTTCTCCACCGACTCGTCGGTAAAGTAGGGAACGGACACAAAGGACAGCAGGATCTTCAGGTTCTCATAGAACTGTTCGGTAGAGCTGAAATAGTAGCAGGTAATGGCGTTGGAGGTAAAGGCGTTGGGCTCCGCGCCGTTTTTCGCCAGCTCCTGCAGGGCGTTGCCCTCGGCGGTATCAAACATTTTATGCTCCAGATAGTGGGCGATACCGGCGGGAGTGTCCAGCCACTGGCCGTCCAGCTGGAACTTCATGTCCATGCCGCCATAGCGGGTGGCAAACAGGGCGTATTTTCGCTGGAAGTCCTTTTTGGGCACGATGCAGACCGGCAGTCCGTTGGGCAGCGTCTCCCACCGGGCGGTCTCGCCAATACGGGTATAATTGGTCAGCATGTGGCCGCCTCCTTTCCCTTCAGGAAGAATACCGTGTCAAGCTGGCAGCTCTGAGCCGCCTTCCGGATGCGCTCCGGCGTCACCTGATGCAGCGCCGCCATCAGATCCTCCGGCGTGTCCTCCGCGCCGATGGCGGTCTGGCCCAGACAATAGTTCTCCAGAGCGCCCTGCAAATCGGACAGTGAGGTCAGGGACGAGCACATGGTGGCCAGTGCGCCCTGCAATTCCCAGTCCTCCCACTGGCCCTGCTTCACCAGCTCCAGCTGATGCAGGATCTCGTCGTGTGCCTTCTGGAAGTCCTTCGTCTCGATACCGGAGGAGACCGTCATGATCCCCTTGGAGCGGGCGTAGCTGGAGGACGCGTAGTAGCACAGCGACATCTTCTCCCGCACGTTCAGGAAAAGCTTGGCGTTGCTGGTGCCGCCGAAGATCAGGTTCGCCATGATCATGGCGGGCACATCGTCGGTGCCGCAGCGCCAGCCCATGGACAGCTTGCCCTGGGTCACGTCCATCTCCTCGGTAAGATAGCGGGGCTGCTCCGGCGCGGCGATGCGGCGGATGGGCTCACCCTCCGTCACCACGCCGCGGGGCAGCGCGGCAAACGCACGACACAACGCGCCCTGCACCCGCTCCTGCTTTGCGCTGCCGCAGTAGAACATCTCCACGCGGCTGGTGGCCAGCAGCTCACGGTAGTGGTTGAACAGCTTGTGATTGTTGATCTTCGCGGCGGATTCCTCGTCGCCCAGACGCAGCACACCGTAAGGCTCTCCGGCGCACATCTCCTGCATCAGCCGCACGTCGGCCCAATCCTGCTTGTCGTTGCGGATGGCCCGAATGGCGTCGATCAGGTTCTGCTTTTCGCTGTCCACATACTCCGCCAGAAAGCGGCCGTTGCGGGTCACGGGATCAAGAAACAGCTCGCCCAGCAGGTCGGACACCGGCTCCAGCAGCTTTTCTCCCGCCGGGGCAAAGGCGTCATCAATCACGGAAGCCACAAAGCCGATGCACTGGCGTTCGCCCTTCTTGCGAACGGTATAATCAATCTGCGCGCCGTACAGGGTGTCCAGCGCGGCGGACAGGCTCTCCATATCCGGGCAGCGCATGGTGCCGCGGCGCAGCACCGCCGGAAGCAGCGCGTTGGCAGAGGCCGTCTCCTTGCTCAGCGGCGTCACCAGATGGGCGCTGAGAACGCTTGTTTTGAATTTACTGGCAGGCAGATATGTCAGGAAAACATTCTGCATAATTTCTGTTCTTCGCTCGTACACAGTAAACCTCCCAATACATATATGAATACAGGATATAGTATACACCAGTTTTTCCGGAAAGAAAAGAGGAAAATCCCATATCAACGATAGTTGACGGGCGGTGGGAACCGGGCTATAATGCAGAATAGGAGATTTTTCTTTGAGAGGAGATGCTTTGTCATGACCGCAGCACAGCGCCGTAGCGCCATTTACGACCAGTTGACCGCCGCTCAGACGCCTATCAGCGCCACCGCGCTGGCCCAGCAGTTTTCCGTCACCCGGCAGGTGGTGGTGGGCGATATCGCCCTGCTGCGGGCCGAGGGACACAGCATCACCGCTACGCCCCGGGGCTATATGATCCCCGCCGAGACGGGGCTGCGCCGCACCATCGCCTGTCACCACAGCGGCGAGGACACGCAAAAGGAGCTGTTCGCCATGGTGGACTGCGGCTGCACGGTGGTGGACGTGATCGTGGAGCACCCGGTGTACGGCCAGCTGACCGCGCCGCTGGCTCTGTCCAGCCGGTACGATGTGGAGCAGTTCATCCATCGGATGAAGACCTCCCACGCCCAGCCCATCAGCGCATTGACCGGCGGCGTACATCTGCACACCCTCTCCTGCCCCAGCGAGGCGGTATTCGCCCACCTGAAGGAAACGCTGGCCGACATGGGCATGCTGTATGACGCCAACTGAAAAACATCGCTATTGACAAATCCCATAACTTGTTTATAATGGAGTGGACATGTGTCAAGACACATGTCCACTCCATTATATCTTTCGGGATTATGAGGTACATACTATGGAAAAAGTCCGGGCATTTCTGGCGCGGAAGAACATCACCTTCTCCGCCAAGCGCTATTTTATCGACGCCATGTCCGCCATGGCGCAGGGCCTGTTCTGCACGCTGCTGGTGGGCACCATTCTGGACACCATCGGCAAGCAGTTCGGCATCGGCTTTCTGACTGACACATTTCTGACCATCAAGCAGGGTGACGTGACCTTCTATTACACCATCGGCGGTTTCTGCTCGCTGATGGTGGGCCCAGCCATGGCCGTGGCCATCGGTAAGGCTCTGGAGGCCCCTCCGCTGGTGCTGTTCTCCCTCATCACCGTGGGCTTTGCCACCAATGTGCTGGGCGGAACGGGCGGCCCTCTGGCCGTGTTCTTTGTGGCGATTCTGGCCGCCGAGGTGGGCAAGGCCATCAGCAAAGAGACCAAGATCGACATTCTGGTGACGCCCATCGTCACCATTCTGGCCGGCATCGGCTTTGCGGCGCTGGTGGCGCGGCCTATCGGCACAGCAGCTACCTCCGTTGGTGACGCCATCAAGTGGGCCACTGAGCTGCAGCCCTTCTTCATGGGTATTCTGGTGTCCGTCATCATCGGCGTGGCGCTGACGCTGCCCATCTCCTCCGCCGCCATCTGCGCCAGTCTGGGACTGACGGGTCTGGCGGGCGGCGCTGCCGTAGCGGGCTGCTGCGCCCAGATGGTAGGATTCGCCGTCATGAGCTTTCGGGAGAACCGCTGGGGCGGTCTGGTGGCCCAGGGCATCGGCACCAGTATGCTGCAAATGGGCAACATCGTCCGCAATGTCCGCATCTGGATCCCCCCTACGCTGGCCTCCGCCGTTACCGGCCCCATCGCCACGTGTTTGTTCAAGCTGCAAATGAACGGCCCGCCGGTGTCCTCCGGTATGGGCACCTGCGGCTTCGTGGGACAGATCGGCGTGTACACCGGCTGGCTTAATGACATCGCCAGCGGCACGAAGGCCGCCATCACCGGCTTTGACTGGCTGGGTCTGATCCTGATTTCCTTCGTTCTGCCCGCCGTGCTGACGTGGCTGTTCGCCATCCCCCTGCGGAACTGGAGCTGGATCAAAGACGGCGACCTGAAGCTGGATCTGTAAGGTAGGATAAACCATTTGACAAACTGCGGCCCATTGCCTATAATGGCAATAGAATTGAATCTGGTTGAGTGCCCCGTCCGCCGCAAAAAAGGCGACAGGGAGAATAGAAAATCGGGTGCAAATCCCGAACGGTGCCGCCGCTGTAATCGCGTAGGTATCACACAGGTGAAAGCCGGCCATCGGGCAGCCGAGAAGGCGTGTGATGCTGTGGATGCGTAAGTCAGAAGACCTGCTCAACATGTTCGCCGCACGGTACGCAGCATACCGCAGGCGGCAGTCAACACGGAAAAACGGCCGTGGCAATGTAGCTTCATTGCCACGGCTTTTCTCTGCCCATTCCACCACGAAAGGAGGCCCGCATCATGTCCGATACCTTTTCCCGCTATCATCCGGTGGTGAATTTTCTGTTTTTCGCGCTGGTGCTGGTGTTCTCCATGGTGCTGATGCACCCGGTGTGCCTGCTGATCTCCCTGTTGGGCGCGGTGCTGTACGTCATTCAGCTGAACGGCCGCAAGGGCCTGCGGCTCAGCCTGAAGATCGCCCTGCCGGTGATGCTGCTGGCGGCCCTGGTGAACCCCGCCTTCAACCACGCGGGCATGACCATTCTGACCTATCTCCCCACCGGCAATCCCCTGACGCTGGAGAGCATCCTGTACGGCCTTGCGGCGGGATGCATGCTGTGCGCCGTGCTGCTGTGGTTCGTGTGCTACAACCGCGTTCTCACCTCTGATAAGTTTGTCTACCTCTTTGGCCGGGTGATTCCCGCCCTGTCGCTGGTGCTCAGCATGACGCTGCGGTTCGTCCCCCGGTTCAAACAGCAGATGGACACCGTGCGGCAGGCCCAGTTCTGCATCGGGCGGGACGTCAGCAGCGGCAGCGTGTGGCAGCGGGCGAGGAAGGCCGTTACCATCTTCTCCATCATGGTGACTTGGGCTCTGGAAAACGCCATCGAGACCGCCGACAGCATGAAAAGCCGGGGCTACGGCCTGAAGGGCCGCACCGCCTTCTCCGTCTTCCGCATAGAGGAGCGGGATCGCTATGCCCTGCTGTGGCTGGGCTTCTGCGGCGTGTATCTCACCTGCGGCGCTATGGCCGGAGGACTGAAATGGTGGTACTTCCCGGCGCTGACGGGCGTGCTGATTCAGCCCATGACCGTCAGCTTTTATCTGGTGTATCTGGCCTTGTGTCTGACGCCGGTGATCTTGGACAGAAGGGAGGCGCGGATGTGGCGCTGTTCACCATTGAAAACCTGACATTTTCCTACCCGGAGCAGACCGTCCGTGCCATCGACGACCTGACGCTGACGGTGCCGGAGGGCGCGTTCGTGGTGCTGTGCGGCCCCTCCGGCTGCGGCAAGTCCACGCTGCTGCGGCAGTTGAAGCCTGCGCTGGCCCCTCACGGCGTCCGGTCGGGCCGCATCCTGTTCCGGGATACGCCGCTGGAGGACGTGGACGCGCGGACACAGGCCGCCCGCATCGGCTTTGTGCAGCAGTCTCCGGAGAACCAGATCGTCACTGACAAGGTGTGGCACGAGCTGGCTTTCGGGCTGGAGAGCTTGGGCGAGGACACCCCCACCATCCGCCGCCGCGTGGCGGAGATGGCGTCGTTTTTCGGCATCGAGGGGTGGTTTCATAAGGACGTGACGGAGCTGTCCGGCGGCCAGAAGCAGCTTTTGAATCTGGCATCCGTCATGGCCATGCAGCCGGACGTGCTGATCCTGGACGAGCCCACCAGCCAGCTTGACCCCATCGCCGCGTCGGACTTTCTGGCGGTGCTGGGCAAGATCAACCGGGAGCTGGGCACCACCATTGTGCTGACAGAGCACCGCTTAGAAGAAGCCTTCCCCCTGGCCACCACCGTGGCGGTGATGGACGGTGGGCGGCTGCTGTGTACCGGAACGCCCGCGGAGGTGGGCCAGCGACTCAAGGTCATGGGCCACCGGATGTTTCTCGCCATGCCCGCCGCCATGCGCATCTGGGCGGCGGTGGAGTCCGACGCGCCCTGCCCCGTCACCGTGCGGGAGGGTCGGGATTTCCTACAGGAGTTTGCATCCCACAAGCCCCTGCTGCCGCTGACCGAGGAGCCGAAGCAGCCCAAACGTGAGCCGGTCATCACCGTAGAGGGCGCGTGGTTCCGCTATGAGGAAAACAGCCCCGACGTGGTAAAGGGTCTTGACCTAACGCTGGGCAGGGGCGAGTTTCTGGCGCTGCTGGGCGGCAACGGTGCGGGCAAGAGCACCACATTGAAGCTGCTCTCCGGGCTGAAAAAGCCCTATCGGGGCGATATTGTGGTGTCCGGCACGTTGGGCATGCTGCCCCAGAATCCCCAGACCTTATTTGTGAAGAAAACCGTCCGCGAGGACTTGTTTGAAATTTTCTCCGGCAGCAAGCTGCCTAAACGGCAACAGGAGGAGCGGGTGGCCCGGATGGTGCAGCTGTGCCGTCTGGACACACTGCTGGATCGCCATCCCTACGACCTCTCCGGCGGCGAGCAGCAGCGGGCCGCGCTGGCCAAGGTGCTGCTTTTGCAGCCGGAAATTCTGCTGCTGGATGAGCCTACCAAGGGCCTTGACGCGGAGTTCAAGCAGCTGTTCGCAGAAATTCTCCGCGCCTTGCTGGCACAGGGCGTCTCCCTGCTGATGGTGAGCCACGACGTGGAATTCTGCGCCCGGTACGCTCACCGCTGCGCGTTGTTCTTCGACGGCAGCATCGTGACAGAAGCATCTCCCCGTGCCTTCTTCAGCGGCAACAGCTTCTATACCACCGCCGCCAACCGCATTGCCCGGCCTCTGGAGCCCCAGGCGGTAACGGCGGAGGACGTGATGACCGTCTGCGGCGGCCACGTGCCGCCCATGCCGGAGCTTCCGCTGGAGGCCCCGCCCTTGCCGGAACCGGAAGAGGAAACGCCGGACTGGAAACCGAAAAAGCTGCCCCTGTGGCGCAAGGCGCTGGCAGCGGTCAGCGGTGCTGGCGCAATTGCCATCTTCCTGTACGCCGCCAACAGCACAGACCTTTCCAGCGCCGTCACCGCAAGCGGCCTGACGGCATTGGGTGAAAAGCAGTTGGGGCTGTATGCCCTGTTCTGCGTCCTGCTGCTGGTGCTGGCGCTGGCCATCGGGCGGCGCTCCCAGCCGCCGGTGATGGCGCAGATGCCGGTGGAAAAGCGGAAGCTGCCCAAGCGCACTGTGGCTATGGCGGTGTCCGCCCTACTGCTGATCCCGGTGACGCTGTTCATCGGTGTGTTCTATCTCCAGCGGCAGCAATACGCCATCGTGTCGGTGCTGGTGCTTTTTGAGTGCATGCTGCCCTTCTTTCTGGTGTTTGAGGGCCGCAAGCCCCAAGCCCGCGAGCTGGTGGTCATCGCCGTGCTGTGCGCCATCTCCGTGGCGGGCCGGGCCGTCTTCTTCATGCTGCCCCAGTTCAAGCCGGTGATGGCCATGACCATCATCTCCGGCGTAGCCCTGGGCGGCGAGAGCGGCTTCCTGGTGGGCGCACTGTCCATGCTGGTGTCCAACATGTTCTTTTCCCAAGGCCCGTGGACACCGTGGCAGATGTTCTGCATGGGCATCATCGGCTTTCTGGCAGGCGTGCTGTTCCGCAAAGGACTGCTGCGCCGCACACGGGGCAGCCTGTGCGTGTTCGGCGTGTTCAGCGCCATCGTGATCTACGGCGGCATCATGAACCCCGCGTCGGTGCTGATGTGGGCCAATACGGAAACGCTGACGTGGAAGGTGCTACTGACCTACTACGTCACCGGCTTCCCACTGGACTGCGTTCACGCCGCCGCCACAGCCTTCTTCCTGTGGATCGCGGCGGAGCCCCTACTGGAAAAGCTGGATCGCATCAAGCGGAAATATGGTTTAATGGAATAAAAAATTGGCGGTCTGACGACCGCCAATTTTTTTATTCCTTACTTGTTTCTGCCTACCATCCGGTCGGCCAGCTCCCACAGGAACATGTGATCCGACCAGTTGGCCACGGCGGCCTTGGCGCTCTCCGTGCAGCGCTCCACCTCCTGAGCGCAGCCGTCCAGCCCCAGTACATCTACGAACGTGACCTTGCCCTCCTCCTTATCGGAACCGATAGGCTTGCCGAACACGGCGGCGTCGCCCACCACATCCAGCATGTCGTCCCGGATCTGGAACGCCTTGCCGATGCCGTCAGCGTAGGCCAATGCCTGAGAGCGCATGCCCTGATTCATCTTGGCCGCCACGCAGCCCAGCTCCGCCGCGCCGGAGATCATCACGCCGGTTTTCAGGCGGTTCAGCTGGGTCAGACCCTCGGCGGTGTCCACGTTGTACACCGTGTCCAGCACCTGACCGCCCACCATGCCGTCCGCGCCGCAGGCCTTCACCAGCACCCGCAGCGCCTCCAGCTTGGTGTCGGCAGGCAGCATGGGCGCTTCCAAAATCAGCCGGAACGCCTCCGGCTGCAAGGCGTCGCCCGCCAGAACCGCCAGCGTCTCACCGTAGGCCTTGTGACAGGTGGGCTTGCCCCGGCGCAGATCGTCGTCGTCCATGCAGGGCAGATCGTCATGGATCAGGCTGTAGTTATGCACCAGCTCCAGCGCACAGGCAAAGGGCAGCGCCAGATGCCAGTCGATGCCGCCCAGACGGGCGAACTCCAGCGTCAGCACCGGGCGGATGCGCTTTCCGCCGCCTAAAATGGCATACCGCATGGCCTCGTACAGCTTGCCGTAGGCCACTTTTCCGGTAAACAGGCCGTTCAGATACTTCTCGATGGCCTGCTGATATTCCTGGTATCTCGCTTCGTATTCCATATTATTCCTCGCTTAAAAAATCGTTTTCCACCGGCGCACCATCGGGGCCCTTCATCAGCTTGACCACCTGCTGCTCCGCCTTATCCAGTTCTGTCCGGCACTGGGCGATGAGCTTCGTGCCCTCCTCAAACAGCTTCAGAGAATCGCTGAGCGGGGCGTCGCCCTTTTCCAGTTTGCCCACAATCTCCTCCAAACGCGCCATATTTTCCTCAAAAGTTTTTTTCGCCGCCATATGTCAGTCCTCCTTACGGTCAACGGTGCAGTCCAAGGCGCCCTGCCCCAGCCGCACGTGTATCCTGTCGCCTTCCTGTACCTGCTGGCTCGTTCGCAGCACCGTGCCGTCGGTAGTCTGTGCCATGGCATAGCCCCGGCCCAGCACCTTCAGCGGACTGAGGGCGTCCAGCGACGCCGCCAGCGTAGCAAACCGCTGCTGCCGCCGGCTCAGCTGCCGGTGGGCTGTCAGACCCATACGCTGCTGCACGCTGTCCAACTGCATCCGCCGGTCGTCCACAAAGGCCATGGGGTCGGTCAGCACCCGCTTGGACGCCAGCGTTTTCCACTGGGCGTCCGCCTTTTCCAGCGTATTCAGCGCACCCTGCGCCATGGCGCGGCCCGCGCTGTCCAGCCGCTTCCACAGCTCCGCCTGATCCGGCACGGCGATCTCCGCCGCGTTGGAGGGCGTGGATGCACGGCGATCCGCCACAAAATCAGAGATGGTCACATCCGGCTCGTGCCCCACGGCGGAGATCACCGGGATCTCCGAGGCATAGATGGCCCTGGCCACCCGCTCGTCATTGAAGGCCCACAGATCCTCGATAGAGCCGCCGCCCCGGCCTACGATCAGCACATCCGCCAGCTGCCAGCGGTTGGCATAGCGGATGGCGCCCACGATCTCCGGCGGCGCCTCCACCCCCTGCACCCGTACCGGCAGCAGCAGCACCTTGGCGATGGGATACCGCCGCCGCAGAATGCGGATCATATCGTGCACCGCCGCGCCTGCCGATGAGGTGACGATGGCGATGCGCCGGGGGTACGGCGGCAGCGGCTTCTTGTGGGCGGGATCGAACAGTCCCTCCCGGTTCAGCTTGTCCTTTAACTGCTCGAAGGCCACGTACAGATCGCCGATACCGTCCGCCGACAGCGACGTGCAGTACAGCTGATACGCGCCGTCGCGGGGATAGACGCTGATACGTCCTCCGGCAATGACCTGCATGCCGCTCTCCGGGTGGAACCGCAGCCGCCCCGCACTGCTCCGGAACATGACGCAGCGGATGGCGCTCTCGCCATCCTTCAGGGTAAAGTAGTGGTGTCCGGAGGGATAGACCTTGTAGTTGGACAGCTCGCCCCGGATCAGCAGGTCGCCCAGCTGGGGCACGCCATCGATGATGCTTTTGATGTATTGGTTGACTTCCGTCACGCTGAAAACATGCTGTTCCATGTGCGCTCCTCTACGAAAAAGGGCAGGGTCTCCGCCCTGCCCTTCTGTGTTTACTCCTTGACCTCCTGCCGCAGAAAGCTGCCCAGAATGCCGTTGACGAACTTGGCCGTCTCCGGCTCGTCATACTTGCGGGTCAGCTCCACTGCCTCGTTGATGGCGACGCCGTGGGGGATATCCGGCATGTACATAATCTCATACATGGCCAGCCGCATGATGGCGGAGGCCACCAGCGAGATACGTTCGAACCGCCAGCCCTTGGCGTACTTTTCGATATACGTATCCAGTTCGGCGGCATGCTCCGCCACACCAGAAACCAGACGGCGGATGTATTCCTCCTGCTTAGCGTTGGGACGCTGGGCGTACAGCTCACATTCCGGCGCCAGCTCGGCAAATTTCTCCTCCGACAGATACTGGTTCAGGAATTCCCCGATGGGAAGGTCGGTAAAGCTCAGTTCAAACGCCAGATGCATGGCGATCTCACGGGCGGTATTGCGTGTCATATTCTTCTCTCTCTTTTTCGTTTAGTTGAAGCTGATGCCGCCCACGTGGACGTTCACGGCGGATACCGGATAGCCGGTGGTGCTCTCCAGCGCCTGATACACGGCATTCTGCGCTTTCTTGGCCACCTCGCCGATGGTGCAGCCGTAGCGCACCATGATAAATACGTACACCACGATGGCCTCGCCGTCCATTTCCACACGGACGCCCTTGGCCGTCATCTTCTTGCCGCCCATGAAATCCGACACATTGGCGCCCATCAGGCCCGTCACGTCCGGCACCTCCTGCACGGCGGCAGAGGCGATGGAGGCCACCACCTCCTCGGAGATCTGGATGGTGCCCAGCTCCTCCTGATGGGTCATATATTCTTTATTTTCAGGCATAGCGTTTCTATCTCCTTGCAATAAAACTCATTCGTAATGTTCAGTATACCATTTCCCGCCGGAAATTACAACCATAATTTGCGGCGGGAAAAGATGTTTTTGATGTGATGCAGCCCAAAGCCTCCCTCTGACGAGGGAGGTGGCTCGGCGTAAGCCGAGACGGAGGGAGAGACGATAAACACAAGATGTGCGGCAAAACATCAGTCTCTCCCCCAGTCACCTTCGGTGACAGCCCCCTCGTCAGAGGGGGCCTTTGTTTTTCACCCCCCGCCTTGCTCATCATGCCAGCTTTTAATCCGCCTCCATGATTTTGATCTGTCCGGCGGTGTACTGTGTCTCGTTGATGACGATATCCTTGATCTTGGCAACATCAGTGGCCTCAAGGCCGTTTTCCCCCGCGTCCACCACCACGCTGCACGAGTCCGTCCCCATGAACACCACGCAGTCGGCGTAGCCCTTGGCCGTCACCAGGTTTTCGATCTGGGACTCCGCCACCGTGTAGCCCGCCAGCACCTGCAAGGTCTGGCTGGCCTCGTTGCACACCTCCTCGGTGGCATTTTCATCCATTTCCGCCTCCTGTAACATGCTGATGGCGCTGTCACGTGCCTGCTTGCGGCTCAGCCGCGCCGTGGCGAAATAGTCGTTCTCGCTGGCGGCAGCCGCGTCCTCCGCCACCGTTACGCCCTCGCCGTTCTCGTTGACCAGCGTGGCCTGCCCCAGAATTTTGTCCGTCTCCGCCACATTTCCGGCGTATTTCCAGTTCAGATACACCGACGCGCCCACCAGCACCATCACCGCCAGCACCACCGCCGGCCGCTTCCAATTCTTCTTCCACTTCAGCTTCATGTTTTTGCCCTCCTGCTTACCGCTCTATTTTTATTTCCATTGCACTACCGTGATTTTATCGCTGCCCAGTCCAGTCAGCACCGATACCGCCTGCACCACCGCCAGATGAACGCCGCTGTCTCCCGCGCCCTGACACACGATCACCGCGCCCTGATAGACGGGATAGGTCTGCTCCGTCACCACCACGTCCTCATAGCCGCTGCCCCGGTTCAGCGTCACCACATCCCGCTCCTGCCGCGCCTCCGTGTCTCGCAGGCTGTCGCTGCGGTTTTCCGCCAGCTGTAAAGAGGAACCGCTTTTCAGTGTCAGCATCACCTGCACCTGTCCCACGCCACGAATACGACCCAGCACCTGCTCCATTCGCCGCTCCGTTTCCGCCAGCGAGTAACCTTCTGACACGTTGACAGGCTCCACCGTGTCCTGCTGCTCCCCCTTTCCGGAGGGCAGCAGCATCAGCACCACGCCCACCAGCACCACCAGCGCCACGTATTTGTACTTTTTTACATAGGATATGAGCTTCTCCTTCGCCATATGCCTCACTCCGTTTCCCGCCAGCGCTGATGCGCCTCATCTATGCCAAGATCCGCCGCGATGATCCGCGAGAGCGCCGCGTTCTTTGGGATATCCATTGTCACCTCCACCGGAAACGGTACGCCGTCCTGAAGCTGGCACGTCACCTCCGGACTGCATGTCAGTCCCAGCTCCGCCGCTTTTTCTGAAATATATGCGACGGTCTCCTGCTGTATGATGACTTCCATCTCCTGCTGGTTGGCGGCGGTATAGTCGTCGGTCTGCTGCTGGATGGTACGCTCCCATTCCTCGTAGCCCACCTGTAGGCCGTTCAGATCCAGCGCCAGCAGCGGGCGGATCACCACCAGCAGCATGATAAGGCCGCCGGTACACTTTGCCACCGTCAGCAGCGCGCCCTTCGGCACCAGCGCGTACAGCAGCGCCAGCGCCATGGCCGCCGCCACGATACCGAATAACCATGTCCGAAACAACGTCATGAAACCACCACCGATACAGAAGATGTAATGGAGATCAACAGCAGCAGCGCACAGCTGCCCACCATGCCCAGCACCAGGCCGAAGGCGCTGCCCAGCGCGTCGATCAGCTCCACCAGCGTGCCGTTTCCGGCGGTTCCCGCCAGAAAGGCCGTCACCTTGTACAGCAGATACTGCACCGCCATGTGCAGAAAGGGCGTCAGGCAGGTGGCCAGCACCGCCAGCATTCCGAATACGCCCAGAGAGTTTTTCAAAAGGCCGGCTCCGGACAGCACGCTGCCGCTGGCCTGTGAGATAATGCCGCCCACCACGGGGACTGCCGTGGAGATGACGGAGCGGGTCATTTGCAGCACCAGCGCGTCCGCCGAGGTAGATGCCGCGCCGGTCAGCGTCAGGTATCCGGTGAACAGCACCAGCGAGCCGGTCAGTGCCCACGTGACCACCTTCTTGATCCCGGCGGCAATGCGCTTCAACGGCTCCCCCGGCAGCATGGCCCCGGCAGCGGCTGACGCCACATAGAAATACACCAGCGGCAGCAGCACGTTCCGGATCAGCGTCAGCAGAAGATTGGAGAAAAACACGGTGGCGACCTGCCGGGCCGACGCCGACACGATACCGCCGCTGGCCGCCACCGCTGCCGCCAGCGTAGGCAGCAGCGCTTTGCCCAGCACGTCCAGCTGCTCCATGGTCTCCGTGCCGGATCCGATCATGGTCTGCACATCCCCCGCCGCCGTCATGGTGATGACCAGCACAAAGGCCAGCGGCGTGAAATTGGCCATCAGCGGATGGCCCGCCGCCTGAAAGCTGCCCTCCGCCACGCCGTACAGCAGCACCGCGCCCAGCAGCACCACCATCACCCGCACGCTGCTTCGCACCTCTGCGGTCAGCAGCGTCCACGCCTTGTTCCACAGCTTGGCCGCCCCGGCGGACAATGTGCCGCTGTCGGCAGTGTCATCGTCCAACTGCTCCAGCAGGTCACGGGCATCAGGCGGCAGGGCATCCTCCACATTTTCCGGCAGCGCTGCCCATGCAAAAACGGTACATAAACCCAG
Source organism: uncultured Eubacteriales bacterium (assembly GCA_900548615.1). Lineage (GTDB taxonomy): Bacteria > Bacillota > Clostridia > Oscillospirales > Oscillospiraceae > Vescimonas. The sequence continues at coordinate 31,913 of URKW01000004.1, read as the reverse complement.
GATATACACCCCAATAACAGCGGTTATCAACCCTTTTTTCACAGCAACCCCTCCAGCATCTGCCATGCTGCCCGGAACAGGGGAAGCGACACCAGAATGGCGGCGAAGGCGCCCGCCATTTCCACCAGTCCCGCCATAGCGCCCTCCCCCGCGTCCCGGCACAGTGCGCCGCCGGCACGGCTGATGAGAGCAATGCCCACCGTTTTCAGCAGCGGCACAAACAGCTCCGCCGACAGGCCGCCCCACTCCAGCAGCTCCCGCAGGAAAGTGACGACCTCCTCCAGTCCTTTGGTCAGCGCCGCCAGCACACCAAGACAGACCGCCAATGCCAGCAGCAGCGCCATGTCAGGGCTTGTCTTTTTCAGCAGTACCGCCAGCAGGGCACCCACCAGACAGACCGCCACGATCCTTGCCGCCGTGTCCATCACAGCGAGAACAGCTGCTTCACCAGATCGAACAGGTCGCTGATCTGCTGCAAGAGCATCATCAGCACCACGATCAGCCCTGCCAGCGTGGTCAAAAGCGCCTGCTCGTCCCGGCCGGAGCGCACCAGTATCAGATTCAGCACCGCCACCAGAATGCCGATGGCCGCTATTTTGAAGATCAAATTTACATCCATACCGCTATCCTCAAATCAGTAAAATAATCAACAGTCCCGCCGCCGACAGCACGCCTGCCAGCCACAGCTTCGCCGTCTGCCGCTGCTCCTCGCCGCGTTGGCGGCAGAACTGCTTCAGCTGTCCCGCGGTGTACAGCAGCCCATTCGTCAGCTTTTCCTCGTCTCCGGTCAGCTCCAGCGCCGTCATCCATTCCGCGCCGAGGGACAGCCCGGAAAACACACTGTGCCACGCCTGCGGCAAGGTCTGGCCCTCCCACATCCGCTCTGTTATCCGGTGGAAATACGGCCCGGCCAATGGATAGCGCTCCAGCGCCGCCAGAATATCCGGCAGCGGCCGGCGCTCCCAGCGGATAGCGGCGGCCATGGCGTCCAGTGCGGCGGCCAACTCCCGCAGGAGCGCTGTCTGCCGCCGCCTTGCCCTCAGACGGGCCAGCACGAACCACAGCGCCGCCGCCAACACCAGCGTTGCGCCCAGTAGCTTCCCCATCACAGCGCCGTCACCTCATACCGGCGCTGGCCGTCCCAGCGGGTGATGGTCACAGCCTTTTCAAACACCCTCAGCTTCAGCAGCTGGGCAAACAGAGGCTTGCGTTTTAATTCCGCCACATCGGCGGCGTGAATGGTGGCCAGCAGCGCCACGCCGCCGTTGGCGGCGGCAGCCATGGCAAACAGATCCTCCCGCACTGTGATCTCGTCCACGGCGATGATCTGGGGATTGGCGGCACGCAGCAGAATGGGGATGCCCAGCGCCTTGGGACAGCCGTCCAGCACATCCGTATGGCAGCCCACCGCCAGCTGCGGCGTTCCGTGGTGCATGCCCGCTACCTCGCCCCGCTCGTCCACCACCGCCATACGCTGGGCGGGGCGATCCTCCGCGCCGTCGGACAGGCTGCGGATCATATCCCGCAGCAGTGTGGTCTTTCCCAGCCCCGGCGGCGATAAAATCACTGTGGAACGAAACCGGCCATCCTCCCACAGCTGCGGCAGCACCGGAGCGGATACGCCCTCCTGCTCCCGGCCAATGCGGATGCAGACGGAGGACAGGTCACGCAGGTTGCGGCTGGCGCCCTCCCGCACCCCCGCCGTACCGCACACGCCGATACGGAAGCCGCCGGGCGCCGTCAGATAGCCCTGCCCCAGCGTATCGGAGACGGCATAGCGGGAATAACCTGTCGCCATGTCGCACAGCTGCTCCAGATCGGCCTGCGCCACACGGGGGATCGGCTGCTCCTGCGAGGGCCACACCTCCCCCTCCGGCAGCAGCACCGTCATGGGCTGTCCGGCTCGCAGCCGCAGCTCCTCCGCCCGTGCCTTCTGGTGATCCGGCAGCTGCCGGGCCAGCCGCTGCCATTTGGCAGGCAGCAGCAGCGCCGCCTGTTCATACCGTGAGATCGCGTACCGCTCGTCCATCTGACCACTTCCCTGTCGTTTGTTATTGGATACTCCACTGTATGAGGAGCGGGACAAGGTTATGACAGCAAAAAATCACCACGTCCCAGTTTGAGACGTGGTGTTTTATGGCGTGGGGATTCTATTGGTAATCGGTTCGCAGGGCAGCATGACTACTACATGGTATTACGCCGCACCATTGGGCGGCGGGGTGTGGTCACCCCGCCCTACGCAGCGCTTTCCGGTGGTGCGGTTTTTTATTGGACAGAGCGTTTCCGCTTTGCGGCACACCACGCCAGCAGCATGGCGGCATAACCCAAAATCAGGTAAGCAGCGGCGTAGAGCACAAACGCCATTTCTGCCATGGTGAAGAACACCCACGTGCCCAGCAGGAACAGCGCGGCGAACAGCAGCGGCTGGAACCACGCCATGCGGACATTGCCGCCGGAGAACACCCCCAGCAGAACCGCCGTGATGGGATTCACCGCGAAAAACAGCAGGAAGATGACGGCCATGCCGTTGTCACCCTTGGCAAACGTGACGGCAAGCCACGGCAGCAGCAGCGCCACCAGTGCGGCGATCAGCAGAGGGATGATGGTGCGTTTCGTCATAGCGTCCTCCTTATCCCCCGTACAGGGCGGTAACCAACTGGGAATAGACCTGTTCCGGGTTCTTCTGGAACCGCTGGGCAAGATCCTCCGCCATCTCCTTTGTGGCGACCATCAGCTGTAGGCGCATAACGTTATCCACATCGTCGTTGAGGTTCAGCTCCACGGTATAGGTACCGTTCTCCCGGCGCTCCACGGTGGAGCGTACCTGTGCGCGGCGAATCAGCTCCTGCCGGTGGGCGGCGATCAGCTTGTCCGCCTTCAGCCGCACGGAGAGGGGCAGGCTGGACTTGCAGATCTCGCTGTTTTTCAGTCCCTTGGGGGTGATAACATACTGCTGATGCTCGTTCAGGCGCAGATGATCCGTTTTGACCAGTTCGCTGAGACACTGGGAAAAATCGAAATAATCAATGCCGTCGTCGATCATGGTGAGAGCCTGCACATCGCTCAGCGGCATTGGCTCGGCCACACCCGCCGCCACGTACAGGATCAGGAATTTGATCTCCAGCTTGTCGCGGATAAATCCGACACTCATGCTATCACGCTCCCTTCTTCGTTTATCATACGGAAAATTCTCCCATTTGTCAACCTTGCCGTTCCCGCACCACCACATTGGCCTCGCCCAGCCATTGGCGGCATTCCGCCAGCAGCGCGGGGTGGCACAGGCATTTGCCCGCCATCAGCTTTCCCGTATCGGCAAGGCGGATCTTCACCGGCGATTCCCCCTCGAACATGGTCATCACCAGACGGATATGGCGGAACTCCACGCTGTCCAGACTGGGAACGCGCAGGAAAAGGGCGGCGTTTTTCGGCTCCTGGGGCTTTGCCGCCACTGGCGGCAGATTCTCGGTATTCAGGGGATAAATGGTGTCGCACATGATCTGTGGCGGCTTTTCGTCCCGCACCGACAGACGGCCCTTTACCACCACCGGCGTGTTGACCGCCATATAGCTGCCGCACTGGTCGATGGTGCGGCTGAAGCACAGCAGTTCGATGGCCGCCGCCTCATCCTCCACCACCACATAGGCCATGAGGGAATTGTTCTTTGTGGTACGGGTCTTGCTGGAGGTGACGATGCCCGCCACGGTGACGTTCTGGCCGTCGGCAAAGCGGGTGGGGCCGTCCTCGTCATTGAAGTCCGCCAGGATGTCGTGGATCGGCAGCGCGCCAGCCGCGTGGGCAGCGGCACGGTAGTCATTCATGGGGTGGCCGCTGAGGTACAGACCCGTGGTCTCCTTCTCCATGAACATCCGTTCCGTGGCGGAGTACTCCGGAATATCCGGCAGCGGAATGGCCGAGGGATGGCCGCCGCTGCTGCCGCCGGTCATGCTGAACATGTCCAGCTGTCCTTCCACATTGACCTTGCGGCTGTTGGCGATGGCGTCCAGCACCTTTTCATAGATCTGCATCAGCTGGGAGCGGTAGGCTCCCAGACCGTCAAAGGCGCCCGCCTTGATGAGATTCTCCACGGCCCGCTTGTTCATATCGCCGCAGTCAAACATCCGCTCGCAGAAGTCCTGAAACGACTGGAACGCGCCGCCGCTCTCCCGCTCCCGCACCAGCGCGCGGATGAAGCCCCGGCCGATGTTCTTGATGGCCACAAGGCCAAAGCGGATGCCGTCCTCCTCCACGGTAAAGCCGTCGTGAGAGCGGTTCACATCAGGCGGCAAGAGCTTGATATCGCAGTTGCGGCACTCGGCGATGTACTCGGACACCTTGTCGGAGTTATCCAGCACCGAGGTCAGCAGCGCCGCCATATACTCCTTGGTATAGTGGCACTTGAAGTACGCCGTCTGATAGGCCACCACCGCGTAGGAAACGGCGTGTGCCTTGTTGAAGGCGTAGTTGGCGAAGTCGTAAATTTCATCATAGATGGTCTGCGCGGTGGCCTCCGGAATGCCGTTGGCTACGCAGCCCTTGATATTCCGGGCCGCGTCGCCGTGGAGGAAGGCTTCCCGCTCCCGTTCCACGTCCTTGGCCTTCTTCTTGGACATGGCGCGGCGCACCATGTCCGCCTGCCCCAGCGAATAGCCCGCCAGCTCCTGAAAGATCTTGATGACCTGCTCCTGATAGACGATGCAGCCGTAGGTGCCCGACAGGATGGGCTTCAGCGACGGGTGCTTGTACGTCACCAGCTTGGGGTCGTGCTTGCAGGCGATGAACCGGGGGATGGATTCCATAGGGCCGGGACGGTACAGGGCTATGATGGCGGTGATATCCTCGATGGACTGGGGCTTCAGGCCCAGACACACGCCGGTCATGCCGGTGGATTCCATCTGGAACACGCCGGAGGTGCGGCCCTCCGTCAGCATGCGGAACACCTCCGGATCGTCCATGGGGATCTTCTCCATGTCGAAGTCCGGGGTGTGGCGGCGCACCATCTTTACCGCGTCGTCCAGCACCGTCAGGTTCCGCAGGCCCAGAAAGTCCATTTTCAGCAGGCCCAGTTCCTCCAGCGTGATCATGTTGTACTGGCAGACGATGGACTCGTCGTTGCGGGCCAGCGGCACATATTCATACACCGGCAGGCGGGTGATGACCACGCCTGCGGCGTGGGTGGATGCGTGGCGGGGCATGCCCTCCAGCGCCTTGGCGGTGTCGATGAGCTTCTTCACGCGGGGGTCGCTGTCGTACAGGTCGGACAGCTGCTTGCTGAGCTTCAGGGCGTCGTCCAGTGTGATGTGCAGTGCGCCGGGGCCGGATGGCACCAGCTTGGCCACCACGTCCACCTCGGCATAGGTCATGTTCAGGGCGCGGCCCACGTCCCGGATGGCGCCCCGGGCGGCCATGGTGCCGAAGGTGACGATCTGGGCCACATGGTCGTCGCCATACTTGCGGCGGACGTACTCCACCACCTCGCCACGCCGGGTATCGCCGAAGTCCATGTCGATATCCGGCATGGACACGCGCTCCGGGTTCAGGAAGCGCTCGAAATACAGCTGATACTGCATGGGGTCGATATCGGTGATATGCAGGCAGTAGGCCACCATGGAACCTGCGGCGCTGCCTCGTCCAGGGCCAACGGGAATGCCCGTCTCACGGGCATAGCGCACGAAGTCCGACACGATAAGGAAATAGTCGGTAAAGCCCATTTTCTCGATCATGTCCAGCTCGTATTCCAGCTGCTGGCGGTAGGATGCCTTTTCCTCGCCGTAGCGGCGCTGGAAGCCCTCGGCGCACAGCTTGCGGAGATACGTGGGGGAATCGTAGCCGGGCGGCAGCTTAAATTCCGGCAGATGGTACTTGCCAAAGGTGAATTCCAGCTGGCAGCGGTCGGCGATACGCTGGGTGTTTTCCACCGCGTCGGGATAGCCGGAGAACAACTCCTCCATCTCCTGCGTGGAGCGGAGGTAGAAGTTCTGGGGCTGATAGCGCATGCGGTTCTCGTCATCCACCGTCTTGCCTGTCTGGATGCAAAGCAGCACATCGTGGCTCTCGGCGTCCTCTTTCCGGAGATAGTGGGCGTCGTTGGTGCAGACCAGCGGGATGCCCGTCTCGTTGTGCATCCGCAGCAGGGCGCGGTTGACGATGGTCTGGTCGGGAATGCCGTGATCCTGCAGCTCCAGATAGAAGTTGCCCTCCCCCAGAATGTCCCGCATTTCCAGCGCGTAGGCCTTGGCCCCGTCGTAATCGCCGTTGATGATGCGACGGGGGATCTCACCGGCCAGACAGGCGCTGAGACCGATCAGACCCTCGCTGTGGGCGCGGAGCAGGTCAAGGTCGATACGGGGCCGGATGTAGAAGCCCTCGATATATGCCTGAGACACCATATAGGACAGGTTGCGGTAGCCCGTCTCGTTTTTGCACAGCAGCACCATATGGCGGGACTCGGTATCAAACTCATGCTGCTTGTCAAAGCGGGTACGGCGGGCCACATACACCTCGCAGCCTATGACGGGGTGGATCCCCTCCGCCTTGCAGGCCCGGTAAAAGTCGATAGCGCCGTACATGGCGCCGTGATCCGTAATGGCGCAGGCAGTCTGCCCCATCTCCTTGACCAGCTTCGGCAGGTCACGGATGCGGCAGGCGCCATCCAGAAGGCTATACTCCGTATGGACATGGAGGTGGGCAAAGGACATTACCGCGCCTCCAATTCGTCCAGCATGTCGCTGAGCAGCTCCACACCGGACACCACCAGCAGGCGGCAATGCTGGGTCACGCCCAGCTCCTGTGCGGTGGGAGTGCCCTCAATGTCCTTCTCCGCCAACAAATCATGGCAGTCCAGCTTCCGGAACCGCTCGGTAAACCGGCGCTGGAAGTCCTGCGTCAGCTGGGTGGAGCGCTTTTTGCCATCGGGGCCGTTCTCCAGCGTGGCGGGATAGGCCGTGCCCAGCACCACCGCCGCGGCGTTGACCACGCCGCAAACGCCGCCGCAGCGCAGACCGCCGCCAAAGCCGCTGGCAACAGCCATGCTCTGCTGCTCCGTCAGGCCGGTGACGTCCGTAAAGGCCAGCAGCACCGCCTGTCCGCAGTTGAGACCCTTCTCATGAAATTCCTTCGCTCTCTGGCATCGTTCCAGTTTCGTCATAGCTTTCGTGCCTCCTCCATGATCTTTCGTATCCGATGGTTCAAACAGGATTTGCTGATGGGGGGATCGAACAGCGCCGCCAGCTGGGCCAGCGGCAGCTCCGGGTTCTGCAGCCGCAAACGGGCCGTTTTCTGTATTTTTTCCGGCAGCTTGTCCAGCTGTCCGGCGCTTTCCAGCTTTTTGATGGCTTCCTGCTGGGCGGCCACCGCGTCCAGCGTCTTGTTGACGTTGGCCATGTCGCAGTTCATGGCCCGGTTGGCACCGTTGCGGATCTCCTTGTCCACCTTGGCGGTCATGATCTCGGTAGCGGCCACCGGTGCGCCCAGCGTGGTCAGCAGATCTTCGATATGCTCGGACTGCTTGAAGTAGATGACGGCGCTGCCGCCCCGCATGACGCTGCGAGGCAGGAAGCCCATCTCCTGCAAAAGCGCCGACACCTCGCGGCTGGCCTGCACGTGGGAGGTGGACAGCTCCAGATGATAGCGCTTTTCCGGGTCGGTGACACTGCCGCCCGCCAGGAACGCGCCCCGCAGGAAGGCCGTGCGGCAGCAGTCGTCCTCCAGCAAGGCGAAGTTCACATGCAGCACCAGCGACTGGCGGGGATCGTAGCCCAGCGTGTCCAGAATGCGCCGCAGCTTCTCCGGCTCGGTGATCTGGAAGATCAGCTTGCCGCCGGGCAGGTCGTCCGACGGCAGCCGGTCGAACTTCACATTGAACGCCCGCTGGAACAGCCGGGGCAGACGGGCGGCAAACTCCGGATTCTCGGTGATGATCCGCACCTCCTGCATGGTGAAGGTGTTGCAGTACAGCAGCGCGCCGTAGCACTCGGCCCGTGCGCAGCACAGCCGCTGCACCGTGCCCCGGCACAGCTCCGCCTTGGCCTTATAGGAAAAAGATTGCATTGCCGCCCTCCTTGCTATGCAGGGTCTTTGGGTTTATATTCCTCGTAAATGGTCATCAGCTCATGGGCCAGATGACCGGGGTTGTGGCGCACCAGCCCGTTTTCCAGCGCGGCAACAGGCCGGTTGATCAGCTCCACGCCAAGAGCCCGGCACTTCTCCACGTCGTGGCGGATAGGCTCCGCACCCTCCTGCGCGTACCGCAGGGCGATGACCTCCGGGATGGGCGTGGAATTGGTCAGGCACAGCCGGAACAGCCCCGGATAGCTGTGGCTAAACAGCGCCTGTATGTGGTCGGAGACGGTATAGCCCTCCGTCTCCCCCTCCTGGGTCATGACGTTGCAGACGTAAAGCTTCAACGCTTTACTATCCCTGATGGCATCCGCAATTCCGTCCACCAGCAGGTTGGGAATGATGCTGGTATAGAGACTCCCCGGCGCCAGCACGATCATGTCGGCGCTATGTATGGCCTCTACCGCCGCGCCCAGCGCCTTGGGATGCTCCGGCAGCAGGCGTACCGACTGAATGCGGCAGTCCTGCTCCTTTTTACAATAGAAAATATGGGACTCGCCCAGCACGGTAGCGCCATTTTCAAAGGTGGCCTCCAGCTGGACGTTTTCATTGGTCACCGGAAGCACCCGCCCCGTGATGGCCAGCACCTTGCTGAGACCCGCCACCGCCTTATCAAAGCTGGGCATAATGTCGTTCAGCGCCGCCAGCAGCAGATTGCCCAGACTCTGACCTGCCAGCGTGCCGTCGGCGAACCGGTAGGCCATCAGCTGAGCCATCAGCGGCTCGCAGTTGGCCAGCGATTGCAGGCAGCTGCGGATATCGCCGGGAGCGGCCATACCCAAGTCCTGCCGCAGCATACCGGTGCTGCCGCCGTCGTCCGCCACGGTGACGATGGCGGTGATATTCCGGGTATAGAGCTTCAGACCCCGCAGCAGCGTGCTCAGTCCCGTGCCGCCGCCGATGCCCACGATCTTCGGCCCCTGTTCAGGGGGGATATGATATAAGTTATGCCGCATAAAGCATCACGTTCTTTCCGATTTTTGCCCGTCAGCGGGAGATATCCCGATGGCTCTCCGTCACGGCGAAGCCGGCGGCGGTCAGCTTTTGTGCCAGCGCGTGAGCCACCGCTACACTGCGGTGGTGGCCGCCTGTGCAGCCCACGGAGATCACCAGCACCGTCTTACCCTCGGCGTTATACTGGGGCAGCAGGAACAGCAGCATCTTCTCCAGCTGCGCCATGAATTCCTGTGTCTGGGGAAAAGAAAATACGTAATCCCGCACCGCAGCGTCCAGCCCCGTGCCGTTTTTCAGCTCCGCCACATAGTAGGGATTGGGCAGGAAGCGCACGTCAAACACCAGATCGGACTCCAGCGGCAGGCCGTGCTTGAAGCCGAAGCTCATCACGTCCACGTGAAGCCCCTGACGATCCCGCTCCCGGCCAAACAGATCCAGCAGCTCGCTGCGAAGCTTCCCCACCGAGAAGGAGGAGGTATCCAGCACGTAATCCGCGTGATCCCGCACCGGCTGGAGCATCTGCCGCTCCAGCATTACCGCCTGCTCGATGCCGCGCCCCTCCGCCGACAGAGGATGGGCGCGTCGGGTCTCCTTATACCGGTTGATGATGGCGGCGGTGTCCGCGTCCAGAAACAGCAATCGGCAGTCCACATTCGTGCGCTTCAGCCGCTCCAGCGTGGCGATCAGCAGGTCGAAGGGTTCTCCCGCCCGCACATCGTACACCAGCGCCACCCGGTCATAATGACCGTGAGACGAGATGCAGAAATCGGCGAACTTCACCATCATCTCCGCGGGGAGATTATCCACGATGTAGTAGCCGATGTCCTCCAGAATAGAGGCGGCGCGGCTTTTGCCGCTGCCGCTCATACCGGTAATGATAAGCAATTCCATAGCGTCCTCCGTCAGTCCACCACGCGCACTTCCGGCTCCAGCGTCACGCCGGAGCGCTCCTTCACCCGCCGCTGTACCTCCGCCATCAGCGCCAGCACATCGGCGCAGGTGGCGCCGCCCACGTTGATGACAAAGCCCGCGTGTTTTTCCGACACCTGCGCGCCGCCGACGGTCAGGCCTTTGCAGCCCGCTTCCTCGATCAGACGGCCCGCGAAGTAGCCCTCCGGCCGCTTGAAGGTACTGCCCGCACTGGGATATTCCAGCGGCTGAGACGCCCTGCGGCGGGACATCAGGTCATCCATGCGGCTGCGGATGGCGGCGCTGTCGTCCTTTTCCAAAGCAAATTCCGCGTGGAGCACCACTGCGCCGGGGTGCTCCATCAGCAGGCTGTGGCGATAGCCGAAAGCCATATCGGCGCAGCTGAGGGTCTTGATGCCCTCGTCGGGGAACAGTACCGTCACGCTGTCGATGACCTGCGCCATCTCGCCGCCGTAGGCGCCCGCGTTCATGCACACGCCGCCGCCGACGCTGCCGGGGATGCCGTGGGCAAATTCCAGCCCCGCCAAGCCCTGCTGGCAGGCGAAGCTCGCCACACGGGCCAGCGTCGCGCCTGCGTCGGCTCTGACGCGGCCTCCGTCACTCAGGCAGACGCCCGCCATGTCGCGGGTATTGACGATCAGGCGATCCACCTCGCCATCCGGGAACAGCACGTTGGTGCCGTTGCCCAGCAGAAACGGACGTGCGCCGCATTGGTCGGCAAAGTTCAGCAAAAGCACCAGCTGCTCGGCATTTTGGGGAAAGGCCATTCGCCTAGCAGGACCGCCGATGCGGAAAGAGGTGTGCTTCGCCAGCGGTTCCTCCGCCTGAACGGTCAGGTCCGGCAGATAGTCCCGCAGTTTTTCGTCCAATTGCTCATACCAACGCATACAGCGCCTCCTTGTTGTGGGTGTTTCAGATGATCCGCTTGTTCTTCCCCAGCAGCGCCGCGCCGATGATACCGGCGTCGTTGCCCAGCTGGGCCTTGACGATCTTCGTCATTTTATCGTAGTTGCAGGGCAGACTATGAGCCGCTACCTGACGGCGCAGGGGAAGCAGCAGCTGTTCATCCGACTCGTTGCTGACGCCGCCGCCAATGGCCAGCGTGTCAGGCTGGAAGATGTTGATGATGTTCACGATTCCGGCAGTAAGGTAGCGGATATACCGGTCGCAGACCGCCTGCCCCACCGGACAGCCCTGACGAGCGGCGATAAAGGCCGATTGGCCGGACACATGATTGTCGTTCTCGGCGATGACCCGCGCCAGAATGCTGTCGGGGTGCTCCTGCCACGCCTTGGCGGTCTGGCGCTTCAGTGCGTTGGCGGAAGCGTACCGCTCCCAGCAGCCGCGGCGTCCGCAGGGGCACTCCTCGCCATCCATTTCGATGGACATATGGCCCACCTCGCCCGCCATACCGTTGGAGCCGTGGAAGATCTTTCCGTTATGGATGATGCCGCCGCCTACGCCGGTGCCCAGCGTGACGGTGATAAAGCGCTTGCTGCCCCGGCCGCCGCCCACATAGTACTCCGCCAGCGCCGCGCAGTTGGCGTCGTTTTCTATGTACAGGGGCAGGTCGCTGAGCTGGTGGAACAGCCGCCGAAGCGGCACGTTCCGCAGGGGCAGGTTGCAGGTATACAGGATGGAGCCGCCCCGGATCTCCACCGCGCCGGGACAGCCCACGCCAATGGAAAAGATATCCGTCAGCTCGCAGCCGAAATCCTTGCACAGATCCACGCTCAGCGCGTGGATCGTCCATGCCAGCGCTGCCGGATCGGCGATACCGGCCACCTTCATTTTGCGGGTAGCCAGCAGCTGTCCTGTTTCGTCCACCAGCCCCGCCTTCAGGTTGGTGCCGCCAATGTCAATGCCGATGTATTTCATAAAAGGTCGCTTCCGTTCTGCTGGGTCATAGCGTCCAGCTTACTGTCAAATTGTGTGACGAAATCGCGGCCCGCGTTATAGCCGTATTTGGTCTGGCGGTTCTTCATGGTGGCGATCTCCACGATACCGGCCAGATTTCGGCCGGGCCGCACCGGAATGGTCACAATGGGCAGAGACACGTCCAGCAACGTGTAGGTCTCCTCGCCCAGTCCCAGACGGTCATAGAACTTGCCGTCCTGCCACTGCTCCAGCTGGATCACCAGATCGATCTCCGTTTCAAACTGCACCGCACCCATACCGAACAACTGCTTCACATCGATGACGCCCACGCCGCGAATTTCAATATAGTGGCGGATCAGCTCCGGCGCCGTGCCGTGGAGGGTATCGGAAATGCGCTTGATCTCCACCGCGTCGTCAGCCACCAGCTGATGGCCGCGCTTCAGAAGCTCGATGGCCGTCTCGCTTTTGCCGATGCCGCTGTCGCCCAAGATCAGCACGCCCTGACCGTAAATGTTCATCAGCACGCCGTGGCGGGTGATCTGAGGGGCCAGCGCATTATTGAGATAGTCAATGATATGACTGGTGGCGTCCACCGTATCACTGCCGGTGCGCAGCAGGGTGCGGCCATGCTTCTGGGCCATCTCCAGCAACTCGTCGAACACCTCCAGATTCCGGGAGATAATCATAGCGGGAAAGCTGTAGCTCATCAGGCGGTTGAAGACCCGCGTCCGCTCCTCGGTGGTCATGCGGGAGAGAAAGCGCATCTCGCTCTTTCCCAATATCAGCAGCCGCTTGGTGTCAAAATAATCATAAAATCCCACCAGCTGCAGGGACGGACGGAACACGTCCGACACCGTGATAACGCAGGTATCGTAATCTCCGCCTTTGCAGAGGATCTCCATGTGGAAGTATTCAGCCAGCTTCTTGACGCTGGCGGGGGTGCGTCTTACTTTTTCCATGGTGCGCTCCTTCGAAAGTATATTAGAAGTATTATACCGTATCCGCCTGCGTTTCGCAACTTTCCCCCTTGAAAATTTTTTCAGATTTTTGTCAAATAATGCTTGCATTTTGCTGGAACTTCTGGTATGATAACTACTGCTTGCGATAACTGCAAGCATTATGTCACGACAGCAAGGAGGTGCAACGGATGGCTAAGTGCGAGTTCTGCGATAAGGGCGTTACCTTTGGTATCAAGGTTTCCCACTCTCATCGTCGTTCCAATCGTCCCTGGAAGCCCAACGTCAAGCGCGTGAAGGCTTTGATCAATGGTACGCCTCGCCATGTGTATGTTTGTACCCGGTGCCTGCGTTCCGGTAAAGTTACCCGCGCGATCTAACATATGACATGAGCAAAAGCTCTGTGGGAAACCACAGAGCTTTTTTCGTGTCTCAATGAAATCGTCCGCCGTCTGATTTCCGGCCCTCTCTCCCCTGTATTTGTAAATTTTTGTAAAACATGCTGCAATTCACCCGATTCGGCTCTCGTTTTTTTCGGGCAGAAGTGCTGTTGACCTTCCGCGAAGCCCGTGTTATAGTATCACCATTCTTTGAAAGGAGCCGAAGCGAAATGGTACAGAAGATCCGCTGCGCAATCGCATATCGATTTTTTACCTATTACTTTTTTACCGAAAAAGTAATAGCGATTTGTGATGCCCGTAACCGGAAATCTGTTTGCCCAATGCTTTGAGCGCCGCTCAAACCAATTGCGTTAAATCAAACCCGTTGTATGGATCCACAAGTCCGTACAACGGGTCTTTTTTTAACCAAAATTCATTTTCAGGAGGATTACACCATGAAAACCAAACGTATCACATCTCTCATTCTCGCCCTTGTGCTGGCGCTGAGCCTGTGTCTGACCGGCTGCAGCAGTCAGGGCGGCGACACCCAGGAGCCCGCCGGAGACAGCACCGGCAGCGACGACGCCAAGTATACCGTCGGCATCTGCCAGCTGGTGCAGCACGACGCGCTGGATGCCGCCACCCAGGGCTTTATCGACGCGCTGAACGAGGCGCTGCCCGGTCAGGTGAAGATCGTGGAAAAGAACGCCTCCGGCGATTCCGTCAACTGCTCCACCATCGTCAACGGCTTCGTGTCTGACGGCGTGGATCTGATCATGGCCAACGCCACTCCCGCGCTGACCACCGCGGCCTCCGCCACCAGCGATATCCCCATTCTGGGCACCTCCATCACCGCTTACGGCGTGGCGCTGGACATGGATGACTTCACCGGCACTGTGGGCGGCAACATCTCCGGCACCTCCGACCTGGCCGATCTGGAAAAGCAGGCTGCCATGATTACCGAGTGGTTCCCCGAGGCCAAGAAGGTTGCTCTGCTGTTCTGCTCCGCCGAGCCCAACTCCCGCTATCAGATCGAGGAGGTCGCCAAGTATCTGGCTGACGCCGGTATCGAGACCGAGGAATACGCCTTCACCGACACCAACGATGTTGCTTCCGTCGCTCAGGCCGCCTGTGATTATGCCGACGTGATCTACATCCCCACCGATAATACCGCCGCCGCCAACACCGAGGCCATCGCCAATGTGCTGATCCCCGCCGGCGTACCCGCCATCTGCGGTGAGGAGGGTCTCTGCTCCGGCTGCGGCGTAGCTACCCTGTCCATCAGCTACTACGATCTGGGCAAGACCACCGGTCAGATGGCTGCCAAGATTCTGACCGGCGAGGCGGATATCTCCACCATGCCCATCGAATACACCAACGCTACCCCCAAGTACAATCCCACTATCTGCGAAGCGCTGAGCATCACTCCGCTGGACGGCTACACCGCCATCGAGGACTGATCCTCTCCGCTTTCCGGGAAGGCGCGGATAACGCCGCGCCTTCCCCCACTTTGAACGCAAAGGAGCATGACCTATGAGTTTCCTATCCTCGCTGATGAACGCACTGCCCGGCGCTGTCGCGCAGGGTCTGGCCTGGGGCATTATGGCCATCGGCGTCTACATCACCTTCCGTATTCTGGACGTTGCCGACCTGACGGTGGACGGCTCTCTGGCCACTGGCGGCGCTGTGTGCGTGATGCTGATCCGGGCGGGCGTGAACCCGTGGCTGGCGATGCTGTGCGCGCTGGTATCCGGCATGCTGGCCGGTCTGATCACCGGACTTTTCCATACCCGGTGCGGCATCCCCGCCATTCTGGCCGGTATTCTGACGCAGCTGGCTCTGTACTCCATCAATCTGCGGATCATGGGCGGCAAGGCCAATCAGGCCGTCAGCGTGGACAAGTACGACCTGCTGCTGAGCCAGCGGTACGTCCGCACGCTGTCGCTGGATAACCCGCTGCCGCTGCTGATCGTGCTGACCGTTGTGATCGTGGCCGCTCTGTACTGGTTCTTCGGCACGGAAAAGGGAAACTCCGTCCGCGCTACCGGCGCGAATCCCCACATGGCCCGTGCGCAGGGCATCAACACCAACGCCAATATCGTGCTGGGCCTGATGCTCTCTAACGGTCTTGTGGCGCTCGCCGGCGCGCTGCTGGCCCAGTATCAGGGCTCCAGCGACATCAACATGGGCCGTGGCGCTATCGTTATCGGTCTGGCCGCCGTCATCATCGGTGAGGTGATCTTCGGCAAGCTGTTCCACAACATCGGCGCAAAGCTGCTGGCCGTCTCCGTGGGCGCTATCGTCTATTACATCGTCCTACAGGTCGTGCTTCAGATCGGCCTGAACACCAACGACCTGAAGCTGATCACCGCGCTGATCGTGGCGATCTTCCTGACGCTGTCCTATCTGAATCTGAAAAAGACCCGCCGCAAACCCAAGGCCCAGCACACCGCCAAGGAAGGAGTGGAGCAACATGCTTGAACTGAAAGACCTGCACAAGACCTTCAATCCCGGCACTGTCAACGCAAAGACCGCCCTGAATGGTCTGAGCCTGACGCTGCGGGACGGTGAATTCGTCACCGTCATCGGCGGCAACGGCGCGGGAAAATCCACCATGCTCAACGCCACCGCCGGTACGTTACAGGTGGATTCCGGCGAGGTGTTCCTTGACGGCATCGACGTGACCGATCTTCCGGAGTACAAACGGGCCTCCTACATTGGCCGCGTGTTTCAGGACCCCATGATGGGCACAGCGCCCTCCATGCACATCGAGGAAAATCTGGCGCTGGCGGCACGCCGCGGGCAAAAGCGCGGCCTTCGCTGGGGCATCTCCAAGGAGGAGCGAGAGACCTACCGCACGCTGTTGAGCGATCTGGGACTGGGGCTGGAGACCCGGCTCTCCTCCGAGGTCAGCACCCTGTCCGGCGGTCAGCGTCAGGCGCTGACGCTGCTGATGGCGACGCTGAAAAGTCCCAAGCTGCTGCTGTTGGACGAGCACACCGCCGCGCTGGATCCCAAAACCGCCGCCAAGGTCATGGAGCTGACGGATCGGATCGTTACAAAGGAGAGGCTGACCACGCTGATGATCACCCACAACATGCGGGACGCCATTCAATACGGCAGCCGCCTTATCATGCTCCACGAGGGCCGGGTGATCCTGGATATTTCCGGCGAGGAGAAGAAACAGCTGACCGTGACTGACCTGCTGGCGCAGTTCGCCAAGGTCAGCGGCGATGAATTCGCCAGCGACCGGGCACTGCTCTCCTGAATACAAGCTTAATCTTTCCCTTTCTCATAGCAACAGAGGGACGCTCCGCAAGGAAGCGTCCCTCTGTTGCTATATTTTCTTTTATCGTTCCGGATCCCACGAGGCTCGCTGGCGCTCCTCACCATTTTCAGGCCGGTCGTAGTAGGCCGCCTTGCTGCCCCGGCGCTCAAAGCCCAGATAGCGGGTGCCCTGAAACGTCAACTCACCGAAATCGCCCTCCGCCAGCTGGCCGTACTCCCGGCCATCGACGCGCAGCTCCATCCGGTCGCCGCTGGCCACCTGAAAGGTCACATAATAGGTGGTGGAGGTGGTGGTATGCATGGCGTTGTTGTCCCCGGTATTGTGGTGGTGCACATCAACATTCTGCCGCTTGGACGACACCGTAGCCTCCACCGTCAGGCGGGGCGAGTTGTTGTTCTTGTTCCATGTGCTGATGCCCTTCACCGCCGTGACGATAAACATCACGATCACAACGCCGAATATCAGAAAAAACATGATATTGAACATGCCGAACCCCATTCCAAATCCCATATCAAACCCCATCACCGCGTTTCTCATTTCATCGGTCAAATGTGTTTTCTCTTTTTCCTATTCTATCCCATCGCCGCCGAAATGTCCATCAACTTCAGGTTGCGGGGAGAAAAATATCCCGCAACTTGAAGTTTACATGGTCTTATTCCTTGGTCAAATGCCGCATGGCGGCCTTCAGCATCAGCTTTTTAGTGCCCACCGTGTCGAATGCCACCTCCAGCAGCGCGTCGCCGCCCATGGCTCGCACCGACAGCACCAGACCGTGGCCGAATGCGGCGTGCTTCACGCTCTCCCCCGCCTTGATATCCATCAGGGGCGCGCTCTCCTTCTTCACCGCCGCAGCCGCCACATAGGCAGGCTTTTTTGCCGCCGCGCGGTCGCCATCGACCGCCGTAGTGCTGCGGTTACCGTAGCCGCTGTAGCCACCGCCAAAACCGCCGAAGGCGCCGAAGCCGCCGTCATCATTATAATCGTCGCTCCAGTGGCGCTCCTGCCGGGGCTCCGGCTTGCCGATCCACTGGCTGTTCTCCTCCGGTATCTCCTCCAGAAAGCGAGAGGGCGTCTCAGGCGTCGTGCGGCCAAACAGCATGCGCTGTCTGGCATTGGTCATGGTAAGATGCTCGCGGGCGCGGGTCATGGCCACATAGCACAGCCGCCGCTCCTCCTCCATCTCCTCCTCGTCGCCCATGGCGCGGTTGCCGGGGAACAGGCCATCCTCCATGCCCACCACGAACACCTCCGGGAATTCCAAGCCCTTGGCGCTGTGCATGGTCATCATCACCACGCAGTTGTCGCTCTCCTCGGCGCTGTCCAGATCGGTGTACAGCGCCACCTCGTCCAGAAAGCCCGACAGGCTGGGATCGTCCGGCTGGTTGTCCAGAAAGGCGTGGATGCTGGAGGTCAATTCCTGCACGTTCTCCAGCCGTCCCCGGCTTTCCATGTCGTTCTTTTCCGTCAGCATAGCGGTATAGCCGCTGCGATTGCAGACGAATTCATAAAACTCCGGCAGGGGCATCTCCCCCACCTTGGCCCGCATTTCCTCCATCAGCGCCGTGAAGCTTTCCAGCTTTACAGCCGCTGATTTCAGTTCCGGATAGCTGGATGCGTGGCGGAAAATCTCATACAGGGGCACGCCCTGTGCCGTTGCCAGTATCTGGGCCTTGTCCACCGTGGCCGCGCCGATCTTGCGGGAGGGCACGTTGACGATGCGCCGCACCCGCAGGTCGTCGGTTGGGTTATTGATGACACACAGATAGGCCAGCATGTCCTTGATCTCGGCCCGGTCGAAGAACTTCATGCCGCCAATGATCTTGTAGGGCACGCCGCTGCGCTTGAAGGCATACTCCAGCGCGTTGGACTGGGCGTTCATGCGGTACAGCACCGCGTGATCCTTCCAGTTCATGCCGCGGTTATAGTTCATCATCACCTGACCTACCACGAAGTTGGCCTCGTCCCCCTCGTTGAAGGTGGTCTTGATGAGCACCTTCTCCCCCGCTCCGTTGCGGGTCCACAGGGTCTTGCCCTTGCGGCCCTGATTGTGGCGGATCACGGCGTTGGCGGCATCCAGAATGTTCTGAGTGGAGCGGTAGTTCTGCTCCAAGCGGATGGTACGCACGCCGCGATACTGCTTCTCAAAGCTGAGGATGTTCTCGATATTGGCGCCCCGGAAGCGGTAGATGCTCTGGTCGTCGTCGCCCACCACGCAGATGTTCTGATAGCCGCCTGCCAGCAGACTGGTCAGCAGGTATTGCAGGTGGTTGGTGTCCTGATACTCGTCCACCAGTACGTAGCGGAACTTCCGCTGATAGTACTCCCGCACCTCGGGGCGGCCTTGCAGCAGCTGCACCGTCAGCAGAATGATATCGTCAAAGTCCAGCGCGTTGGCATCCCGGAGCTTTTTCGTGTAAAGGGAATATACTTTCGCGATCCTGGTTTTCCGCCAGTCGTTGTTCTTCTCCCAGTAGGCGCGGAAGTCCTCCGGCAGCAGCATTTCATCTTTCGCACGGGAAATAACCGACAGGATCTCCCGAACGGGGAAGGTCTTTTCGTCCAGCTCCAGCTCCTTCAGGCAATCCTTCAACACCCGCTTGCTGTCGTCGGTGTCGTAGATGGTGAAATCACGGGAATAGCCGATCTGCTCGATATCCCGCCGCAGAATACGAACGCAGGCAGAATGGAAGGTGGACGCCCACACGTCACGGGCCTCCTCTCCCAGCATCCGCTCCAGACGCTCCTTCAGCTCGTTGGCCGCCTTGTTGGTAAAGGTGATGGCCAACACCTCCCACGGGTGGGCAGGCTCCACCGCGCACAGGTACTGCATCAACGGCTGCTGATCCGCTGTGGGATGGGCGGCGTACTCCTCCAGAAAGGTCACCATATCCTCCGAGATTGGGATAGGGATCTCCTCCGTGTCGCTGCCCCGGCCATAGCGCAGCAGATTGGCCACCCGGTGGATCAGTACCGTGGTCTTACCGCTGCCGGCACCGGCCAGCAGCAGCAGCGGCCCCTCTGTGGTCATCACGCCCTGCTGCTGCATGTCGTTCAGATGGGCATACTCCACGGCAATGGCCTTTCGCCGTGCCTGAATAAACTTTTGTTCCAGTTCCGTCATAGCGCACGTTCCCCTATCCCTTGTGGTATTATTCTTTATTTTAATACAAAATCCTGTTCAGGTCAATATCTTCCCAAAATTTTAGAATTTTTGTTCCATTTTCCCTTGACAGAAACTCTTGTTCGATATATAATGTGCATCGAACAAACATTCCAACGGAGGTAATCGTTATGACTGCTATGGGATATGTGATCGTGATTCTGGGCACGCTGTCCGCTTCTGTGAACCTGATGCACCTGATCGACCGGCTGGAGCGTCCCCAGCGGAGTCAGCGCCGCCGCACTGCGGCCTGAACCATGGAGCTTCTGGAGAAGCTGACGATCCTCTCGGACGCCGCCAAGTATGACGCCGCCTGCACATCCAGCGGCGTCAAGCGCAGCTTTCAGCCGGGGAAAATCGGCAACACGTCCTCCTCCATCGCCGGGTGCTGTCACAGCTTTTCCGCCGACGGGCGGTGCATTACGCTGCTGAAGGTGCTGATGACCAACTGTTGCGTCTATGACTGCAAGTACTGCGTCAACCGGCGCTCCAACGACGTGCAGCGCACCGCATTCACGCCCCGGGAGTTGGCTGAGCTGACCATCGGCTTTTATCGGCGGAACTATATTGAAGGGCTGTTTCTCTCCTCCGGTGTGCTGCGCAATGCCGATTATACCACCGAACAGATGATCCGCGCCCTGCGCATTCTGCGGCAGGACTACGGCTTCAACGGCTATATCCACGCCAAGGCCATCCCCGGCACCTCGCCGGAGCTGGTGCAGCAGCTGGGACTGTTGGCCGACCGCATGAGCGTCAATATTGAGCTGCCCTCTCAGCAGGGATTGCAAACGCTGGCGCCGGACAAATCGCGGGAAGCGATCCTGCGCCCTATGGGACTGATCCGGGACAAGGCGTTCGAGAGCCGGCAGGAGCTGGTCAAGTACAAGCACGCGCCCCGCTTTGCCCCGGCGGGACAGAGCACCCAGCTGATCGTAGGCGCTACGCAGGACAACGACCGGCATATTCTGCGCTTGACGGAAGCGCTCTATCAGAAATACCGCCTCAAGCGGGTGTTCTATTCCGCCTATGTTCCGGTGGTGGAAAACAGCCTTCTTCCCTCTCTGGATACCAAGCCGCCGCTGCTGCGGGAGCATCGGCTTTATCAGGCGGACTGGCTGCTGCGGTTCTATGGGTTTCAGGCCTCCGAGCTGCTGGACGAGGCGCACCCGAATTTTGATCCACAGCTGGATCCTAAGTGCAGCTGGGCGGTAATGCATCTGGAGCAGTTTCCGGTGGAGGTCATGCGGGCGGACTACGAAACGCTTCTGCGTGTGCCGGGCGTCGGCCCCACCAGCGCCAAGCGCATCGTCTCCGCCCGCCGCACGGCGCACCTTCGATTTGAAGATCTGAAAAAGCTGGGGGTGGTGCTCAAGCGGGCGCAGTTTTTCCTGCTTTGCGATGGCCGCGCCGCGCCGGGACTTCGTTTCTCCGCCGCCACCCTCGTGCAACAGCTGAAGGCCGTGGAGCGCGGCGCGCTCCCCTCCGGGGAAATGGAACAGCTATCGCTGTTCGACGCAGTTGGATAATCAGAGTATGACTTGGCGAGATGTGGTACTTCAATACGACGGCACTTTTGAGGGCTTTCTGTGCTGCGTATTTGAGAGTTATGTAAATAAAGAATTCCCCATCGCCTTTTCCGGCGATGAGGAATGTTGGTCGCTGTATGATGTTCGCTATGTGGTGACGCAGCGGGAACACGCCAGTCGGGTATATCATAGTATCCTCCGCCGCTCCAAGGCAGCGGCCGATGTGGTGCGGCGGGGCTTTCTCACCTGCTTGCCGGAGAAGGAAACGCGGCTGTACGCGCTGATCAAAAAGCTCTATGACGAGGGCGGTGATTTTCTCCACAACACCGCCGATCCGGTGTATTATCCCGTTGCCAAGGCGCTGCGTCACATGAGCGGCGAGTTAGAAAAGCTGCGGGGCTTCGTCCGCTTTTCAGACTACAGCGGCGTACTGGGTGCGGAAATCGAGCCGAAAAATCGCGTCCTTCCTCTGCTGCGGCGGCACTTCTGCGACCGCTACGCCAATGAGTCCTTCTTCATCTACGACCGCACCCACAAGGAGCTGCTGGTCTATACGAAAAATCATTCCCGCTTGCTCACCGTCGACAGCCTGCACTTAGCGCTGCCCGGTGAGGAGGAGGTGCAGTTCCGCAGGCTGTGGAAACGGTTTTATGAGACCATCGCCATCAAGGAGCGCTATAATCCCCGGTGCCAGAACACCTTCATGCCCAAGCGCTATCGCGGCACCATGACGGAGTTTCTGCCGGACGATTACGAGGCTCGGCAGCAGGGCGTCAATCTGCCAGCAGCTTCCGAAGCTTCTCCAGTCCCCGGTGCTCCAGCCGGGATATCTGCACCTGCGACACCCCCACGATCCGGGCCGTCTGCTCCTGGGTCAGACCTTTGAAAAACCGCAGCAGGATCGTCATCCGTTCCTTTTCCGGCAGGGTGTCGATGGCTTCCCGGAGGGCGATGCTCTCCACAAGGCGTTCTTCCTCCGCGTCGGTACCCAGCGTGGATTCCAGTGTCAGCCCCTCCGCCGTCTCCTGCTGCAAGGATTCCGGCGCTATGGTGGCAAGGTCAATGCTGGCGATCTCCTCCACCGATATGCCGGTAGCCTCCGACAGCTCCGACAACCGCGCCTCACGGCCCAGCTGATGCCGCAACCGCTCCCGCGCCGACCAGAGGGTCTGGCCTTTTTCCCGGATGGTACGCCCCACCTTGATGGCGCCGTCATCCCGCAGGAACCGCCGGATCTCTCCCGATATTTTTGGCACAGCATAGGTGGAAAACTGTGTGCCGTAGTTCAGGTCAAAGCCCTTTACTGCCTTGATGAATCCGATGCAGCCCAGTTGGTACAGGTCGTCCGTTTCCACGCCGCAGCCGTAGTACCGTTTCACGATAGACCAGATCAGGCCGCTGTTTTCCGTCAATACCTGCTGGCAGGCTTCGTCGTCGCCCTCCTGCGCCCGCTCCAGCAGTGCAAACATCTCACTCATCGTTTAATCCGGGTCGAGATCCGCTTGCGCATGGTGACGGTGGTGCCTCGCCCCGGCACAGATTTTATCGTCAGCTTGTCCATAAAGCTCTCCATAATGGTAAAGCCCATGCCGCTGCGCTCCTCGCCGCCGGTGGTGAACAGTGGCTGCCGAGCCTGCTGGATATCCTCGATCCCCGCGCCCCAATCCCGGACGGTGATCTCCAACGTGTTGTTGGGAAGCAGCTTCAGCTTCACCGCGATTTTGCCCAGCTGATCCGGATATCCGTGGACGATGGCGTTGGTGACCGCTTCGCTGACGGCGGTCTTGATATCTCCCAGCTCGTCCAGTGTGGGATCCAGCTGTGCCGCAAAGCCGGCAGCCGCCACTCGGGCAAAGCCCTCGTTGCTGCTGCGGCTGAGGAATTCCAGTGTTACATAATTTTCAACGCGCTGCATATGTACGCTCCTCTCCGTTTCGTGTCATCCTGTCATTCCGTATATGTCCTTTTCTGCGGCTTAGGCCGCAGTTTTTGTGTTTATGACTACCGTATGGCCATCATTCGCCCCAACCCGGCTGCTTCCAGCACCTTTTTTGGCTGGGGCGCTACATGCCGCAGCTCCACACAGCCGCCCAGCTCCCGCATACGCTGCCATCCCCGCAGCGCCACGGCGATACCTGCACTGTCCATAAACGTGATGCCGCTGAAATCCAGCACCAGCTCCGACGGCAGCGAGGCTTCGATCTCCCGCTCCAGCTTCGTCAGCAGGCCTTTCGCCCCGTGATGGTCCAGCTCTCCTTTCAAATACAGTTCCAGAATTCTGTCCTGGCATGTGGCCGTTACTTCCATTTTGACGCTCCTTTGTCCCGATCTGAACGCACCCGCTTCGATGCGCTGTACTCCTGTCGCTTCCGGCGCAAAAAAATAATCACCGCAGAGAAAACTCTCTACGGTGATTATACGAAAATTCACTTGCGCTTTTACACGAAATCCGCCGATGAAACCGGCAAATCCAAGCTTTTTGCTGATTTTATGGGTTGGCAAGCATTCTCTGCCTTACAGCTTCATGGCAGCGGCGGATTCCTCCAGCTTGGCGATGAGGGAACGGGCCTTTTCGGCCTTTTCCCGCTCGGCGTTGACCACGTTCTCTGGGGCGCGGGAGGTGAAGGACTCGTTGGCCAGCTTGGCCTCGATACGCTTCAGGTTGTCCTCGGCCTTGGCCTTTTCCTTGGCGATGCGCTCCAGCTCGGCGGCAATGTCCACCAGCTCTGCCAGCGGCAGATAGATGTTGGCGTCGTGGGTCGCCACGGTGACCATGCCCTTCAGATCAGCGGGTGCCTGAGCGGTGACCGTTACCTCGCTGGCATAGGCCATGCGGGTAATGAAGTGCTTGCCCACCTCGTAGGTCTCAGGCCGCTTGGTCACAAGGATCAGCTGCGCCTTCTTGGAGGGCGGCACGTTCATCTCGGCGCGGCGGGCACGGACAGCGGTAATGGCGTCCTTCACATTCTCCATGTCGGACTCCGCCTGGGGGAAATGCAGCGCATCCTGATAGGTGGGCCATGCAGCGCGGATCAGGAAATCGCCTTCGTGGGGCAGTGCCTGCCAGATCTCCTCCGTCAGGAACGGCATGAAGGGATGCAGCAGTTCCAGGATACGCAGCAGCACATAGCAAAGCACGTTCTCGGCGGCCAGCTTGGCTGCGGCGTCCTCGCCATTCAGGCGGGTCTTGGTCAGCTCGATATACCAGTCGCAATAGGTGTCCCAGATGAAGTCGTAGATCTTGGCGGAGGCCACGCCCAGTTCGTAGGCATCCATGTTCTCGGTGACCTCACGAATCAGGGTATTCAGCTTGCTGAGCACCCACTTGTCCTCCAGCTCCAGCTTCTCCGGCAGCTCCACCTTGTCGATGGTAAGGTTCATCATCACAAAGCGGCTGGCGTTCCAGATCTTATTGGCAAAGTTGCGCATTGCCTCGCACTTTTCCACGAAGAAGCGCATGTCGTTGCCGGGGCTGTTGCCGGTGATCAGGTTGAAGCGCAGCGCGTCGGCGCCGTACTTCTCCGCCATCTCCAGCGGGTCGATGCCGTTGCCCAGCGACTTGGACATCTTGCGGCCCTTGTCATCGCGCACCAGACCGTGGATCAGCACAGTCTTAAAGGGCTCCTTCTTCATCTGCTCCATGCCGGAGAAGATCATGCGTGCCACCCAGAAGAAGATGATATCGTAGCCGGTGACCAGCACGGAGGTGGGATACCAGTAGTTCAGGTCGGGAGCGTTCAGATCGGGCCAGCCCAGCGTGGAGAAGGGCCACAGGGCGGAGCTGAACCAGGTGTCCAGCACGTCCTCCTCGCGGGTCAGGTGGGTGCAGCCGCACTTCTCGCACTTGGTGGGATCCTGACGGCTGACGTTGATATGGCCGCACTCATCGCAGTACCACGCGGGGATCTGATGGCCCCACCATAGCTGACGGGAGATGCACCAGTCGTGGACGTTCTCCATCCAGTTGATATAGGTCTTGGTGAAGCGCTCGGGCACGAACTTGACGGTGCCGTCCTCCACCACGCGGATGGCCTCCTTAGCCAAGGGCGCCATCTTCACGAACCACTGGGCGCTAATCAGCGGCTCCACGTCGTTATGGCAGCGGTAGCAGGTTCCCACGTTGTGGCTGTAGGGCTCGGTTTTCACCAGATAGCCCTCGGCCTCCAGATCGGCCACGATGGCCTTGCGGCACTCATAGCGATCCATGCCCTGATAGCGGCCGCCATTCTCGTTGATGGTGCCGTCATCGGCGATGCAGCGGATGACCTCCAGATTGTGGCGCAGGCCCACCTCGAAGTCGTTGGGGTCGTGGGCGGGCGTCATCTTCACCGCGCCGGTGCCGAAGCCGATCTCGCAGTACTCGTCGCCCACGATGGGGATCTCCCGGTTCATGATGGGCAGGATGCACTTCTTGCCGATCAGGTGCTTGAACTTCTCGTCCTCCGGGTTCACCGCCACGCCGGTATCGCCCATCATGGTCTCGGGACGGGTGGTGGCGATGATGATATCGCCGGTGCCGTCGGCCAGCGGATAGCGGACGTACCACAGATTGCCGGGCTTTTCGGTGTATTCCACCTCGGCGTCGGACAGGGCGGTCAGGCAGTGGGGACACCAGTTGATGATGCGGCTGCCCTTGTAGATCAGGCCCTTTTCATACAGCTCGCAGAAGGTCTCGCGGACGGCGCGGGAGCAGCCCTCGTCCATGGTGAAGCGGTCACGGCTCCAGTCGCAGGATGCGCCCATCTTCTTCTGCTGCTCCACGATGCGGCTGCCGTACTTCTCCTTCCACGCCCAGACGCGCTCCAGGAACTTCTCGCGGCCCAGATCGTGGCGGGTCAGGCCTTCGCTCTTACGCAGCTCCTCCTCCACCTTGATCTGGGTGGCGATGCCGGCGTGGTCGCTGCCGGGCAGCCACAGGGCTTCGTAGCCCTGCATGCGCTTATAGCGGATCAGAATGTCCTGCAGCGTGCAGTCCATGGCGTGGCCCATGTGGAGCTGGCCGGTGACGTTGGGAGGCGGCATGACGATGGAAAAAGGCTTCTTGTCGGGGTTGGGATCGGCGCGGAAGCAGTCGTTATCCATCCACATCTTGTAGATGCTGGACTCCACCTCCCGCGGATCGTACACTTTCGGTAATTCCTTATGCATAGGGAGTTCTCCTTTCCGTATTTGGCAAAAAGGGCAACAAAAAATCGCTCCGTTTTGCCATAGCAAAACAGGGCGAACGATTGTCCGTGGTACCACCTGTATTCGGGAATGTTCCCGCACTCATGCGGTGCTGTCACACCGCGCCCCGCTAACGGAGGGCAGCCGTTGCGGCCTACTGCACGTTCAGCCGAAAGCTCAGGGACGACTTTGGCGGGGCGTCACGAGCGCTTACACCGACCGCGCTCTCTCTCGGCATCTGCTGACCGCCTACTGCTTCCCTTCATTGCTGTTCAATATTGCAGATAGTATACTATATCGATCTTTGGATGTCAACATTTTTTCACCCAGAGAAGCAGCGGCACGGGAAGCCGGTGCTTCCCGTGCCGCTGGGCTCTCTATAGCTGGCGTATCTGCCCCTGGATCAGCTTGCTGACCGCGTCGGCGAACCATCCGATGGTGGGGATGCGTGTCAGAGCCTTGCCGTAGATCTTCCGGCCGCCCTCCAGCTCCAGGTCGCTGCCGGTAAACACGCATACAGGCGTGATGCCCTGACGGCGCAGCAGACCGGCTTCCGTGGCGGTATCCTGAATGCCGCGCTTGCCGCTGTACACATAGCCGCCCAGCGGCAGCGCGCCGATGGGGATGCGCTGGTCGTCATTGGGACTGGCGTCGGAAAGGATGATGAGCAGCCGGTGGTCGCTGCGGCTGCGGCGCATCAGCCACCCCATAGCCCGCAGGGCCAGCCCGTCCCGGTTCCACCCGGCGGCCACATAGTCGAAGATGGCATCGTTTCTGCCCCGCTGGTCATAGTCCCGCAGGATCCGCAGCACCGTGCAGCCGCTGACGGAGCAGAACTCCGTCACCCGCACGGGAATGCGGCAGCGCTCCAGACTTTCCGCGATCAGATAGGCC
The DNA here is from genome assembly GCA_900548615.1 of uncultured Eubacteriales bacterium. Classification (GTDB taxonomy): domain Bacteria; phylum Bacillota; class Clostridia; order Oscillospirales; family Oscillospiraceae; genus Vescimonas. The sequence goes on along the minus strand of URKW01000004.1, from coordinate 4,665 downwards.
TGTGTGGACAGCTTTTCCTGCTGCCGGTTCTGGGAGGCGGAGCCGTCCAGCAGAATATCCACCGTCAGGTCGCCCAGCTCGCTCTGCTGCCGCTGGACGAACACCTTTTCCTCCTCCAGCGCCGCGCTGCGCCACGCAATCGGCGCATAAAGCTGCCCCGCACGGGCCAGATTGACGGATACGTCGCTTTGCAGCAGGATCGTATTTTGCAGCTTTTGTGTCAGTTGGGCGATGATGAGTTTGTTTTCCACCAGATGAGCCTGATAGTAGGCGCGGTTTTTCTTCCGCTGCTGACGGAATGTCTCCACATCCCACGCGGTCTCCCGGCTCAGCTCGTGCTTGACGGGCTCACCTTTGGTAAAGTGCAGGCGGCAGTTTTTATGCACGCCGGTGCACAGCTCCCGCTCTACCTGTGCCAGCTCCGGCGGCGTCAGCATGGACACGCCGAAACAGTCCTCCACATAGCGCCGCAGGATCAGCTCCGGCGTTCTTCCCTGCAAAAACGATAAGGGATGCGGGCGCTTCTTCCCCGTCTCCTCCTCGTCGGGGCCGCCGCCGGACTGCTCCAGACGGCGCAGGGCGTTGGGCTGCACGAAGCGGCTGGTGCGTCTGCCCTTTCCGATAGAACGGCCGACCCACATGCTCCACTGACGGTCGGTGACGCTGCGGCGGGCCCGGTGGAAGTACTGATACAGCAGCGCTTCCATGCGATCCATGATCTGCTGCTCGTCCCACGTGGGATCGAAGGTCAGGGCGTCCAGCACGCCCTTCTGCCAGGCGTCCTCCTGCTCCGGCTGGCCCAGCGCCCGCCGGAACCACGCCGCGTGCAGGCTCTCCGCGCTTTGCGGATCGGCGGCATGCGCTTCTTTCACCACTCGGCGGGCATAGTCCTGCCGCAGCTCCTGCAATACGGGACGATCCGGCAGCGCCCGGCGGTAGGCCGCGCCCTCCAATCCCAGCCAGAACAGGTCGCTGTACAGCTCGCCCTTGGGCTGGTGCTGAAAGGTGTGAAACAGGGGCTTGAAGCGGTCAAATTGGTAATACCGGTACACAAGGCCGATGATGGTATTGAAATACAGCTGCGCCTCGCCATCGCTGTCATAGGACTGGAACTCCGGACGGACGTCATAGTTTTCCGCGCCGTTCCACACCTGATTGGCCGCACGGCGGCTCTGGATATCTTCTCTGTCCATATCAGTTGCCAAACAGCTTCGCCCGGTCGGCGTTCTGTGGAATGCGGCTCCACACCGCGTCCGCCACCAGCTGCCGCTCGAAGGGATCGAAGGCCTTGTTGATGATACCCAGCTTCAGCGCCTCGCCAGAGGTGATGCCCTTTTCGATCAGGTGCAGCGACGACAGCAGGCCACGCAGGTCAAGGGCCTTGGTGGAGATCTCGCCGTTGTCGCACTTCTGCCGCAGGTCGCGGAACAGGGCGGAGAACTGCTCCACCCACTTGGTGCTCAGCTCCGGAAAGCCCCTCCGCAGCAGCTTTTGCAGGTTATCCTCGGAGATCACCGGCATGTCCAGCACTACAAAGCGGGACACCAGCGCCTCGTTCAACTCACGTGTTCCGGCGTAGCCGTAGTTCATGGTGCCGATGAAGCGGGTGGCGGGGTCAAGCTCGATGCGCTCATAGCCGGGAACATCGATGACGCGGCGGAAGTCCAGCGTGGCATGCAGCACCGCCAGCGCCTCGTTCTTCGCCATGTTCACCTCGTCCAGCACGCCGAAGCCGCCCAAACGGGCGCACTGGCAGATGGGGCCCTCCCGGAACACCACCTTGCCGTCCTTCAGGGTGTCCGCGCCGATCAGGGACGCGGCGTCCACGTTCACATACATGGACACATCCCAGTTGGGACGGCCGAACACGGCGGCAAGATTCTCCGCCAGCACGTTCTTGCCGGTGGCCTTGGGGCCTGCCAGCAGCAGATGCTCGCCGCACAGCAGCGCCGCCGCCGCGCTCTCCCAAATCTCCTTGCCGTAGTACAGAAAGCGCGGCACGGGAATGCGCGCCTCTGCCTCCGGCGCAGCGGGATACTGGCTACGGAAATGACGTATTTCATCCAAAAGCGCCGTATCGATGCCCTCGTCCTGAAGCTCTTTCCAAATATCCATGGTCTTACCGCCCTTCTGCGCATATTTTTTGATGGCATATTATAATCCCATACGCCGTTAATGGAGTGTTAAGAATATGGCGAAGGCTGCCATTTTTTGCAGAAAACCGCCGGAGCCATGTGAATGGCTCCGGCGGTACATTATATTATAGCTTCTTTTCCAGACAGACCAGCTGGACGTCGGGGATGCCATTGAACACGCAGGGCATGATGCCCGCCTCCCAATAGCCCAGACCGGCGTACAGCTTCCGCGCCGCCTTATTGCGGGCGTTGGTGTCCATCCGCAGGTAGGGGCAGCCGTTTTCACGGGCATAGTCCTCATAGAACGCGACAAATTTCGTGCCGTAGCCCTTTCCGGAACAGGCGGGCTCTACCACCAGTGTGTGCAGCACCATCACCTGCTCATCCGGTACATCGGGGTAGCGCCACGGTACATCGGCATACACCGGCACCTGAATCCTGTTGATGCGGGCCGCCGCTACCACCGCGCCGCCCTCCTCCATGACGAACAGGTCGTCGGCGTCCAGCGCCGCACGGGCCGTATCCGCCGTGGGGTATACGCCGCGTATCCAACCTACGGTGGACTTGCCGCACTCCTCATTGTCGTGGATATTCTCATAAATCGCCGCAATGTGCGGGATATCCTGTTCGATGCCTTTTCGGATCATGGGAAATCCTCCTGACTGCTTTTTTTCGTATTATAGGCAATGCCGCGCCGCCTGTCAAGCGGTTTGTCCCTTGCCAAATCTCACGGGACATGGCATAATGGGAGCAAAGAAAGGATGGATGCCCTATGAAGAAAATCGCGGTCATCACCGGCGCTTCCAGCGGTATGGGAAAGCGCTTCGCCGAAACCATTGACCAGTTCGGCACATTTGACGAAGTATGGGTCATCGCCCGCCAGTGGGACAAGCTGGAGGCTCTGCGCGACACCGTGCCTTTCCCGATTCAGGTGCTGGCCATGGATCTGACGGATCGCGCCAGCTTCAATATTTACAAGGCGGCGCTGGCGGAGGAACCGGTACAGGTGGGGCTGCTGATGAATTGCAGCGGCTACGGCAAGTTCAGTGCGGTGCTGGACACGCCGCTGGAGGTCAACCTGAACATGACCGACCTGAACTGTCAGGCGGTGGTGGCCATGTGCCAGCTGACAGCGCCCTACATGCCCCGGGGCAGCCAGATCATCAATATCGCGTCGGTGGCGGCCTTCCAGCCCATCCCCTACATCAACGTTTACGGCGCCACCAAGGCCTTCGTCCTCAGCTTCAGCCGGGCGCTGAACCGTGAGCTGCGCCGTCAGGGCGTTGGCGTCATGGCGGTATGCCCCTTCTGGACAAAAACCGCGTTCTTCGACCGGGCCGTGACCGACGGCGAAGCCATTGTGAAGAAATACGCAGCCATGTATGACCCTGATGACATTGTGCGCCGCACGTGGCGGGACGCCAAACGGGGCAAGGATGTGTGCAAGTACGGCTTTGTGGCGCGGGGACAGGCCGCGCTGACAAAGCTGCTGCCCCACAGTCTGGTGATGGACGTGTGGATAAAGCAGCAGAAGCTGTCGTGATCTCCGGTCATCCGGCGATAGATATCTTTATGCGCGCCTCCACAGCAGGCGGTTGTCCTCAAAGAGCGCCGTCAGCCGTCCGGTGTCCTTCAGCCACGCCAGATACGACTTCACGGTGCTGCCCACCAGCACGTACTGCTCAAAGGTCAGGGTCAGGCCGTAGTCATCAAACAGCTTCTTCAGCAGCTCCTCGAAGATGACAGGCTCGGCGCACAACTCCACCATGTGGTCGGCGATCTCCAGCACCTTATCGATGTTGTACTGGGCCAGCGGGGCGATATCCTCCGTCACCTCGGCGTGAGCGGGAACGAAAGCGGCAGCCTGCATGGTTTTCACCTTTTCCAGCGTGTCCAGATAGGCGGCCACATCGTAGACGAAGCCGATCTGGTACTTGTCCAGCGTCTCGCGGCTGGACAGGCAGTCCGCCAGATACACCACATCGTCCGGGCTGCGGAAGCCCACCATGTGGAAGAAGTGCCCCGGCAATTGCAGCAGTGCAAAGCCCTCCGGCAGCACGCCGGGCGTCAGCTCCTTGGCGTCGCTCTCCTGCGCCATCAGAAATTTGTGGCGCAGATCCTTGGGCGGAAAGCCGCCGTACAGGAATGCAGGCTCCAGCACCGGATGCCGGGTAATGTCGCACTCGATGCCCTGCGCGTAAATTTTGCACTTGGTCTGACCCTGCAAATAGCGGTTGCCGCCGATGTGGTCGGCATTGGAATGGGTGTTGTAGATGGCGGTCAGGTGCCAGCCGTTGGCGTCGAGGATCTGGCGCACCTTGCGCCCAGCCTCCTTGTCGTTGCCGCTGTCGATGAGGCAGACGTCTGTGTCGTTCAGGCGCACGAGGCCGATCTTGGCCGGGCTCTGGATATAGTAGCTGTTTCCGGCCACCTGGGTCAGTTCGTACATGGTGCTTTCCTCCTTTATCAGACGGTGTGCCTGCGGATGAGCGGCTCCACCTGCGCTGCCAGCTGTGCGAGGGCGCCCGGC
>URKW01000003.1 GCA_900548615.1 uncultured Eubacteriales bacterium | reverse complement strand
CGTCCGGCGCATATGCGCCGGACGGATTTTTTATTATTGTGTTCCGTGTGCGTTACACAACGGCGAAGAACTTCACCAGGAACAGGGCGGTGATGACATAGGTCAGGGCGGACACGTCCTTGGCCTTGCCGGAGAACACCTTGATAACGGTGTAAGAGATCATGGCCAGACCGATGCCATGGCCGATGGAGCCGGAAATGGGCATGGCCAGCAGCATGATGAACACGGGAACCACCTGATCCAGATCGTCGAAGTCCACGTTCTTCAGACCCTGCAGCATCAGGATGCCCACGTAGATCAGGGCGGAGGAGGTGGCGGCGGCGGGGATGATGGCCGCCACAGGGGCGATGAACATGCAGGCCAGGAACATGACCGCGGAGGTCAGGGAGGTCAGACCGGTGCGGCCGCCAGCCTCCACGCCGGAGGCGGACTCCACGAAGGTGGTAACGGTGGAGGTGCCGCAGCAGGCGCCTGCCACAGTGCCCACGGCGTCGGACAGCAGAGCTTCCTTCATCTTGGGCATGTTTCCGTTCTTATCGGTCATACCGGCGCGGGAAGCGGTGCCCACCAGCGTACCGATGGTGTCGAACATGTCGATCATGCAGAAGGTGATGATCAGGCTAATGGCGGTGAACCAGCCGATGCGGAAGAAGTCGGAGAAGTCAAACTTGAACAGGGTGGTGCTGACCATATCCTGGAAGGGAGGCAGGAAGGATGCGCCCTCCAGAGAGGCGAAGGGATTCACCTTCAGAAAGATAAAGCTGCCCGCCCAGTAAATGACGGAGGCCACCAGCATGCCCACCAGAACGGCGGCCTTGACGCCCTTCTTGGCCAGCAGGATAATGACGAACAGACCGATGAACATGGTGATAACGGTCAGCACCATGGTGCTGTACTCCGCGCCCATATGATCCTTGATGACGCTGGGGGTCATGGCGCCGAAGAAGTCACGGAGCACATAGAAGGGGGAGGTGTAGCCGTTGCCCTCAGCGTAAATGCCCACGTTGGAGCCAAGGCCGATGTTCATCAGCATCAGGCCGATGGCGGGGCCGATGCCCAGCCGCACGCCCAGAGGAATGGCGTCCACGATCTTGTCGCGGATATTGAACACGCTCAGCAGCAGGAACACAATGCCTTCCACCAGAATGATGCACAGCACCGCCTGAAAAGCACTGGTATAGTCGGTGTTCAGCATGGCGGCCACGTTGCCGGCGATGACCGCAAAGAAGCTGTTCAGACCCATGCCGGGCGCCATGACAAAGGGCTTGTTGGCCAGAAAAGCCATGCACACAGTGCCGATGGCGCTGGCGATGCAGGTGGCCAGAAAAACGCCGTTCCAGAGGGGGGTGCCAACGGCGAAATTTGTCAGCAGGTTGGGATTCAGGGCGATGATGTACGCCATGGTCATGAAGGTGGTCAGACCGGCAAGAATTTCCGTCTTGACGGTGGTGCCGTTCTCCTTCAGGTGAAAGATGCGTTCCATTGTGATGAGTCTCTCCTTATATTAATTTTGCAGATATACAGTTATCTTAACACTGTATATCCCTATCTTAACGCAGGAGTCGATATTTTACAAGACTTTTTGTTAGGGAGACTGATAAATTTTTTAGATAACAGCAATCATCGGTACAGCGCCGTGCGGCGGAGGGAGGTGTAGGGCCGGGCGTTTCGGATACGGGCGGAAGCGGCCATGTCCACATCGGCGTACAGCAGCTCCTCGCCGCTGCCTGCCTGTGCGATGGTATTGCCGTTGGCATCCGTCACCAGAGAGCGGCCGGAGAACACCATGTCACCCTCCGTACCTGTGCGGTTGCACATGGCCACGGCCACACTGCTCTGGAAGGCCTGCACCTTGACCTCCCAGTCGAACATCTCCATGGGCTCGCTTTCCGTGTTGGCGGTGGGGATCAGGATCAGGTCGGCGCCCATCAAAGCCTCGGTGCGGATGCTCTCGGGGTAGTGCCGGTCAAAGCACACCACAATGCCGATTTTCCCGTGGGGCGTGTCGAACACCAGAAAGCCGTCGTCGGAGGGGGTGTAGTAATCCTGCTCATAGAACTGCGCCGCCTGTGCGATATGCACCATCTTCTGGCGACCCAGCAGCGCACCGTCGCCGCCGATCAGCAGCGTGGCATCGAAGCAGCCGGAGGGCTCGCGCAGATAAAAGTTGGGGGCGGCCATGATGCGGTTCTCCCGGCAGGCATCCTGAAATTGCCGGATGATGGGGTGATCGGCAGTCAGCAGCTTGTCCGATACGTCGCGGCCCTCGTACTGGGGAAAGAAGCGGTGGAGCTGCAGCTCCGGATAGACGATCAGGTCAGCGCCGTGAAGGGCGGCCTGCCGCAGAGCGGACAGCTGACGCTCCAGATTTTCGTTCTCATTGTCGCTCATGGCGATCTGGCAAAGAGCAAGCTTCATAGAATACCTCCCGATAGGTAAGATTTTTCCCTATTGTACTACTGGGTAATGGAGGACGCAAGGATTTTTTACCGGGAAACAGCAAAAGGCACGGACAGTGGATCGTCGATCCACTTCCGTGCCTTTTGGCGGTCGTATGCTTTGGGGTTCTTGCTTTTGCGTGTCACGGGGTTCAGCGGGCCCCAGGTGTTCCGCAGCATGGCGTCACGCTTGCGCTTCTCCTTTTTGGAGAGCTTTTCATAGGGGATGAACTTTTCCATATCGTGTCTCCTTTTCGTTTGGTTGGAGAGCATGATAGCAGAAATTGTTCCATTTGTCAAATATCAGCCCTGCTGATAGCGGGCGATGATCTGGTCGGCGACGGCCCGGCGGGTGACGCAGCGATCCATGGCTTGCTTTTCGATAAAGCGGTGGGCGTCCTGCTCCGTCATTCCCTCGCGGTCGATCAGCAGCCATTTGGCGCGGTTCACCAGCCGTATCTCCGCCATTTTTTCCTCGATGGAGGCGGTTTTCTGCTCCATTTTCCGCAGCCGTTCCCTTGTGCCGCACAGCAGCTGCAGGGATTGCAGGATCAACTGAGGGGTAGTGGGCTTTTGCAGCGTCAGGATGCCGTAAGGCGACAGGCGCACCGAGATATCCGGATAGTGCTCGGCACCCACCAGCAGCAGCACGCCGGCGCTGCTGCTGTCCACCACGTGCATGGCCAGCTTCGTGCCGAACTCATCCGGCAGCGGCGTACTGATGACCACAATGTCAAAGGTGCGCTCCAGCAAAAGGCGGCGCGCGCTGGTCACATCACTCTCCCAGCACAGGGGAGAGTACCGATCCTCCGGCAGCAGGCCACGGAGGGACGTATAGAATTTTTCCCGTGTGGAGATCGCCAGCACACTGTAAACATGCTGAACCAGTTCCATACCTATCCCTCCTTTCGCCTGTAAGTGAGATTATCTGGTGTAGTAGTCGATGATAGACGGCGGCAGAATGTCCGCGATGAAGGCGCTGCTCTCGGCGGCGGCTTTGGCCTGCGCCAGCGTGGCGGGCAGGGTCTTGAACGCCGATTTGACCTCCTCAGACGCGCTGAAGAAGTTGATATCCGCCGCCTTCGGCAGCTCCATCTGCCGCCGGATACCGTCAAGGCCCGCGTAGATCAGCAGGGCAAAGGCCAGATAGGGGTTGCACAGTGGATCGGGGGAGCGCAGCTCAGCCCGACGGTATTCTCCCTGCGCGGCGGGGATGCGGATCAGCTGGGAGCGGTTTTCGCTGGACCAGGAGATGTAGCGGGGCGCTTTGCTGCCGCCGAAGCGAAGGTAGGAGGCGTCCACCGTATTGAGAAATACGGTCATCTCCGCGATGTGAGCCAGAATGCCCGCAATGAGGGAGGGCATCACGTCCGCGCCGTCGGCGCTTTTGGCGGAGATATTGATGTGCATGCCGTTGCCCGGCTGGCCGCTGAGCGGCTTGGGGGAGAAATCCGCCGCCAGACCGTTCCGCACTGCCACGCTGTCCACCACCGTGCGGAAGGTGGCGGCGTTGTCCGCCGCCGTCAGCGGCTCGGAATAGCGGAAGTCGATCTCGTTCTGTCCCGGCCCCTGTTCGTGGTGGGAGCATTCCGGACGAATGCCCATCTGCTCCAGCGTCAGGCAGATCTCCCGCCGCACGTTTTCACCCTTGTCCTCCGGCGCGATGTCCATGTAGCCCGCCCGGTCGTAGGGAATGCGGGTAGGCTCGCCCGCCTCGTCCCGCTGGAACAGGTAGAACTCCATCTCCGTGCCGAAGGCGAAGGTGACGCCCATTTTCTCCGCGTCCGCCACGGCCTTTCGCAGAAGCTGCCGGGTATCGGCCTCAAAGGGTGTGCCGTCAGGGCGGGTGATGCCGCAGAACATCCGGGCCACCCGGCCGCGATCCGGCCGCCAGGGCAGCAGGGAGAGGGTAGCGGTATCCGGACGCAGAAACAGGTCGGAATGCACCTCGTCACCAAAGCCGGGAATGGCGGAGGCGTCAAAGGCAATACCGTATGTGAACGCCCGGTCAAGCTCGTCGGGATGGATGGAGATATTCTTCTGCCGCCCGGAAAGGTCGCAGAAGGCCAGACGGATGAATTTGATATCCTCCTCTGCCACGTACTGCTTGATCTCGTCTTTGGAATAGTTCATAGGGAGAGCCTGCCTTTCTCAGTTTGCAACGTACATTTGCTGATAGGGGTTCTTGCTGTCAGGAGTGATAACGGTATAAGCGTCACGGAGCAGCTGCTCCGGGTCAAGGTGAAACAGACGGCAGTATTCCCGCACATAGGGGGCGAATTCCGCCATGTCCTCCTCTGTGGCGGGACGGGAGGTCACCTGAGGGGGAAAGGGGATGTTGGACACATCGCCCCGGAAGACCATCTTGCCGCCGTGCATTCCCGTGCAGGGAAAGTAACCGACCACAGGGCGTCCGTCGGTGTGCAGCGACAGCACCACGATCAGCCCGCCGGCCTGATATTCGCCCAGAAAGCTTCCTGCCCGGCCACCGATGACCAGCACGGGCTTGTGCTCCTGATAGGCTTTCATGTGAATACCGGCCCGGTAGCCGGCGTTTCCCTCGATATAGATCTCGCCGCCCCGCATGGCGTAGCCTGCGGCGTCTCCGGCACTGCCATGGATAACGATGCGCCCGGCGCTCATGGTATCGCCCACTGCGTCCTGCGCGTTGCCGTTAACGGTGATCTCCGCTCCGTTAAGGTACGCGCCAAGGGCATTGCCGGGGATGCCGTCAATGATGATGCGCTTGCCGCTCATTCCGGCGGCAATGAATCGCTGTCCCAGACAGCCGCAGACCCGGCAGTCCGGCCCTGCGCTGCGGATCGTTTCGTTCAGTTGGGAAAAGGATAGGGGAGCCGCTTCAATGAAGTCCATATTGTACCACACCTCCTGCTTTTTTTCCATGTATTTTTTCATAATAAATCGTGATAGCAGCCATTTCATTCTCCCGCATGGGCAATTCCCAGAATCGCCAGCTCCTTTTCTGTCAAATGCACGCCCCGTAGCATGACCCGGTTGCCCCGCAGGGCCTCGATGGAGTTAATACCCATACCGCCCATCATTTCCTTGATCTCGTGCTTCCACGCGGTGACCAGATTCACCAGACGGGCGGTGGCTTCGTCGGGATCGAGACGCTTTACCAGATCGGGGCGCTGGGTGGCAATGCCCCAGCTGCATCGTCCGGTCTGGCAGGTGCGGCACAGGTGGCAGCCCATGGCCAGCAGGGCAGCCGTGGCGATATAGCAGGCGTCGGCCCCCAAGGCGATGGCCTTTACCACATCCGCCGCCGAGCGGATGCTGCCGCCTACGATCAGGGATACGCTGTTGCGGATGCCTTCATCCCGAAGCCGCTGATCCACCGCCGCCAGTGCAAGCTCAATAGGGATGCCTACATTGTCCCGGATACGGGTGGGCGCGGCACCCGTGCCGCCCCGGAAGCCGTCGATGGCGATGATATCCGCGCCGCTGCGGGCAATACCGCTGGCGATGGCGGCAATGTTATGGACAGCCGCCACCTTGACGATGACGGGCTTCCGGTATTGTGTGGCCTCCTTCAGCGAGTAGACCAGCTGCCGCAGATCCTCAATGGAATAGATATCGTGATGGGGCGCAGGGGAAATGGCGTCGGCACCCTCCGGGATCATGCGGGTCTTGGACACATCAGCTGTGATCTTGGCGCCGGGGAGATGGCCGCCGATGCCGGGCTTTGCGCCCTGCCCCATCTTGATCTCGATGGCGGCGCCGGTATTGAGATACTTTTCCTGTACGCCGAACCGGCCGGAGGCCACCTGCACGATGGTGTTGTCACCGTAGCAATAGAAATCTTCATGGAGCCCGCCTTCACCGGTGTTGTAATAGATGCCCAGCTGCTGCGCCGCCTGCGCCAGACTTTTGTGGGCGTTGTAGCTGATGGAGCCATAGCTCATGGCGGAGAACAGAATAGGCACCGACAGCTCCAGCTGGGGCGGCAGGTCGGTACACAGAGTGCCGTCTCCGTTCCGGCGGATGGCGTCGGGCTTCTTGCCCAGAAATACCCGCGTCTCCATAGGCTCCCGCAAGGGGTCGATAGGCGGATTGGTCACCTGAGAGGCGTTGATAAGGATATTGTCCCAGTACACCGGCAGCGACTTGGGACTGCCCATAGAGCTGAGCAGTACGCCGCCGGTAGCGGCCTGCTTATAGATCTCGTTGATGGCGGCGCTGGGCCAGTTGGTGTTTTGCCGCAGCTGGTTGTCGTTTTTCACGATCTTCAGGGCGTGAGTGGGGCAGAAGGACACGCAGCGTTGGCAATTGACGCATTTGCTCTCGTCGCTGAGCATGAGACCGTGCTCCGGATCATAGGTGTGGACGCCGTTGGGGCACTGCTTTTCACAGACGCGGCAGCGGGTGCAGCGCGGGTCATTGCGGATCACCTCAAATTCCGGGCTGATGTAGTCGATGGACATCAATAGGCACCTTCTTTCACTTTCACAATGAACGGCTCGCCGCCCATAGGGGCGTAGAGGTGTTCGGCATTTGGCTCCATGGTGCGGATGGCGGCCTCCTCGCTGGCGATGAACACCTTGTCGTCCTTTTCCGCCGTCACCATGGAGCGGAGCTTCAGCCGGTCGTTCAGAGCCATCAGCCCACCGTTGAAGCCCAGAACGATAGAGAAGGGGCCGGTGATCAGCAGACTGGGAAACATAGTGCGCAGATAGGTCAGCTGCCGGGCGGTCGGAGCGGCCTTTCCCCGAATGGTGCTCCAGAACGGCGCGGCGATGACCGAGGCCATCTCCTCAAGGGTCAGTCCCTGCCGCCGCAGCAGATAGTCGGCGATATAGGTGATGACCTCGGTATCGGTTTGCAGCGTACACTTATAGCCGAACATCTCGATATACCGGCGGTTGGCGTCATAGGAGGAAATTTCTCCGTTGTGAACGATGGAGTAATCCAACAGAGCAAAGGGGTGCGCGCCGCCCCACCAGCCGGGGGTATTGGTGGGATAGCGGCCATGAGCCGTCCAGCTGTAGGCCTCGTATTCCTCCAGCCGGTAGAAGCGGCCCACATCCTCCGGGTAGCCCACCGCCTTGAAGGCACCCATATTCTTGCCGCTGGAGAACACATACGCGCCCTTGAGCTTGGTGTTCAGTTCCATGACGGTGCGGGCCACGAACTCCTTTTCATCCAGCTGAAGCCGGGCCAGCACCGAATGCAGCGGCGATACGAAGTACCGCCAGATCAGGGGCACGTCGGTGATCTCCGGGATGATGCGGATGGGGATGGTCTCCGCCTGCACGATCTCGAAGCCCTCCTTCAGAATGGATTCGCACTCCCGGCGGGTGGTGTTGTCGTCGAAAAAGATGTGAAATGCGTAAAGCTCCCGGTACTCCGGGTAGATGCCGTAGGCGGCAAAGCCGCCGCCCAGACCGTTGGAACGGTCATGCATGGGGATCATGCTGTGGATAATGGATTCGCCGGTCATCCGTTTTCCCTCGCGGGAGATGACGGCGGAAATGGCGCATCCGGAGGGGATGCGGACTTCGCCTTCCAGCTTCATAATGGTCATCCTTTCTGCAGAAGCACAAGGTAGAAAAACAAAAAGGCGTTCATCCACTTGGGACAGATGTCCCGTGTGGATGAACGCCTTTGCTCATCTTGAAGGAGGATTATAGCACGGCGGCATCATAAAGTCAACCGACGAAACGGCAAAAGTTGTGGAAATCCACCATTGACAAATCTGTGCAGAGCGCATATAATGACCCCCATCGAAGGCAAAGGCGTCTTGGAGAGTGTTCTCCTTGACGCCTTTTTCATTTATTTATCAGAAAAGGAGTGGATCGTAATGCGCACAGTTCCGGAATATTTTGGCAGTCTGGTGTTTGACGACCGCGTGATGAAAGCGCGGCTGCCCTACGAGGTGTATACCTCGCTGAAGAAGACCATCGATGAGGGCGGCAGCCTGAATAATGAAGTGGCCAACGCTGTGGCAGACGCCATGAAGGATTGGGCCGTAGAGCACGGCGCTACCCACTTTACCCATTGGTTCCAGCCTCTGACCGGTATCACCGCCGAAAAGCACGATAGCTTTATCGCCCCGTCTCCCGACGGCGGTGTCATCATGGAGTTCTCCGGCAAGGAGCTGATCCAGGGCGAGCCGGACGCTTCCAGCTTCCCCTCCGGCGGTCTGCGGGCCACGTTCGAGGCACGCGGTTATACCGCGTGGGATCCCACGTCCTACGCTTTTATCAAGGACAAGGCCCTGTGTATCCCCACGGCGTTCTGCTCCTACGGCGGCGAGGCGCTGGATAAAAAGACACCGCTGCTGCGTTCCATGCAGGCGCTGAACAAGCAGGCCCTGCGGGTGCTGCACCTGTTCGGCAACGAGGATGTGAAGTGCGTCCGAACCTCCGTTGGCCCGGAGCAGGAGTATTTCCTGGTGGATCGGGAGATGTTCGACAAGCGGAAGGATCTGATCTTCTGTGGCCGCACCCTGTTCGGCGCCAAGCCCCCCAAGGGTCAGGAGATGGATGACCACTATTTCGGCGCCATCAAGCCCCGTGTGGCGGAATACATGGCCGATCTGAACGAGGAGCTGTGGAAGCTGGGCATTCTGGCCAAGACCGAGCACAATGAGGTGGCGCCTGCCCAGCATGAGCTGGCTCCTATTTATACCACCACCAACGTGGCCACCGACCATAACCAGCTGACCATGGAGATCATGCAGAAGGTGGCCGCCCGCCACGGTCTGGTGTGCCTGCTGCATGAGAAGCCCTTTGAGGGCGTCAACGGCTCCGGCAAGCACAACAACTGGTCCATGGCCACCGATACCGGCGTGAACCTGCTGACCCCCGGCGAGACGCCCTATCAGAACGCTCAGTTCCTGCTGTTCCTGTGCGCCGTTATTCAGGCGGTGGACGACTATCAGGATCTGCTGCGGCTGTCGGTGGCTACCGCCGGAAACGACCACCGTCTGGGCGCCAACGAGGCCCCTCCTGCTGTGGTGTCCATCTTCCTGGGCGACGAGCTGACGGCCATTCTGGACGCTATCGAGAAGGACGAGCCCTATAGCGGTACGGAAAAGCGGGTCATGAAGCTGGGCGTCCACGTGCTGCCCAAGTTCATTCGCGACACCACCGACCGCAACCGTACTTCTCCCTTCGCCTTTACCGGCAATAAGTTCGAGTTCCGTATGCTGGGCTCCTCCAACTCTATTGCCTGCACCAACATTATGCTGAACGCCGCCGTGGCGGAGTCGCTGAAGCAGTACGCCGACGTACTGGAAAAGGCCGACGACTTTGAGTCCACCCTCCATGACCTGATCCAAAAGACCATCAAGGCCCACAAGCGGATTATCTTCAATGGCAACGGCTATGACGACGCGTGGATCAAGGAGGCCACCGAGGAGCGGGGCCTGCTGAACCTGAAGACCACCCCCGACGCGCTGCCCTGTATTCTGGAGCAGAAGAACGTGGACATGCTGACCTCGCTGAAGGTCATGTCCGAGGCGGAGATCCGCTCCCGCTGCGAGATCATGCTGGATAACTACCGCAAGACCGTCAACATCGAAGCACAGACCATGGTGGACATGGCCCGCAAGGAGATCCTGCCTGCTGTGGAGGACTATACCGCCAAGCTGGCAGAGGGGCTTGCCGCCAAGAAGGCTGTTGTCCCCACGCTGAGCGGAAAGTACGAGACGGGGCTGATCGAGAAGCTGTCCGGTCTTGCCGACCAGATCGACACTGCTGCCGGGGAGTTGGAAGCCGCGCTGGACGGCTATCATAAGATCGACGACGTGACCGAGGCCGCCTGTGCCATCCGTGATACGGTCATTCCCAAGATGGCGGCGCTGCGGGCTCCCTGCGACGAAGCGGAGACCTGCACGGCGTCTCAGTACTGGCCGTTCCCCACCTACAGCGATCTGCTGTTTGGTGTCAAGTAACCCATACCTACCTTCCTATATGTGGCAGACGCCTCTTGAAACTCCGTGTTTCAGGGGCGTTTGCCATAAGGGGATGTTTTTTCCTCATTTTGATTGAATCCGGCTGCCGGGTGCGGTATAATATAGTGATTTTAATTTGAGAATAGGGGAGGTCATCCCATGACATTACAGGAGTATCTGGATTCCATCCACGGAAAGACCGTGGCGGTGGTGGGCATCGGTGTCAGCAATACGCCGCTGATCCGCCTGCTGCTGCGTGAGGGCATCGCCGTGACCGCCTGCGACAAGCGGACGCGGGAGCAGCTGGGCGAGCTGGCCGGTGAGCTGGAGCAGGGCGGCGCACGTTTGCAGCTTGGCTTGGACTATCTGGAGGGACTGGATCAGGATATCATTTTCCGCACGCCGGGTCTGCGGCCCGATGTGCCCCAGCTGGCAAAGGCTGTGGCTGGCGGCAGTGTGCTGACCTCCGAGATGGAGGTGTTCTTTCAGGTCTGCCCCTGTCCCATCATCGCCGTGACCGGCAGCGACGGAAAGACCACGACCACTACCATCATCGCGGAGCTTTTGAAGAAGGCGGGGCGCACCGTCCATGTGGGCGGCAACATCGGCCATCCTCTGCTGTGTGAGGCGGGGGAGATGCAGCCCACCGATTACGCGGTGCTGGAGCTGTCCAGCTTCCAGCTGATGACCATGCCGTGCAGTCCCCATATCGCCGTTATGACCAATCTGGCGCCCAACCATCTGGACGTTCACAAGGACATGGCGGAGTACGTGGCCGCCAAGGAGAATATCTTCCGCCACCAGAAGCCGGGCGATAAGGCCATCTTCAATTTCGATAACGACATTACCCGCCGTCAGGGCGAGAGCGTTCCCGACCGGGCGGTGTATTTCAGCCGTCAGGCGGAGCCGGAAAAGGGCGTGTTCCTGCGGGGCGACGCCATCGTCTGCCGTGACGGCAGGGGAGAACGCACTGTGATGACCACCGGCGATATCAAGCTGCCGGGCGTTCACAATGTGGAGAACTACATGGCGGCCATCGCCGCTGTGGACGGTCATGTGCCGGATGAGACCATCCGGGACTTCGCCCGTGAATTCGGCGGTGTGGAGCACCGCATCGAGCTGGTGCGTACCTACCGGGGCGTGCGGTACTATAACGACTCCATCGCTTCCAGCCCCAGCCGCACCACGGCGGGACTGCGCTCCTTCCCGGAAAAGGTGATCCTCATCGCCGGCGGCTATGATAAGCACATCCCCTTCGACGCGCTGGGCGGCGAGATCGTGGAACACGTGAAGCTGCTGGTGCTGTGCGGCGCTACCGCCGCCAAGATCAGAACCGCCGTGGAGAATGCCGAGGGCTATCAGCCCGGCCATCCGGAGATCGTGGAGGTCACGCCCTTCCAGAAAGCGGTGGAGACCGCCCGGGACAGGGCCGTACCCGGCGATGTGGTAACGCTGTCGCCTGCCTGTGCCGCCTTTGACCAGTTCAAGAACTTTGCCGAGCGGGGAAAGACCTTCAAGGCCATCGTCAACGGCTGGCAGGAATAAGGATAAGCCGCCCCGGCATACGCTTCCATGAAAGGGGGCGTGTGCTGTGGAGCGCTTGCGCTATCTGCGCCTGACAGGCCGCCAGCGGGTGGGAATATGGCTGACGCTGCTGGTGCTGGCGTTGCTGGCAGCCGCGGTGTCGCTGCTGTGGCATCTGAAGCCGGTGATGACCAGCATGGCCACCGCAAGAGTGTCCAATCTGGTGAACCGCATCGTGTCCGCCGCCGTCAATGAGGCGGTGGAAAACGGCGACATTGACTATCAGAATTTCGTGATTTTTGAGAAGGATGAAACGGGCCATATCACCGCGCTGCGCAGCAACGTAGCAGAGGTGAACCGCATGCAAGGCCAGATCACCGATGAAATACTGCACCGGCTGTCAGAGGTGGCCACCAGTGAGCTGGAGATCCCGCTGGGGACGCTGACCGGCTCGGCGCTGCTGGCGGGGCGCGGCCCCAGTCTCTTTGTGCGGATGCAGGCGGTGGGCAGCGCCAGCGCCGCGTTCCGCAACCAGTTCACCGCCGCAGGCATCAACCAGACCCGGCACCAGATCTTTCTGGACGTGGATGTGTATATGAGCATCCTCCTGCCGGGAATGAAAACCTCCACCAGGGTGTCCAACGAGATCGCCGTGGCGGAGACGGTGATCGTGGGCGGCGTGCCGGATACCTACACCTATTTCAGCACCATGCCTGACGAGATCGGACAGTATGCCGAGGACTATATCATGAACAACGGATAAATGAGGATGGAGTATGGACTATCGTGAAGAAATGAAGCAGCTGCGTGAGACGCTGAACGCCAACGGCTACCTCTACTACGTGCTGGACGCGCCCACCATGTCGGACTATGAGTACGACCATCTGCTGCGGAAGCTGGAGGACTTGGAGAAGGAGCATCCGGAGGAGATCACTCCCGATTCCCCCACCCAGCGGGTGGGCGGCAAGCTGCTGAGCCAGTTTGAGGAGGTGCGGCACGAGGTACCGCTGGAGAGCTTGCAGGATGTATTTGACAGCGGCGAGGTGCAGGACTTTCTGGATAAGTTAGCCGCCGACCTGCCTGACGCCCTGTACAGCGTGGAGCCCAAGGTGGACGGCCTGTCCGTGGCGCTGGAGTACCGGGACGGTGTGTTCGTCCGTGGCGCGACCCGCGGCGACGGCAGAGTGGGGGAGGACGTGACAGAGAACCTGCGCACCATCCGCTCCATCCCCATGACGCTGCCGGAGAAGCTGCCCCATCTCATTGTCCGGGGCGAGGTCTATATGGCCCGCAGCGTGTTCGAGGAGATCAACGCCCGACGGGAGATCGAGGGCAAGCCCCTGATGGCCAATCCCCGCAACGCCGCTGCGGGCTCTCTGCGGCAGTTGGATCCCAAGATCGCCGCCCAGCGGCGGCTGGATATCGCCATCTTCAATTTGCAGCTGGCCAAGGGACGGGAGTTTACCAGCCATACCGAGACGCTGGACTATCTGGCAAGCCAGCACTTCAAGGTGATCCCCCACAAGCCTTTGGCCAAGGCGGAGGACATTATCACCGAGATCGCCCGTCTGGGGGACGAGCGTATGGCGTTCCCCTTTGACATCGACGGCGCGGTCATCAAGCTGGACAGCCTGCCGGAGCGTGAGGTGCTGGGCAGCACCGCCAAGTGTCCCCGCTGGGCGGTGGCCTACAAGTATCCGCCGGAGCAGAAGCCCTCGGTATTGAAGAATATCGTGGTGCAGGTGGGCCGCACCGGCGTGCTGACCCCCAAGGCGGTGCTGGAGCCGGTGCGTCTGGCGGGCACCACCGTTACCTACGCCACGCTGCACAATCAGGATTTCATCACGTCTAAGGATATCCGCATCGGCGATACCGTCATCGTCCAGAAGGCGGGGGAAATCATCCCGGAGATCGTGGAGGTGGTAAAGGACAAGCGTCCCTCCGGCGCTGTGCCCTACTATCTGCCGGCGGTGTGTCCCGTATGCGGCGCACCGGTGAGCCGGGACGAGGACGGTGTGGCCATCCGCTGCACCGGCGCGGAGTGTCCCGCCCAGCTGCTGCGGAACCTGACCCATTTTACCAGTCGGAATGCTATGGACATTGACGGCGTGGGCCCGGCGGTGATCCAGTCGCTGGTGGAAAGCGGCCTTGTGAAAACCGCCGCCGACCTGTACCGCTTGCAGGTGCAGGATATTGCCCAGCTTGACCGCATGGGCGAGAAATCCGCCGCCAACGCCGTGGCCGCCATCGAAAAGAGCAAGGAAAACGACCTGTGGCGGCTTCTCAGCGCGCTGGGCATCCGTCAGGTGGGCGACAAGGCCGCCAAGGTGCTGGCCGCCCACTTCGGCAGCTTCGATGCGCTGTCCGCCGCGTCGGAGGAGGAGTTGACCGCCATCGACGACGTGGGCCCCATCACCGCCCGGTATATCCGCCAGTGGCTGGAGAGCCCTCAGTCGCAGGACTTGCTTGCCCGGCTTCGTGAGGCAGGCGTCAACATGACCAGCCATCAGGAGAAGGTGGACGACCGCTTTGCCGGACAGACCTTCGTGCTGACCGGTACGCTGGAGAAATTTACCCGAGACGAGGCCGCCGCCATGATCGAGCAGCGGGGCGGTAAGGCCAGCGGCTCGGTCAGTAAGAAAACCACCTATGTGGTGGCCGGTGAGAACGCCGGAAGCAAGCTGCGCAAGGCGCAGGAATTGAATATCCCCGTGCTGACGGAGGACGAGTTCCTCTCGATGCTGCAATAATATTCAAAAAGGAGGGCTTTCGCATGGCAGTTAACACCGATCTCTCCCTGCGGCGGCAGGTGATCTACAGCGTGTTTGTTCGAGGACACACCAAGGAGGGCACGTTCCGTGCGCTGGAGGGCGATCTCGACCGCCTGAAAGCGCTGGGTGCGGATATCCTGTGGCTGATGCCCATCCATCCCATTGGTGAGGAGGGCCGCAAGGGCACCATGGGCAGCCCCTACGCCATCCGGGATTACCGGGCGGTGAACCCCGACATGGGCACCGTGGACGACCTGTGCCATCTGGTGGACGCCATCCACGACCGGGGCATGAAGTGCATCATCGACGTAGTGTATAACCATACCTCGCCGGACTCCGTGCTGGCGGAGACGCACCCGGAGTTCTTTTTGCGGGACGAGCAGGGAAGACCCACCCGCAAGGTGGCCGACTGGTGGGATATTGTGGATCTGGATTACAGCAACCGCGACCTGTGGCGCTATCAGATCGATACGCTGAAGCAGTGGGCTGCCATCGTGGATGGCTTCCGCTGTGATGTAGCCAGCGCTGTGCCGGTGGAGTTCTGGCGGCAGGCCCGTGACGAGGTGGAGACCGTCCGTCCCGGCTGTATCTGGCTGGCGGAGAGCGTTCACGGCGCTCATGTTTTGGCCATGCGGAGGATGGGCGCTTACTGCGCCACGGATACCGAGGTGCAGTCCGTGTTCGACCTTACCTATGATTACGACGTTTGGCCCTTCTATGAGGGCGTGCTGACCGGAAAGGTGAGTCTGCGGGAGTACGCGGATATCCTGACCTATCAGGAGCTGACCTATCCCGGCAGCTACGTCAAAGCCCGGTATCTGGAAAATCACGACACACCCCGTGCCGCCAGCTGGATGAGGGACGATACCCAGCTGGACAACTGGGTGGCGTTCCTCTACTTCCAGCGGGGCACTGTGATGCTCTACAGCGGCATGGAATACGCCCCCAAGGAACGGGTGGACTTCTTTGAAAATCAGAGCAACTATGGCGACATGCAGCGGGACATGCAGCTCTATCTGCGAAAGCTGAAGGAGCTGAAGCAGACGCTGCCCATCACCGGCGGCTATTGGCTGGAGGAGAGAAACGGCCTGCTGCTGGGACATTACGAGGGCCCGGAGGGCAAGGCGCTGGGCGTATTCGACCTGTGCGGACAGGGCGCGGCCGATGTGGCGGTAGAGCTGCCGGACGGCGACTATCCCAACCGTCTGGGAGGCAGCGTGACCGTAAAGAACGGGCGGCTTGCTTTTGATGGTAAGCCTGTGGTGATTTGACGTTTTTCACAAAAAAATTTACCCCACATCGGGGAAAATGCAGAAATCCGGCCACCTGAATTGACTTTCCCCTGAAAAGTGTTACCATGTAAATTGTATATCTGTGTGCTTTCGCTGTTTCCTCAGCAGAAACCACCGGAATAAAGAGGAGGAAAAAAGAGAAATGAGTAAGCTCATGAAGATCTGCGACGGTAACGAAGCGGCGGCATATGTGGCATATGCCTTCTCAGAAGTTGCTGCCATCTACCCCATCACCCCGTCCAGCCCCATGGCGGAGCATGCCGACGAGTGGTCGGCCAAGGGTAAGAAGAACATCTTCGGCCAGACCGTCCGTCTGGTGGAGATGCAGTCCGAGGCCGGTGCCTGCGGTGCCTGCCACGGCGCACTGGAGGCCGGTGCCCTGGCCACCAGCTTCACCGCTTCCCAGGGTCTGATGCTGATGATCCCCACCATGCACCGTATCTCCGGCGAGCGTCTGCCCGGCGTGCTGCATGTGGCGTCCCGTACCGTGGGTACCCACGCGTTCTCCATCTTCGGCGATCACTCCGACGTGATGAACTGCCGCCAGACGGGCTTTGCCCTGCTGAGCAGCGGCAGCGTCCAGCAGGCCGCCGATCTGGCCGCCGTGGCCCACCTGAGCGCCATCAAGGCCCGCATCCCCTTCCTGCACTTCTTTGACGGCTTCCGTACCAGCCACGAGATCCAGAAGATCGACGTGCTGGATTACGACGAGTACGCCAAGCTGGTGGACTATGAGGCCTTGGCCAAGTTCCGTGCCAACGCCCTGAATCCTGAGGATCCCCGCATGCGCTCTCTGGTGGATAACCCCGACATCTACTTCCAGCTGCGCGAGTCCAACAATACCGACTACGCCAACCTGCCCGACGTGGTGGAGGACTACATGGCCCAGATCAGCAAGCTGACCGGCCGCGAGTACCACCTGTTCAACTACTACGGCGCACCCGACGCCGAGCGCGTCATTGTGGCCATGGGCTCCGTGTCCGGCTGCGCACAGGAGGTCGTCAACTACCTGAACGCCAAGGGCGAGAAGGTGGGCTTCCTGCAGGTACACCTGTTCCGTCCCTTCTCCGCCAAGCATCTGCTCTCCGCCATGCCCAAGACGGTGAAGAAGATCGCTGTTCTGGACCGCGTGAAGGAAGCCGGTTCCATCGGTGAGCCTCTGTATGAGGATATCTGCGCCGCCTACATCAACGACGCCAACCGTCCTCTGATCTACGCCGGCCGTTACGGCCTGTCCTCCAAGGACACCACTCCCGCCCAGATCAAGGCCGTGTTCGACAACCTGACGCTGGAGGAGCCGAAGAACCACTTCACCATCGGTATCGAGGACGATGTGACCCACCTGTCCCTTCCCATCGGCGCACCGCTGCTGACCGAGCCGGAAGGCACCATCGCCTGCAAGTTCTGGGGTCTGGGCTCCGACGGTACCGTGGGCGCCAACAAGAACTCCATCAAGATCATCGGCGAGACCACCGACATGTACTGCCAGGCGTACTTCGAGTATGATACCAAGAAGTCCTTCGGTATCACCAAGAGCCACCTGCGCTTCGGCAAGCACCCCATCAGCTCTACCTACTATGTCTCCAACGCGGACTTCATCGCCTGCCACAACCAGACGTATCTGACCAAGTACGACATTATCTCCGAGCTGAAGCCCCACGGCAGCTTTCTGCTGAACTGCGAGTGGACGGAGAGCGAGTTGGAGCAGCACATCCCCGGCGATATCCTGAAGTACATTGCCGAGAATGATATCAAGTTCTACATCATTGACGCCAACAAGGAGTCTCAGGCGCTGGGTCTGGGCAATCGCTCCAACATGGTGCTGCAGGCCGCTTTCTTCAAGCTGGCCAACGTCATCCCCGTTGAGGATGCCGTGGAGCACATGAAGGCCGCCGTCAAGAAGACCTACGGCCTGAAGGGCGAGAAGATCGTCAACATGAACATCGCCGCCGTGGACGCCGGTATCAACTCGCTGGTGGAGGTCAAGGTGAAGCCCGAGTGGAAGAACCTGTCCGGCGCCGCCATCAAGCCCGCTGCCGATAATCTGCCCTACGTCATCAAGAACATTCTGGTGCCCATTAACGCACAGAAGGGCGATAACCTGCCTGTCTCCGCCTTCAAGGGCATGGAGGACGGCACCATGCCGCTGGGCACCTCCCGCTATGAGAAGCGCGGCATCGCCACCCATCTGCCTGTGTGGGACGCTACTGAGTGCCTGCAGTGCAACATGTGCTCCTTCGTCTGCCCCCACGCCGTCATCCGTCCCTTCCTGCTGGACGAGGCCGAAGCCGCCAATGCCCCCGAGGGGCTGGTGATGGTGGATGCCAAGGGCCCGCAGCTGGCCGGTATGAAGTACGCCATGGGCGTGTCCACGCTGGACTGCACCAGCTGCGGCAGCTGCGTTTCCTCCTGCCCCAAGAGCGGCAAGGCGCTGAAGATGGTTCCCACTCACGAGGTGTCTCTGGATCAGACTAACTGGGAGTACCTGTTCAACCTGCCCATCAAGGGTGACAAGGTGGATAAGTTCAGCCTGAAGGGCAGCCAGTTCAAGCAGCCTCTGGTGGAGTTTAACGGCGCTTGCGCCGGCTGCGGCGAGACGCCCTATATCAAGCTGCTGACCCAGCTGTTCGGCGACAAGATGTATCTGGCCAACGCCACCGGCTGCACCCAGGCATGGGGCGCGGCAATGCCCTGCGTTCCCTACTGCAAGAACCAGGAGGGCAAGGGTGTTGCTTGGAGTAACTCCCTGTTCGAGAACAATGCCGAATTCTCCTATGGTATGTGTCTGGCTGTCAAGCAGCTGCGCGACTGCGTTACCGGCTATGTGAAGGAGCTGGATGCCCTTACCAAGGACGAGGCTGTTAAGGCCGCCATCGCCAAGTATCTGGAGACCTACGACAATCTGGATGCTTCCACCCCCGCCACCGCCGCTCTGGTTGCCGTGCTGGAGAACAGCAAGTTCTCCGCCGACGAGCAGAAGCTGGTGGACGAGATCCTGAAGCGCAAGAAGGATCTGTCCAAGAAGACCATGTGGATGTACGGCGGCGACGGCTGGGCCTACGATATCGGCTACGGCGGTCTGGATCACGTTTTCGCCATGGGCGAGGATGTGAACGTGCTGCTGGTGGATACCGAGGTGTACTCCAACACCGGCGGACAGTCCTCCAAGGCCACCCCCGTGGGCGCTGTGGCCCAGTTCCAGGCCAGCGGTAAGAAGACCAAGAAGAAAGACCTTGGCATGCTGATGATGACCTACGACAACGTCTATGTGGCCCAGTGCTCCATGGGCGCCAACCCCAACCAGCTCATCAAGGCCATCAAGGAAGCCGAAGCCCACAAGGGCCCGTCTCTGGTGATCTGCTACGCGCCCTGCATCAACCACGGCATCAAGAAGGGTATGAACAATGTCCAGCAGGAGATGAAGGACGCCGTCGCTTCCGGTTACTGGAACCTGTACCGTTACGATCCCAGCACCAAGAAGTTCACCCTGGATTCCAAGGAGCCTACCATGCCGCTGTACGACTTCATGAAGGGCGAGGTACGTTACGCTTCTCTGGAGCTGAGCTTCCCCGAAAACGCTAAGACCCTGTTTGCCGAGGCGGAGGAGGACGCCAAGACTAAGTACGAGTCCTACAAGCGCCGCAGCGAGAACTGAGTTTTTCCGTAAAGTCCATAAAAATATCCGGTGCGAAAGCACCGGATATTTTTTATGGTAATAAGATTTTTACGCCGCCTTTTTCTTCATCGGCAGACTGACCAGCAGCCCGATGGCAAGGCCGATAATGACTGCCAGCAGAAACGCTTCCACCGCCATGCCCAGAAACGCGACGCCCAGAGCGGCCCGCTCCAGCTTGAGAATGATGAGAGAAGCCGTAACATCGCACAGTACCAGCAGTCCGCCGATCACGGCGATGGGCAACCACGGACGCCTTTGGTTCCGGAAGATCACGGCCTGTAACAGCAGCGCTATCACCAGCGCGGCAGGGATCAGAAATACCATTTCGCCAAACTCCCAGAAGCTGGACAGAGCACGGATGGAGTGAAATAGCAGCATAGAATGCTCCTTTCCGGCATTATGCCTCGTCGTCAGATTTGAACGATGAATACAGGTAAAATGAGGGCTGATTATTGGGGCTTATGCATCCGTTTTTTGATAGCGCGTCCTGTGGGCGTGGCGGCCAGACCGCCCAGCGCCGTCTCGCGGAACTCCACCGGCATGCGGCGGCCGACCTCGCCCATGGCGTCGATCACCTCGTCCACGGGGATACGGCTCTCGATGCCGGCCATTGCCATATCCGCCACGCTGACGGCATTCACCGCGCCGATCACATTGCGCTTCACGCAGGGGATCTCCACCAGTCCCGCCACCGGGTCGCACACCAGACCCATCAGGTTTTTCAGCGCCATGGCCACCGCGTGGCCGATCTGTGCGCCGCTGCCGCCCCGTAGGGCCACCAGCGCGCCTGCCGCCATGGCGGAAGCGGTGCCGATCTCCGCCTGACAGCCGCCGGAAGCACCGGCGATGCAGGCCCGATAGGCGATCACCGCGCCGATGCCGCTGGCCACGTACAGTGCCTCCAACAGCTGGTGCTGGCTCAATTCCTCATATTTGCACAGGGGCAGCAGCACCGCCGGAAGTACGCCGCAGGCGCCTGCCGTGGGAGCCGCCACGATGCGGCGCATGCAGGCGTTGGATTCCGCCATGCTCAGAGCCTCGGCAATGACCTCGCTGACATAGCCGCCGCTGAGAGCTTCGCCCTTGATGCAGTACTGCCGCATTTTCATGCCATCGCCGCCTACCAGACCGCTGACGGAACGCTTGCGGCCAGTATAGCTGTCTGCCGCGTCCGCCATGGCCTGCCACGTCAGCAGCATTTTTGCCATGGACTGGTTTCGCGTGACCTGCCGGGTCTCCATGTCATCCTCCAGCACGACCTCCCAGAAGGGTTTGTTCTTTTCGGCCATCAGGTCAAAGATTTCCTTCATCGAATCCAGAGACATCGTCATCCTCCTCCTTATCGTAGTAGGTTATGGACAGAATGCCCGGCAGCTGACCGATAAATGTGACCTGCTCCGGCTTGATATGCTGGTCTGTTTCAATGATCATCAGCGCGTCGCCGCCCCGCTTGTGCCGCCACATGCTCATGTTGGCGATGTTGATGCGGAACTGGCTCAAAATGGTGGTCACGGCGGCTTCGGAGGAATAGTAATCCAGATTGCGAATCACCAGCGTGTTGTAGGCGCCGGTGAAATTCACGTTGATGCCGTCCAGCTTATCCACCATAATGCGGCCGCCGCCTAAACTGGAGGCCTGCATTTCCAGATGCTTGTCCTCTGTGCCCCAGACCTCGATCAGCGCGGTGTTGGGATGAGCGTCCCGCAGCTCCACCACGTCGATGGTGTAGGAAAGGCCCGCCTTCTTGGCCTCCTCAAAGGCATAGGGGATACGGAGATCATCCGGCTTCATGCCCAGCAGTCCGGCCACCAGCGCACGGTCGGTGCCGTGGCCCAGTCCGGTGTCGGCAAAGGAGCCGTGCAGATGGATGGCGGCCTTTACCGGTGTGCTGCCCAGCAGTGTGCGGGCCATGCTGCCGATCCGCGCCGCGCCCGCCGTGTGGGAGCTGGACGGCCCTACCATGACCGGGCCGAGAATCTCAAAAATGTCCATGGAAAGCTCCTTCCATTCTATACTAGCTATCAGTATAGCATAGATGGCGGTGAAAGGGAAGTAAAGAAATGCCAAACCCGGTCACAGTGCTGCTGTGGTTACTTCAACAGGTTGAACAGCATCACCACAATGCCCAGTATCACAAGGATCACGCCGGTGGCCCGGTTCAACGTTTTGGGCGTTGCCTTGTTGGCGAACACAGCGGCGATCCGCGCCCAGATCAGCGTGAACACCACGCACAGGACGAGAACCGTCCAGTCCGGCGCACCGCCGATGGCAAAGTGGGAGATCGCCCCGGTCAGCGCTGTGAAGGTCATGATGAACACGCTGGTGCCCACGGCGGTTTTCAGCTCATAGCCCAGCACGGAGGTCAAAATCAGCAGCATCATCATGCCGCCGCCGGCTCCCACGAAGCCGCAGATAAAACCAATCAGGGTGCCGCATACGATCGACTGCACGACCCGCTTTCTGGCGGAAACGGACAGCATGGCCTCCTTGGTGGTCATCACGGGCTTTACAATGAATTTGACGCCCAGCAGGAACGTCATGAACACGGAGAAGCCGCCCATGGTAGAGGAGGGCACCAGATTGGCGACATAGCTGCCCACCACGGTAAAGGCCAGCACACTGACCATCATGATAAGGCCATTGCGGATATCCAGGTTTTTGTTTTTGCCGTAGGTATAGGCGGAAACGGCACTGGCCAGCACATCGGACGCCAGCGCGATGCCTACCGCCATATAGGGCTCCATATCCAGAAACGTGATGAGCATGGGGCTGATGACGGCGGCAGCGCTCATACCGGCAAAGCCGGTGCCCAGTCCCGCGCCCATTCCGGCAAAGAAAGTCACGAGGACAGTAAATAAGATCTGCATATACATCATTCTCCTTTTAACAGTTCGTCCAGATTTTCATTCATCGCGGTCACTGTTTTCAAAAATGCCGCCTTTGTCACAGGGTCGATCCCGCGGAACAGCCGCTCCAGAAACACCTCCTGCAATTGCCGCCCCTGTTGGATGATAGGCTGTGCCTTCTCCGTGCAGCAGAGCCGGGTCTTGCGCCGGTCGCCTGCCACGGCCTGGCGGGTCAGGTAACCGTCCCGCACCAGCTTATCCACATTTACTGACACAAGATTTGCTTTGATTTTGCGAATCTCCACAATGTCCGCCGCCGTGCTGTACGCCGGATTATTTGCCAGAAACAGCAGGATATCAAAGGCTGTTTGGGGCAGATTCAGCTCCCGGCACAGCGGTTTGCACGCTTCGCCATAGGCTAGCGATGCCTTCCGGGAAAACTCCATGCTGAGATTCATGATAGATTCCTCCAAAAAAGTAATATTCAAATTTGAAGTAAATAGTAGCAGGAAAAGTGCATTTTGTCAAGCGCAACAAGCGTCGATTGATTTTTTCCGTATTTTTGTGTTGAAACCTGCGGCATTTTGGGGTATACTATCCTCAAATACACTGGGAGGTCAAAATTATGATCGAAATTACCAAAGATACCATTATCGGCGATATTCTTGACATCGCACCGCAGACCGCACCGATCTTCTTCTCCATCGGTATGCACTGCCTGGGCTGCCCTTCTTCCCGCGGCGAGACCGTGGAAGAAGCCTGCGCCGTGCACGGTGTTGACGTGGACAAGCTGCTGGCCGTGGTCAACGAGACTGCCAACAAGGCGGAGTAACTGACTTGCTGAGATAAACGCATACGGCGTGCCGTATGCGTTTTATTCTGTTTGGAGGAAGATGAAAGAACTGGTTTTACAGCCCCGGCTGCGGCTGCTGGCGGACATGGTGCCTGAGGGTGCACGCCTTGCCGACGTGGGGACGGATCATGGCTATCTGCCCGTTTTTCTGCTGCAAAAAGGGCGCATTGCGGGCGCTATTGCCTCGGATATCGTACCGGGGCCGCTGCAGCATGCCCGGCAGACGGCGACGGAATATGAGGTGGAGGGTATCGACTTCCGGCTGTGTCCGGGCTTGGATGCCATCGGGGCAGAGGAAGCGGATACCATCGTCATTGCCGGTATGGGCGGCGAAACGATACAGGCTGTGCTGGAGGCCGCGCCATGGACAGGAGACGGCGGGCATTTGCTGTTGCTTCAGCCCATGACAAAGGTGGAATTTCTCCGAAAATGGCTGTCTGACAATGGATACGGCTTTACAGATGAACGGCTGGTATTTGATAAAGATCATCTCTATCCGGTGTTTGCTGTCCGGGGTGGGCGGCAGTCGCCGCTGACACTGGCGCAGCAATACGGTGGGGTGCTGCTGGACGGCGATCCGCTGTATGGTGTGTATCTGGACGAGCGGATCGGCAAGCTGCAGAAGGCCATTAACGGATTGCAGAAATCTGCTGCGATAGAAAGCGCTGTAAAGGTAAAAGAATTGACGGAGCTTTGCCGCATTTTGAAAGAAAAGAGGGATACGCTGTGACACGTGTTTGCGATATCGAGAAGATGCTGTACGACTGGGCGCCCCGTGATCTGGCTCTGGAATGGGACAACGTGGGCCTGCTGGTAGGCGACAGCGGGGCGGAGGTACGCAAGGTGCTGGTGTCGCTGGATGTGACG
Organism: uncultured Eubacteriales bacterium; assembly: GCA_900548615.1. Classification (GTDB taxonomy): domain Bacteria; phylum Bacillota; class Clostridia; order Oscillospirales; family Oscillospiraceae; genus Vescimonas. Next base: position 28,538 of record URKW01000003.1, on the reverse strand, counting down.
GAAGCGGTGGCGGCGGAAGCCGTGGCGATAGGGGCCGACCTGATCGTGGCGCACCATCCGCTGATGAACTGCGCCTGGCACAAGGTGCAGCATGTGACCACTGATGACGCACAGGGACGCACCATTACCACGCTGCTGAAAAACAATGTGTCCGCCATCTGCATGCATACCAATCTGGACGCGGCAGAGGGCGGCGTCAACGACGCTCTGGCGGAAAAATTGGGCCTTCAGGCCACAAAACCCCTGACGGACGAAAAAATTGGCCGTGTTGGGACGCTAAATTGCGAAAAACCCCTTGTGGAGTTCCTACAAGATGTGATAAAATATTTAGGCTGTAATGGTTTGCGCTATGTGGACTGCGGCAGGCCTGTCCACCGCGTGGCGGTGGGCGGCGGCGCTTGCGGCGATTACATCGGGCAGGCCATCGCGCTGGGCTGCGACACCTTTGTGACCTCTGATTTGAGCTATCATGAGTTTCTGGACACAAAGGCGCTGAACCTGATCGACGCGGGACATTTTCCCACGGAGAATGTGATCTGCCCCGTGATCGCGGAGCGTTTGCAGGCAGCCTTCCCGCACATTTCGGTGGCCCTTTCGGCCGCCCATGACCGTGAGATCATACAATATTGCATAAAGAAGGAGAAGTAAACTATGTCTGGACATTCCAAATGGCACAATATTCAAAAGACCAAGGGCGCGGCTGACGCCAAGCGCAGCGCCGCGTTTACCAAGATCGCCAAGGAGATCATCGTGGCCGTCAAGCAGGGCGGCAGCGGCGACCCCAACAATAACTCCCGTCTGGCTACCGTGGTGGCCAAGGCCAAGGCGGCCAACATGCCCAACGACAACATCAAGCGCACCATTGACAAGGCGCTGGGTGCCGGCAACACCGACAACTACGAGTCCGTCACCTACGAGGGCTACGGGCCCTGCGGCGTGGCTGTCATCGTGGAGGCACTGACCGACAACCGCCAGCGTACCGCTCCTGAAATCCGCCACTATTTTGATAAGTTCGGCAAGGGTATGGGCGCGCAGGGCTGCGTCAGCTGGTCCTTCGATCGCAAGGGCGTGATCGTCATCAACAATGAGGACGAGGAGCTGGACGAGGAAGCCGTCATGATGGACGCGCTGGAGGCCGGCGCTGAGGACGTGGAGGCCGACGGCCCTGTGTTCGAGGTCACCACCGATCCCGACAGCTTCAACGATGTGGTCAAGGTGCTGGAGGAGAAGGGCTATTCCTTCGAGAGCGCCGAGATCGAAATGGTGCCCCAGAACTACATCACCATGACCAGCGAGGACGACGTGCGCAGCATGACCAAGCTTCTGGATATGCTGGAGGACAATGAGGACGTGCAGAACGTCTGGCATAACTGGCAGCAGGATTGATTTGAATATGAAAAAAGGAACCCAAAACCGTAGGTTTTGGGTTCCTTTTTTCATATCGCGTTATTCCATAACGTTAAGCTGCTTCATCGCGGCGAAAAATGTATCGGCTTCTCCGTTGGGGTTGGCCTTTGCCGTTGCCCCCATGCAGTACCACGGATATTCCAGCTCGTGAAGGATGATGGGAACCGGTCTGCCGAATTGTGCTTTTATGAAACCACTGACCTGTAATTTGCGGGCAACCTCGGCGACCTCGGAAAGCAGCTCGTAGTAGCCGACGGGGTCTTTGCCGATATAGCGCATTTTTTCATCGTAGCAAGCGGCAGGATCTTCGCAGCGGCCGATATGCTCGATGCCGTTTTCGCGATACCAGTCGAAAAGAATTTTCATCCCCTTGTCTCCGTCGTCTGCTTCAATCACAGGCGTTTCATTCTGTTGCCAAAAGGCGTAATTCCAGCGCTCCTCGGAAAGCTCATCCGCATCATAGCAATCGCTTTCCGTTTGATAGCTTACAAAACTGCGTAACGTTGGAAAAGCCGTCATATTTATATACCTCATTCGCGTAGACAAAAAACGATATGGCATAGATATCATCTGCATGCCAAGTCGAAATAATGCCGCGCAGCTTCTTTTCAAGATATGCCTGCAAATCGATCATTTTACCCCTCCTGCGGTTGGTCTATCGTGTTTCGGAAAGCTCCGGGAACGGTACAAACGGTGCGGGGGACTTCTCGTGCTTGCCCAGCGTTTTCTCCATCCACGTCATATTGTACCACGTGCCGAATTTATAGGCGCAGTGGGGGAACCGGCCCACCGTGGTATAGCCCAGATGGGTGTGGAAAGCCACGCTGTTGCCGGTCAGATAGGCGTCGTCGTGATCGGGATAGGCGATGCAGGCGTAGAGATTCTGCACATTCTGGGCCTTGGAGATACGCTCCAGCTCGGCATACAGCCGCTTGCCCAGACCCTTGCCACGAACGTCCTGCCGCAGATAGATGCTGGTCTCCACCGACCAGCTGTAGGCGGCCCGTTCCCCAAAGGGGCCGGTATAGGCGTACCCCAGAATTTCGCCGTTTTCCACGGCCACGATATAGGGATAGCGCCGCAGGGTGTGGGCGATGCGGCCCTGAAATTCCTCCAGCGAGGGGACCTCGTACTCAAAGGTGATGGCGGTCTGCTCCACATAGGGAGCGTAGATGGCCAGCAACGCCGCCGCATCGTCCACAGCAGCGGTACGGATGGTGATGGTATCCATGAAAATTATGCCTTCTTTCGTTTTTTCGGGAGGGGCGTGATAGGTTCAAGGGTCGCAATGACCTGCGCGGTCAGCGCCGTGTCATCGATATCCAGAATGTAATGCTCTTTGGCACCCTCGTAGGGGCAGCCAACCGCAGCGTTCGCCATGACCGTCGCCAGTTCCGGTACTTTCTTGACGAACACCGTATTATCGCACACGGTCAGCAGCGGCTTATCGTTGACGTAGACCATGTATTCGCCGAACATTTTCCGGTATCGCACATTACCGCAGTCCGGCAGACGTTCGCAGACGTATTCGATATAATCCTGTGTGGTAGCCATAGACTTGCTCCTTATAGGTCGTATTGCAGAAAGATGGTGGCCTCCACCGGGCTGTTGTTGTAGCAGTCAATCTCGTAAAAGCCAATCTTCCGGTAAAGACGTATGGCGGAGTGGAGGAAGGGGAGCGTATCCAGCAGCACATGCCGGTAGCCGATCTCGCGGGCGTCATCAAGAATGCGTCGGATCAGCTGTTCACCGATCTGGTGGCCCCGGAAGTCCGACCGGACGTACAGCCGCTTCAGCTCGCCGCACTCCTCGTCCAGCTTCCGCAGGCCGATGCAGCCCGCCAGACGGCCGTCCCAATAGGCCAGATACAGGCGGCCCTCCGGCATACCGTACTTGCTCTCCGGGCGCTCCAGTTCCTTTTCGTAGTGCTGGAGGATCAGGTACTGCCGGACGGTGGGATCGGCCTCCATCAGCATGTCGGTGTACTCTGTGAACAGCGTCGTGATCTCCTCCTGACGCCCGTAAGCGGGGATCAGCTCCAGTCCCATAGAAACGCCTCCTTTGCTGTGATGCTTCTATTTTACCCTGATGCTTTCCGGGGCGCAAGGCTTTTCTGCTTCGACATAAGGGTAAATAAATGGGGCGGTGGAGACGGGAAAAGTTGTGTAAAACGGAGATTGACAAATGTGCGCAAGGTATATATAATAGCGTCCATCAAAGGCAAAGGCGTCTTGGAGAGTGATCTCCTTGACGCTTTTTTTGCGTTTGATATCCTCCATATAACCATAGCAAGGCGTTTGAGCCGGGAAAAGTACCGTGAAAACGCGCCCACGAGCGAGCATGGGACGGTGGAAGCCATGCGGGCGACGCTCACGGAAAGAACACCCGGCGAGCCGCGATCCCAAAAGGGGAGACCCCTGAGTAGGTGAGCCGGAGTTGCCGCCCGTTACCGCGGCAAGGCTTTGTTAGAAGCCATAGAAAGAGGCCAAAGATAGGTGGCACCGCGGGGCACAGCACCTCGCCCTATCGTATTTGCTGATATCATCACATATACGGAGGGTAACAAAATGTGTTCGATTATGGGGTATTGTGACGTTTGTACAGACATCGCCGCCTTTACAGACGGGTTCATGGAAACCGTTTCCCGCGGCCCGGACGACAGCAGGATCGTGGATACCGGACACGGCCTGCTGGGGTTCCACCGGCTGGCCATCATGGGCCTGACGCCGGAGGGGATGCAGCCGTTTAAAATGGACGGCAGCTATGTGGTCTGCAACGGCGAAATTTACGGCTACGAGAAGTGCAAGGCCAAATTGCTGGAAAAGGGCTATTCCTTCCGCAGCGGCTCCGACTGTGAGATCCTGCTGCCGCTGTACAAGGAGTACGGCGTGGAGATGTTCAAAATGCTGGACGCGGAGTACGCTCTGATCCTCTTTGACGGCCAGACAAAGCAGTTCATCGCCGCCCGCGATCCCATCGGCATCCGGCCGCTTTACTACGGCTATGACAAGAAAGGCGTGATCGCCTTTGCCAGCGAGCCGAAAAACCTGGTGGGCATGTGCGATAAGGTGATGCCGTTTCCTCCCGGACACTATTACAAGGACGGCAAGTTTATCTGCTACGACGATATCACCAAGGTGAAGCAGTTCTGCTATGACGATCTGGAGACCGTGTGCGCCAACATCCACGACAAGCTGGTGGCCGGTGTAAAGAAGCGGCTGGTGGCCGACGCCAAGGTGGGCTTCCTGCTGTCGGGCGGCCTGGATTCCTCTCTGGTGTGCGCCATTGCCGCACGGGAGAGCAAGACTCCCATCCGTACCTTTGCCATTGGCATGCGGGAGGATGCCATCGACCTGAAGTACGCCCGCATCGTGGCCGACTATATCGGCAGCGACCACACCGAGGTCATCATGACTAGGGAGCAGGTGCTGGATGCGCTGGACTTCGTCATCAAGATGCTGGGAACGTTCGATATCACCACCATCCGGGCCAGCATGGGTATGTACCTGATGTGCAAGTGGATCCACGAGAACACCGATATCCGCGTGCTGCTGACCGGCGAGATCTCCGATGAGCTGTTCGGCTACAAATACACCGACTTCGCACCCTCTCCGGAGGAGTTCCAGAAAGAAGCGGAGAAGCGTATCCGCGAGCTGCACATGTATGATGTGCTCCGCGCCGACCGCTGCATCTCCGTCAACTCGCTGGAGGCCCGTGTACCCTTTGGCGATTTGGACTTTGTCCGCTATGTACTGGCCATTGATCCGGCCAAAAAGGTCAACATCTACGGCAAGGGCAAGTACCTGCTGCGACACGCTTTCGAGGGCGATTATCTGCCCCATGATATCCTGTACCGTGAAAAGGCAGCGTTCTCCGACGCGGTGGGCCACTCCATGGTGGATCACCTGAAGGCTTTTGCCGAGGATTGCTATACCGATGCGCAGTTTGAAGAGCGCCGCAAGCACTATGCCCATGCACAACCCTTCACCAAGGAATCGCTGCTGTACCGTGAGATTTTTGAAAAGTATTACCCCGGTCAGTCTGAGATGATCGTGGACTTCTGGATGCCCAACAAGGAATGGGAAGGCTGCGATGTGGACGACCCCTCCGCCCGTGTGCTGTCCAACTACGGCGCCAGCGGCGAATAAACTTACTGGCACCGCCGGTTATGGCCCTATCCGTGACCGGTGTGTAGATAAATTGCCATGCTCTCTCCTCAAATACAGCAAAACACCGCATGCCCATTGGGTATGCGGTGTTTTGCTGTATTTACAAAGTAAATTCAAAGCGCATGGCCAGCGCGCTGAACAGCTGGTGCATGACCTGCTGGGCAACGGCGCGGATATCCAGCTCTGTCATAAAGGCCAGCACACGATGAATTTCATCCTCCGGCACCCTATAGGCCCGCAGGCTCATGCTCAGGAAGCAGACCAGCTTCTTTTCCAGTGTCAGCACATCGTCACAGGGACGGGCCATATAGCCCCGCATGATACCGGCCGAGCCGATTTCCAACGCATAGAAATCCTGCTCTGTCAGCTGTGGCTGATAGGGGCCGAAGATTTGATACAGCTCCTTTGCCGTTTCGCGGAAGATGTATTCCAGAGCCTCCTCGTGGCTGTATGCTTCGATATAAATATCCCGCAGGTTCTCGTTCAGCTCCGTCAGCGTCATCTGAATGGAGGTCTCCACCGCGTAGACATAGACAGGGGGGAGCTGCGTTCCCGCTACCTTCTTTGCCGCGCCAAACTGATTGGAAAACATGAATTCCACCAGCTCGGTCAATACGCCGTCCTTGGCGCGGAAGATGTTCTGGAAGCTGCTGTTGGATACGTTGGCCTTCTGGACAATCTCTGCCACGGTGGTTTTCTTATAGCCCTGCTCCAGAAACAGCTTGACACAGACCGTCAGGATCCGTTTTTTCGCGGGAAGGCTTGCGTTGGTCAGTGCGATGGCGACCACATCCTCTCATCGTATTTCAATATTATAATATTTGCACCATTATTATATCGCAAAATGGAAAAAATACAAGGAAAAAGTTCAAAAATAGCAGAGAAAAGAGAACGCTCCGACCTGCTGGCGGAGCGCTCTCTTATTGCGGTTAGAATCAGGCGGCCGGTTCGGCCGGTGCCTGCATGGCTTCCAGAGAAGCGTCCTCCTGATAGACGAATTCTTCGCTGGTGCCGTCCCAGTACCAGATCATGATGATAGTGGTATCCCCCACCTGAAAGTCCATGCGGATGTCGCTGCTGCCGTCGCCGTTCCGATCAGAGAAGTCGATCCCCTGAAAGGATTCCCAAGGCTCCGCAATGCTGTCCGGATACGTCACATAGCCAAAGAGCGTCTGAACCTCGCTGTCCAGATAGAAGTCCGCGTCATCCTTGTTGATGCAGACCAGCACAGTGGTATCTTCACCATCGCGGGTGATAGTGCCGCTGTCACGGACGATACCGGTGGTACGCCAGTCATTACCGGCGATATCGTTGTCCTGATTACCATCGTCCGTATTGGTGTCGCTACCTGCACAGGCGGCAAGACTCAGGCTCAGCACCAGAGCCAGTACCAGCGCGAGACATGCTTTCCATTTTTTCATGTTGTTCTCCTTATCCGCACTGCTGTTCCGGTCAGGCGATCCTCATGTAGCAGTCGTACTCGCCGCCCCAGTACATCGTGTTCTCGTCCACCACGGTCATGTCGTACACGGTGTCATCAAACAGGGAGGAGGACGCATAATACAGTCCCTCATTGTCAGGGTCGGCCTGAAGGGAGCCGCCGTCCACCTGAGTGGGGTCGCCGTCACCGCCCGGCCGCTCGGACAGAGACCAATTGCCGTTGGCGTCGATCTCGATGATGCTCTCTGCACCGGCTTCGCCGTCCAGATACCACACACCGGCCAGCGCGGCATTGCCGCCGCCTGCCTGCGTGTCATCCACGCCGCCGGTCGTCTGGGTAAAGGTGCCGAGGGAGTCGATGCTCAGGCTGTTGTTTTCGTCGAACCAGCACTGGTGGGCAACGCCGTCATGCTCATTGTAGGCGTAGACGTAACCATACTCCTCCATGTACTGCAAATAGCCGCTGGCCTCTACCGTGCCGTCGACACCGTACAGCGCAAACCGCATCTCCTCACCGTCCTCGCTGGGCTCCACGATAAGCTCGGCGGAGTCGTCGTTTACCCAAGCTCCCGTAAAGCCGCTGTAGTCGGCCTCGATAGAGGAGTCCTTGACCATATCATCAAGGGAGGTGGGCGGTTCGTCGCCGGGGGTGGAGCTGTCGCCGCCGCAGGCCGCCAGACTCAGAGCCAGCAGCAATGCCAGCAGCAGGGCCAGACATTTCTTCATGTTTTTCATTTTGTTCTCTCCTTTTGCCGTTTTTGCAACGATCCTGTTTCACTATGGTTATCTTAAAGATACCATATGTCGTTCGCTTTGGCAAGAGAGAAAGCTGCGGTGTTTTCTGATTGGCTACTTCATGCGACCGTCGCCGCCCATGAGAGCGGTCATTTCCTCAATGCGTTCCAGCGGAAAGGGCGGCTGGCACAGGGGCTTCATGGCGATGGACATCAGCTTCATAGGGTTGTCGTCCGCCGCCACACGGTTGGAACTGAGAGCGCCGCAGCGCTTGCAGCGGTGGATGATGGCCCATTCGCCGTTTTTCGTACCCAGACGGCGATGGGCTCCATGATACCGCCGCAGTCAGAGGCACGGTCGCCGGGCTCAATGTCCACGTGCAGGCTGGAAAGGCAATTGGGGCAGTGGTTGCGGTGGTCGCTGCCGGCGTTTTGGGGAGTGCAAAGCCTGTCGCAGACCTTGCAGGTAAAGCTGTCGTGGCAGGCGTGGGTCTTGTAATAGCCTTTTTCAAAGGTTTTCCGCTTGTTTTCGCGGTTCATAGTAGTATCCTCCTGAAGATATGTGTTGGCGTTCTTCGGGAGGAGTGGCGTGTGTTGGAATTTGCCAGACCTCCCGGTCAGCCCACACGCTCCAGTGATAATGTCGTAAGCTTCAAAAAGTTCTCCTTACATTAAAAAATAGATAATTTCAATAGTGTCAAGTGGATATGCTTTACGAATGTGTCGTTTACCTCATCGCTTTTCAGTGCGATGACCGTCAATGCTTTCTCATATATCACCTCTTTTCAAAAATCGTAGATCGCTTTTTGCAGAAGCTCCAGAAAACGGCCTGCGTGAGCGCCGTCCATCTGTGTGTGGTGAAACTGGAAGGAGAGGGGGAGCGCTGCCTTCCGGAATTTCCGGCGGTATTTGCCCCAGATCAGAAAGGGGTTGTTGAAAATACCGCTGTTCATGCCGACGGCTCCGTCAATCTCGATATCCACAATGGCGGAGGTGCCAATGACCATGCTGTCGGGAAGGTCATGGTTTTCGCAGCTTTCTGCTGTTTGTCGCGTCAGATGCAGATAGTCCCGATTGAACTTGATAAGGCTGCTGCTGAACGGCACATCGCAGGAGCCGACTTCGCCGGTGCTGTTTTTGACGATGGTGTTGACCGCGATAGTATCGTATCGCAGCAGCTGGCGGCCCACCGGCAGGGTATAGAATTCCCTTACCTGACTGGCTGCCCGGCCAATGCACCAGCACAGCAGCATGTTGAACTTGAGACCGCGCTTGCGGCTCACATTGACCAATGGCGTTACGTCCAACGTTTTGAAAACTGTCACCATGGGGTTGGGCGCGTTCATCCACAGGTCATAGGCTGCGGCGCGGGTGGTGGCGCGGGGATCGATAACAGTCGGCTTCATACCATGCGCTCCAGCTCCTCCGGATTTCCGGATTGAATGGCAGGCAGACTGCGGGCAATGTGTTCCTCGCCCCGGATGTAGGGGTAGAGCTTCCTCATAAAGATTCCTCCTGTGGTGATGGGCGGCGTCAGCGGAGCAGGAGCCTTGCGATCTCCATGGTCACGATTTTCATTACCGCGCCGCCGGACATTATGTAGAACCAGACCTGCCGCGCCTGCTGAGAGCGGGCGATAGGAGTGGCGATGGCGGCGATGACGATCAGTGCCGCGCCGATGCAGCCCACAATGGTAGGCACGCTGACCAGCGGAAACAGACCGGGCGCGCAGCTGCCATCAATGGCGGACTGAATGGTTTTGTCAAGGCCGTCACGGGCCGCCGCGAAGCAGCAGACCACCAGCCCGAACACCAGCAGGATGGCACTTCTGCGGCCCCAATACTGAATGCCGGCGTGGTTGACGGCGGAATAGCCGATAAAGCCCAGCAGCGCCAGGATCATCAGTGTGGTGGCAGCGGTGACAGCGCTGCCAAAATAAAGCTTCATATAAGATACGCCTCTTTCTATTGATTTGTTGCATTTGTATGATTTGTCGTCTCGTTTTTTTCAAGAAACAGGTGCAGACCCAGCGCCGCGTTGAAGCCGGTGGCGGCAAATACACTGAACCGTTCCACCACGCCGAAATACGCCGCGAGAACCAGCCGCATCCCCAATGCGCCCACCAGCATCATGGCCAGTGCGATCCCGGCACAGACGCCGTAGGAGCGACAGCTGCGTTCCTTCGCTCCGGCGATGATGATCACCAACAGCGACGTAATGGACAGCGCCACCACCAGCGCCGTAGTGATAAGATGCATCTGATCCTGCCATGCTCCGGCATAACCGCTGTCGCTGAGAGGGAACATGCGGAACCCCACGGCGGACACCCACTCCATGGCGGCGAACAGATAAATGCCGACGCGCAGCAGCTTGGTTTTTTGTCCCTGTATCCCCACGCAGACCATCATGACGCAGGGCAGCTCACAGGCATTGTACAGACTGCTCAATTGGTTCCACAGGGTCAGTGACGGTGCGTTGGCGGCGCTCAGATCGCTGACCGCCTGCGCCATCCAGTCATAGCCGGGGTAGGCCAGCGGCGCGAATATCACCGCCGCCATATAGGAGAGGAAGCTGACGACTCCCAGCAGCCCCAGCTTTTGTATCAGTGTCTTTTTCATGGTGTCAGATTCCTTTCAAAAAAGCGACGCAGTACAGACCACGGGTGTTGTGGTCAGCACTGCGTCTTAGCGTCTGGCTGATGGGGGGATCGTTTCAATCTGATAGTTTCGTGCGTTGATGATGCTTTCCCGCTTGCATTTGGGACAGAACAGGGGGAAGTTCCACAGTACGGTCTTTTGCAGCAGCCGCAGCCGTGTTTTTGCCCCGCATACGGGGCAGAAGATCCATTTTTCCTCAGCGCGTTCCATGATCGCCGCCTTCTCTCGGATGATCCGCATGAAAGGTGCGGAAGAAGATCTGAACATGGGTTTTCAGCCGTTCAAGGCATTCCTCCTCCTTTTCCGGCTGGCGGTCACAGATACCGATCAGTGTGATGACCGGCGCCACATACAGCAGCGCCAGCGTATCGGGATCCTCGTCCCGGATCTCACCGGCGGCGATCAGATTGCGGAAGATACCGGCATGGTAGGCGACAACACGCTCCACGTAGCGCTGGGAATACAGCGCCGCCAGCTCCGGAGAACGAAACTGCTCAATGGTCATCATCCGGCGAAAGCGGCTGATGGCCTCGTTGTGGAGGGAGTAGTAAAATATCTGCCGCACCTTTTCAAAGAGCGCGTCCTCGCTGATGGCGGTAAACACGGAGATATCCTGCGCCGCATTCTGTACGTGAATGTCGATGGCATCGGTGTCCTTTTCATATTGCGCGGCTGTGGCCTCCACAATGGCGTCAAAAACAGCCTGCTTGCTGGGGAAATGGTTGTAAAGGGAAGGCGCTTTAATGCCTACTGCTTTGGCGATCTCACCCACGCTGACCGAGTCGTAACCATAGGTGGAGAACAGCTCCAGCGCCTTTTCCAGAATCTTCTGCTTGGTATCTTCCTGTTTCATGCGTTCCTCGCTAACTAATATTAGTTAGCAATACTATAGTGCATAATTTCCCGGTTGTCAATGGCTTTGAAAAATTTTCTTGCCGACAGTATCAGATGGCGCATAACAGGTTATGGAAGTGCCAAAAGTAAAAGAGAGGGGGTGCGCGATAAACGCGCACCCCCCTCCGGCTTTCTCAGTTTTTCGTGATCCAATGATCCAGAAACCACATTTGCTCCTCTGTGTGGAACCAATGCTCACCACCCGGCATGACCGTCAGCTCCGCACCGATCCCTTCAGCGAAGGCCGATATGGTCTCAAGCGAGGTCAAATTGTCCCGCTCTCCGTACAGAATACGTGTTGGGACGCGCCACGAAACCGGATGCTCCCGCACATAGCAGAGATACCTCCACGACAGCGTTTCTCCGAACGCTGTGGGGATCTCCTGCTTTTCCGCAAGCTCCCGCTCTGTGACGCTTGCCCACAGCATCATATTGCCGATCAGCTTCTCCATGTCCACCACGGGAGAAATGAGAAGCGCTTGATCCACCAGCGTTTCATCCAGCGCGGACAGAGAGAAGAACGCACCGATGCTGTTGGCAATCAGGGTAAGGCTGCCGCAGCGTTGGCGCAGTCCGGCAAAAAAAGGAGGGAATTCCTCCCTGGCCTCCCATGGGGTCTGGGCGAGGTAATCAAACCCAATCACCTCACTGTCCGGGAACAGGGCCTTGTAGTGCGCAGCTTCCTCCGCCGAGCCGCCCTTTCCGTGGACATATACCACGATATTGTTCATATAGATACTCCTTAACTGGTCCCATTTACGATTTTGGCGTAGGTCTCCTCCGGGATCATGGGGGAGCCGATCTCCGCCAGCAGCGCTTCGTCGATCGTGCCGCTTTCCGCGTACTGCTGTCCGGCCTGCTTCACCAGTGCCAGCCGCGGCACGGTCACCACTGCCGCCTCCGGCGCGTTGAACATGGGGCTTTCCGCCACAGTCAGAATGGTATGGTGCTGGGGGAACAGCAGCTCAAACTGCCGGACGGCCGGTTCAAAATTCCGTCGGCTGTTGGGGAAGCCGCAGCCGCAGATCATCATATACCGCAGGTGGGAATAGTCCCGTTATCCCACGTGGACGTAGCGTCCGTTCACCTGCGCCATGGCCATGGAGGACAGCGGCAGCATGCGGTCAACGAGGTTTTTCAGCGCGGCGGGCATCCGTAGCAGTACAGCGGAAAGCTGAATAGCAGCACATCGCCGGACAGCATCTGCTCCAGAAGCGCCCTCATGTCATCGTCAATGGAGCACTGTCCGCCGTTATACTTGCAGGCAAAGCATCCCCAGCAGAATTCGATCTGCTTGTCGATCACGTCAATGGTTCGTATCTCTTGCGGCCCGGCCTTCTGCATGCCCTCCAGAAACGCGCGGGTGATGTGCATGGTATCGCTTTTTTTCTTGGGACTGCCATTAAAAGCAAGAATTTTCATAGGAACGCCCTCTGTTCATTCGCTGACCAAAGCACGAAAGGCGGTGTCGCGGTCAAAGGTTCCTGCCGCAAAGCCGGGGATCTCCTTGATGGACTTGCAGATGCTGATGCTGAAGCCCGTCAAAATCTGCCCGATCTCCAAGTCAGAATAGGGGCAGTCGCCGGTCACGATCAGCGTGGACAGGCTGTGCACCACCAGCCACAGGTCACGAAAATACAGGTCGGCCTCCTCGGCGGAGATATGATAGATCGCCGTCAGCGTCGGGCGGACAAGCTCCTGCAAATGCCCCATAGCCTTCATGGCGCTGTGCTCTTTCTCTGTGGGCTTGGTCAGGAAAAGAAGCCGGTACAGCTCCGGTTCCTCCCGCGCGAACCGGATATACTGCATTCCCACGCCCAGAAAAGGAATCTTCTCTTGCAAGCCTGCGTTTGTATAGCCGTCATACACACGTACCGCCGCGGCATAGACCTCCTGTTTGACGCCGTCCATGGACTTGAAGGCGGTAAAAACGGGCTGGGTGGACGTGCCCAACTCATCGGCCAAGGTTTTTGCCGTCAGTCCGCCGATCCCCTTGGCTCGCACCACTCGCAGGGCGGCCTCCACCATTTCTTCTTTTGTGAATTTATTCTTCGGAGCCATAGGCCAAATCCTTTCACTTAAAATGCAATATATATTATATATTGATAATTATATATATGGAAACACATTTGTCAATAGCAATCTATTGAATGTAACTGTTGGTGTGCTCAAGTCTCTCCACAGGTCGGCATAAAGACAAACCGAAGCCAAAGCGGCTTCGGTTTGTACTATGTTCGGGTGCTATGTGCACCTATGAAAGACGTCTGATAGGACGGCCTACTTTTTTGACGGCGTTTATTCCTCTCCTGCGGTATTCTGCTCGTTAAGCTCCGCGAGGATATCTTCTATATCGTGGGCGTTCAGGGAAAGCCCATACCGGCAATTCATGATTTTTGCGGTGACGGCGGGCCGCCAACCGTAAGAGACACAGCGCCGCAGCGCATCCAATTCTTCAGGTGAAAATTTATCAATATACTTATCCATGGAAAAGACTCCTTTTTTCTAGTGAATAGTTTATTGAAGGACGTATCTGCCAATCGCCTGGCCGATCGCCCGAATATCAGAATTGCCTGTAAAATCGAAATGAACCCGTCCTACGCCCGGGAAATACAACTCCAGCTCACTGTCCAGATCCATGAGCCCTGCGGTTTCAATAGAGAACACAGAAACCTTACTGTACGGCATGGAGGTAAAATCCCGCCTCATTCCCGTAACACCCTGAATGTTACAGGCGATCACGCGCTTGTCGGTAAATACCACAAAGTCACGGACAACGGTGTAGGAGCCAAGGACTGTTTCGCCGGGGATCAGCAGATCTTCCACATGGCGTGCGCTTTTGCCATTGTCCGGCTTGAGCTTGAATATGGCTCCATTTTCAAAGTCGATCATGAAAATACATCCTTTCTGCGAACGCGAACCGACGCTATCGCAAATTTTTATGTTACTACAATACCACAAAAAACGACTTTTTTCAAGAGGGATAAGTAGGCAAAACGTCATGAGAATGGGGAAAAACATGCACTTGACCGATGGATTATAGTGTGGTATAGTATCCGCAGGTTTGCCACCTGGTGGAGCGCCGCGTTTTTTCTGCATCGTTAGGCCATTGAAGATGCAGAGAGGGCGCGATTTTTGTTTTCAGGGAGGAATTTGGCATATGGCATGGGTATTTTTGGGGATTGCGGGGCTGATGGAGGTGTTCTGGGCCACCTGCCTGAAGCTGTCCGAGGGCTTTACCAAGCTGGGCTTTTCGGCGCTGACCATCGTGGGAATGCTGGTCAGCTTCGGCCTTTTGTCGCAGGCCATGAAAACACTGCCACTGGGCACGGCCTACGGCATCTGGACAGGCATCGGGGCATTGGGCGCTGTGGTTGTGGGACTGGTGTTGTTTAAGGAGCCTGCCACCGCCGGACGCATGTTTTTCGCCGCGCTGCTGCTGATCGGCATCGTGGGACTAAAGCTGACGTCCCCATCGTAACGCATAAGGAGAGGGCCGCACATAGGTGCGGCCCTCTCCTTATGCGTTACGTTTTTATTCAGCAGCCGAAAAAGCTGCACAGCATCTTCAGCAGGGAAGCGCAGTCAAAGTTGCAGAACATTTCTGTGACCTCCTCGGTTGGATTTGCTCTTGCAAGAACACCGTCATTATACCGCGGAGACCATGACATTGCAAATGCAATGGTTGCCAGAAATGGCAGAGTTACAAAATTAACAGCAGTCCGATGGCGATCAGCAGCTCTTCGTCAGCCTTCTGCTTGAACAGGAAGAACAGCAGAAACAACAGCAGCAGATCGCCGGTATCCAGATCGTCCAGATGCAGCGCGTCCAGAATGCCCTTGCCAAAGCTGATCTCCGGTGGCCGGCCCGGTTTGGGCGGCGGGGGAGGCGGTGGCTTTGGCGGCTGCTGCGGAGGCGTCGCGCCCTGTCCGGATGGCCTGCGGGGCGGAGGCGGCAGAGGGCCGTCGTCCATGGAGGCCCGGACATAGCTGCCGCGATCCTCGCGGCCGTAGCGGTCATACAATGTCAAGCCCTCCCTCCGTCAGAAACCGTTTGCCAATGCAGATCAGATGCGCCAGCTTGGCGGCCCGCTCCACCTTGGGCTGCTTTTCCTCCTTCAGAAACGGACGCAGCGCATAGAGAAGCTGTGTCGTCTGGCTGTTGGACTGCCGCAGATCCTGCAAGAGCGGCAGAAAACGGGCCAGCAGCATGGGGTCGAAGCCGCCGCCAGCTGGCGGTGGCGGCGCGCCATGCGGTGGGGGAGGCGGCGGAGGGCTGGCCTGCGCTGCCCCACCGGAAAGCTGCTGGGCCATCTGGATAATACGGGCCATAGCCGCCGGGTCATTGAGCATTGCGTTGAGCTTGCTGTCCATATCCTCCATGCTGCCGCCTCCTTACTTCTGATGGTTTCGATTACCGCTATTTCAGCTGTTGGCTCAGCCGCTGCAAGAGCGCCCGTCCCTCGCCGCTGGACAGTACGGTTTTCAGCAGCGCCGCCATCTCGGCAGCGCTGGCGCCCTCGCCCTGTTCCATGGCTTTTTGCAGCTGCGAGCCGTTTTGCTGCTGCATCAGCGCCATCAATGCCTGACCGTCCGGTGACTCTGCCATGCGCTGCATGGTGTCCGGATCGGTGCGCAGCTGTGCCGCCGCCTGTTTCCAATCCATGCTCCCACCTCCATACCGCAGTATATGTGGCGGGGCGCAAAAAAGTGCCAGTCCCGCAGGACTGGCACAAGATATGTATATGTTATTATATGCTATTGTGGATTCGTGCCATAGTCGCATAGCGTTTTCAGCGGGCATTCTTCGCATTTCGGCCCGCGAGCCATGCACAGCGCACGGCCATGCAGTACCATCCGGTGGCAGAAATCGCTGGATTCCTCCGGCGGGATGGTCTTGCGCAGCTGCTGCTCCACCTTCAGGGGATCCTTGCTGCCGTCGGTGATGCCCAGCCGCCCGGTGATGCGGATGCAGTGGGTGTCGCAGACGTAGCCCTCCTTGCCGTAGACGTCTCCCAGAATGAGATTGGCCGTCTTGCGTCCTACGCCGGGCAGACGGAGAAGGTCGTCCATATTGTCCGGCACCTTGCCGCCGAAGTCGCGGAGCAGCATCTGGGCGCTGCCCACGATATCCTTGGCCTTGGCCCGCCAGAAGCCGCAGGAGCGGACGTATTCGCCTACCTCATCGGGTGTGGCCGCCGCGAAGGCTTCCAGCGTGGGGAAGCGCTCAAACAGCGCCGGCGTCACCAGATTCACACGAGCGTCGGTGCACTGGGCCGCCAGACGGACGGAGAACAGCAGCTCGTAGTCCTTCTGATACTCCAGCGAGCATAAGGCGTCGGGATACAGTTGTTTCAGCTCCTCGATAATGGCGCTGATCTGCGCTTGCGTTTTCATGGGCCTCACCTCATCCTCATTGTATCAGACCTTGCGCAAAAAAGCAAATGGTGGTATAATTTATCAATACGATTTTGGGAGGTGAGCGCCATGCGGCCATTGGCAGACGAAATACGGCCCCAAACACTGGATGAGGTGGCGGGACAGAAGCACCTGTTGGGCGAGGGGGCGCTGCTGCGCCGCCTGATCGAAAACGGGGCGGAGGCCAATCTGATCTTCTACGGGCCCTCCGGCACGGGAAAGACCACCATCGCCAACATCATCGCCAAACGAACCCAAAAGGCGCTATACCACCTCAACGCTACCACCGCCAGCCTGTCGGATATCAAGGCCATCATTGCCGATGTGGATACCATGCTGGCGCCCAACGGCATCCTGCTGTATCTGGACGAGATCCAGTACTTCAACAAGAAGCAGCAACAGAGCCTGCTGGAGTTTCTGGAAAACGGCAAGATCACCATGATCGCCAGCACCACCGAGAACCCCTACTTCTACATCTATAACGCCTTGCTGTCCCGCAGCACGGTGTTTGAGTTCAAGCCCCTGACAGCGGAGGAGACCCGCCCTGCCGTAGAACGTGCGTTGAAAATCGAGCAGGAGCGCAGCGATCTGCCCTTCCGGTGGGAGGATACCGTTCCCAACACGGTGGCCGCCGCCTGCGGCGGCGACGTCCGTAAGGCGGTAACGGCGGTGGAGCTGCTGTACCAGTCTGCCAAGCCGAAGGACGGCGTGCTGTATGTGACAAGCGAGGACGCCTTACAGCTGGCTCAGCGTAGCGCTATGCGGTATGACCGGGACGGCGACGAGCATTATGACTTGCTGTCGGCCCTGCAAAAGTCCATCCGCGGTTCCGACCCGGACGCGGCGGTGTACTATCTGGGAAGGCTCTTGGTGGCGGGTGACCTGCTGTCCCCCTGCCGCCGCCTGCTGGTCATCGCCAGTGAGGATATCGGCCTTGCCTACCCCCAGGCCATCGCCATTACTAAGGCCTGTGTGGATGCGGCAGTGCAGCTGGGCTTGCCGGAGGCGCGGCTTCCACTGGCCGAGGCGGCTATCCTGCTGGCCACGGCGCCCAAGTCCAACGCCAGCCATAACGCTATCATCGCCGCTATGGAGGATATCCAGCGCGGCGCCATGGGCAGCATTCCCCGGCATTTGCAGAACGTCCACGCCGACAGCGCCGGACAGGAGCGGGAGCAGGGCTACCTCTATCCCCACGTGTTCCCCCACCACTACGTCAAGCAGCGGTATCTGCCGGAGGAGCTGGGGGAGAAACACTACTATGAATACGGCGACAACAAGACCGAGCAGGCCGCCAAACGCTATTGGGACGAGATCAAGAAAGGATGAGCCATGGATCTGCAACTGCATGACATTCTGGAATTGAAAAAGGATCACCCCTGCGGCAGCCGCCGGTGGGAGGTGCTGCGGGTAGGCATGGACATCAAGCTGAAATGCCTGGGCTGCGGCCACGAGGTGATGCAGCCCCGCCGCAAGGTGGAAAAAATGATTCGTAAAGTTGTACCGAAGGAGGAACCATAAATGCGCAAGAAGACAACACAGATCATTGTGGGCGTCATCGCCTGCCTGATGGCGGTGCTGATGCTGGCGAGTCTGATCGTCCCCTATCTGGGACTGTGAGGTGCGGGATGAAGCACTGCATTCTGGCCAAATGGAACGAAAATGTCACCGATAAAGCCGCTTTATTGCCCCCAATAACGGCCTTATTCAGCACAGCCGACACCATCCCCGGCGTTCATGGCGTGGAGATATACCCCTGCTGCATCGACCGGGCTAACCGGTACAACGTGATGATCGTGCTGGATATGGACAAGGAGGCGCTGCCCAACTGGGACGCTTCCGCCGTTCACCACCAGTGGAAGGACGAGTACGGCGCTCTGATCGAGAAGAAGGCCATCTTCGACTACGAATAAAGGAATAGCGGAAGCCCCGCAGGAGAAATCCTGCGGGGCTCTTTTTTGTGACAGGTTTCCCAGCCGGGCCGTCCTATAATAGACAGGCGAGGTGATGGCGGTGACGGTGGTGTATATCGACCGCGTGGCGGTACTGAACCTGATGGTGGACTATTTACTGCTGATGACCACCGCCACACTGGCGGGAACGCCGCTGCGGCGGCTGCGGTTCGGCCTGTGCGCTGTCGGCGGTTCGGCCTATGCGGTGGCGGTATTCCTGCTGCCGGTGCTGGCCCATCCGCTGTGCCGCATCGGCGCGGGGATCGTCATGGCGCTGTGCGCCTTCGGCGAGGAGGTACGGCCGTGGCGGCTGACGGCGCTGTTCTGGCTGCTGTCCGGCGGTCTGGCGGGGCTTCTGCTGGCGCTGGGGTTGCTGTCTGGTGCTCCGTATGGCTTGGTGAGCCGTGTCAGTTATGCGGATATCAGCTGGCCGGTATTGCTGGGCGGCGCGGCTGTGTTTTACGGCCTGCTGCACCTGCTGTTCCGCCAGACGGCACGACATGAAAGGGGAGAGCTGATGGATATTGATGTGGTGGTGGGAGGCCGCCGTTGTCGTCTTCGGGCGCTGCGGGACAACGGCAATACGCTGCGTGACCCCATCCGGGGACAGCCGGTGCTGGTGGCGGAGGCCGCGGCGCTGCGGCGTCTGTGGCCCGCGGAGACGGCGGAGATATTGGGCCGTGCCGTGCCGCCGGAGGAAAAAATGGCGCTGCTGCACCGGGCAGGCGTGGACATTCCCTTTGTGCTGCTGCCGTTCCGGGCGGTGGGAACAGAGGGAGGACTGCTGCTGGCCTGTCGCAGCGATTACGTTCAGATTGGCCGCCGATCAGTGATGCATACGCTGGTGGCGCTGACGGATACGCAGGTGGGCGCAGGCGGCTATCAGGCCCTATGGGGCGGCAGGGAGAAAGGAGACAGTCATGACACTGTGGCGGCGGCTTGTACAATGGATCCGACGGCTGGTCAGGCCGGATAGCGTCTACTACATAGGCGGCAGCGACACGTTGCCGCCGCCCCTGACCCGGCAGGAGGAAGCGGAGATACTGGAGCGCCTGCCGGGTGAAGCAGCGCGGCAAACGCTGATCGAGCGGAATCTGCGGCTGGTGGTGTACATCGCCAAGCGGTTCGACAACACCGGCATCAACATTGAGGATCTGATCTCCATCGGCACCATCGGCTTGATCAAAGCGGTGAACACCTTCCGGACGGACAAGAACATCAAGCTGGCCACCTATGCGTCACGCTGCATCGAGAATGAAATTCTGATGTATCTGCGAAAGAACAGCAACACCCGCACAGAGGTCAGCTTTGACGAGCCGCTGAATACGGACTGGGACGGCAAGGAGCTGCTGCTCAGCGATGTGATGGGGACAGAGGAGGACGTGGTGATGCGTCCGCTGGAGGAGGACGTGGATCGCCAGCTGCTGCACAGTGCGGTGGCGAAGCTGTCGCCCCGGGAGCAGGATATCATTTCGCTGCGGTTCGGTTTGGGCGGCCGCAAGGAGCTGACTCAGAAGGAGGTGGCGGATCAGCTGGGGATATCCCAGTCCTATATTTCCCGGCTGGAAAAGCGGATCATCCTACGGCTGCGGCGGGAGATCATGAAAATGGCATAAAAATGACCGCAAGGCAACGCCTTGCGGTCATTTTTTGAAATTTTACTGCAAAAACAGGCTGGCGGGGCGGTTGATGACCATCATGTTGTAGTAGCGCAGCAGGTGATAGTCGTCCTTGTCCAGCTTGATGCTGCTGAGAAGCCGTTCGCTCTCCTCCAGCGGCTCGTTGGAGATCAGCGTTTTCAGGGCGATGGGAGCGAAGAACGGGGTGCTGCCGATGCCGGACAGCAGGCCGATGGCGGGCGTGCGGTTCTGCATGGGATTCAGCATGCAGATGTACATCTTTTCCGCTTCATTGATCTGGTTATTCAGCACCATATGGGTGATGGTGTCGTAGGATTTCATCTCGCCGGTGAACAGATGCTGGCAGCGGTCGGGATCGTCAAAGGACGCCACGCCCAGATACAGCGTTACCTCCACCGCCGTGCCGTTGGGCGCGGGGGAGAAGCGCAGCAGGGAACGCACCATCTGCCGGATGCGGCCGTCGTAGTAGTACATATAGGCCAGCGACTGATTAAAATAGGCGTTTTTGTGCAGCGCCGGTTCATTGCGGAAGGTGGGCGGCTGATAGTCCACAAAATATTTCAGGTCGATATCCAGCGCCTGAGAGATCTCGTACAGTGTCTCAATGTCGATGGTGATGGCTCCGTTTTCATACTTGGACAACGTAGCCTTACTCTTGTTGATCATGGCGGAGAACTGCTCGATGGTATAACCGCGGCTTTTCCGATATTTTTTGATGCGATGCCCGACGAAGTTGGAAAAAGAACCCATCCTCAACGACCTCCTTTCAAATGCACCCCTATCATACCAAACATTCCATCATTCGTCAATAAAAAGTTTCTAAATATGAAACTGGATTTGGATTTTTTTCCGAAAAGTAAACGAGAGACAAAAAGCGTCCGGTGCTCATGCGAGCACCGGACGCAATCATCAATATTCCGTTATCTGAGGAAACAGCTTACTTGCAAGCGTCCATACCGGCCTGCAGGGCCTTCTTGTTGCCCTCCAGGAAGCGGGCCTTCTTCTCGCCCAGCTCGATACGGATAGCTTCCATCATGCTGTCCAGAGAGGTGACGTCGGCCTTGGCCATGACGGCGCCCAGGATCGCCACGTTGGCGCCCTTGGGGTTGCCGACCTGCTCGGCGATGCCGTTAGCGTCGCAGTACACGACGGTAATGTCATCACGAACAGCCTTGCGGTCGATGATGCTGGAGTTGATGACCAGAACACCACCGGGCTTGACGTGCTCCTCAAACTTATCCAGAGAAGGACGGTTCATGGCGACGATAATGTCAGCCTTGTCCACCAGAGGAGAAGCAACGGGCTCATCGGAAACGATGACGGAGCAGTTGGCCGTGCCGCCGCGCATCTCGGGGCCGTAAGAAGGCAGCCAGGAGACGTGCTTGCCGTCCAGCATGCAGGACATAGCCATGAACTTACCGATCAGGAGCATGCCCTGACCGCCGAAACCGGCAAAAATGAAAGTTTTTTCCATGTTATTCGGCCCCCTTGTCTTTGTAAACGCCCAGAGGATAGTAAGGGATCATGTTCTCTTCCAGCCACTTCATCGCCTCAACAGGAGACATACCCCAGTTGGTGGGGCAGGTGGACAGAACTTCGATCATGCAGAAGCCCTTGCCTTCCATCTGATACTTGAAAGCCTTCTTGATGGCCTTCTTTGCCTTGACGATATTGGCGGTGGTGTTGACGGCCACGCGCTCAATATAGTAAGAGCTGGGAACAGCAGACAGCATCTCACTCATCTTGATGGGCAGACCGCTCCACTCCTCGCTGCGGCCAGCGGGGCAGGTGGTGGCCTTCTGGCCGATCAGGGTGGTGGGAGCCATCTGGCCGCCGGTCATACCATAAATGGCATTGTTGACGAAGATGGTGCAGATCTTCTCGCCGCGGTGAGCAGCGTGAACGATCTCAGCGGTACCGATGGAGGCCAGGTCGCCATCGCCCTGATAGGTGAAGACCAGACGATCCTTGGCGGAACGCTTGATACCGGTAGCGACAGCGGGAGCGCGGCCGTGGGCAGCCTCGTACATATCGCAGTTAAAATAATCGTAAGCAAACACGGAGCAGCCAACGGGAGCCACGCCGACGACCTTGCCGTCCAGGTTCAGCTCATCGCTCAGTTCGTCGATGACCTCGGCCACCAGACGGTGGATGATACCGTGGTTGCAGCCGGGGCAGTAATGGAACTGCTTGTCGGTCAGATACTTGGTCTTTTCAAACAGAACAGCCATCTTATTTACCCTCCTTCATGCTGAGAATCTTGGTGACGATCTCGGCGGTGGTGGGCATCTGGCTGCCGCAGTGACCGAAGAAATCGACCTTCTTGGTGCCGTTGATGGCCAGCTTGACATCCTCCAGCATCTGGCCTTCGTTCAGCTCAACGTCCAGGACAGCCTTGACGGAGGGCTGGTTGACGACCTTGCTGACAGCGTCATAGGGGAAGGGCCACACGGTGATGGGACGCAGCAGACCCACGTTGATGCCCTGAGCCTTCAGCTCGGTGATGGCGCTCTTGGCGATACGGGCCACGGTGCCGAACGCAGTGATGATGTAATCGGCGTTCTCGCAGTTGAACTCTTCCCACTGCTGCTCGTTTTCAACGACTTCCTTATACATAGCCTGCAGCTCATCGTTGTGAACGGCCAGACTCTCGGTGTCGATGTAGATGGAGTTGATGATGCCGCGCTTTGCGGGATCGTCGCCGGGCTTCCAGCCGGTGCAGGCCCAAGGCTTCTTCTCGGGATCCACCTTGTAGTCCACCATCTCGGGCAGCTCCACGGGCTCCATCATCTGAGCGATGATACCGTCCGCCAGGAACAGCACGGGAATACGATACTTCTCGGCCTTGTCATAGGCGATCATCATCAGGTCGATGGCTTCCTGCACGGAAGCGGGAGCGAAGGTCAGCAGGTGATAGTCACCGTTGCCGCCGCCCTTGACGCCCTGGAAATAGTCGCCCTGGGAAGCCTGGATGTTGCCCAGACCGGGGCCGCCGCGCATCACGTTGATGATGACAGCGGGAACCATGGCGCCTGCGCAGTAGGAGATACCCTCCTGCTTCAGAGAGACGCCGGGGCTGGAAGAAGAAGTGATGACACGGGCGCCGGTACCGGCAGCGCCGTACACCATGTTGATAGCCGCCACCTCGGACTCGGCCTGCAGGAAGCAGCCGTCGACCTCGGGCATACGGGCGGACATGTATTCGGGGATCTCCGTTTGCGGAGTGATGGGGTAACCGAAGAAATAACGGGCGCCGGCGCGAATAGCGGCCTCCGCGATAGCTTCGCTACCCTTCATAAGAGTCAAAGCCATGTTTTTTCCTCCTTAGTCTTTTTCGATATGGATTACCACATCAGGACAGGTGCGGGCGCAGGAAGTGCAACCCACGCATGCTTCCATGTTGGTGACCTCCGCCGGGTGATAGCCCTTCGCGTTGATCTTTGCCTTGGACAGTTCAATGATACCCTTCGGGCAAGCTCTGACGCACAGACCGCAGCCCTTACAAAGGTTTTCATTGATGGTTACTTTAACCACATTTGACACCTCTTTTCTCTTAATTCGCTGAATTCTCTACCATATCTCTATCCCTTTTCGGGGGATATACAGGGATCAATACATTTCCTTTCTGGGATCGGTGGTGTTCAGACCGTACTCGATGTAGGAATCCCAGTCACGATGCATGTACACATCGATGGCGATGGGCTTGCCCACATATTTCGGGTCAGGATTTCTGGCAAGGAAAGCATCCAGAAATTCTTTTTTGCCGGTGGTGTATGCCACGGGGATACCGCTGGCGTCGGCCACCTGCCGCAGCAGCTCATAGCCGTCCCACAGCTCATCGGCTGTGGTCATGGTGGCAAGATTCGTGTTGTTGATCATGCCGGTGATCTGCAAACGGGAATGGGCCTGCATGCCCTCCTGCAAACGGTGAATCTTTTCCAGTGTGCTGGCCAGCGGACGTCGGATGTTCACTACGTTCAGAACCTCCAGTGAGCCTTCGGGAAGATCCACAAAGTCCTGATGGTAGCGGCCCAGCGCCGTAGCGCCCACGTCGTCGCCGCCAACGTCGAATATCACGCTGTCCCAATCCAGAACGAAGGCAGACTGCACCTCGGCGGGGAGTGAGAGCGTTTCGATACCGGAACAGGCAAAGTTGGGAGAGACGAGACGAATCTCCTTCTGCTCTACCATTTTACCACGTTCTGTCAAGCGGAAATAGGTGTTCACCATATCCAGATCGATCAGCTCCGTGCGTTCGCCTCTGGCGGCGGACTGCATGGCGAAGTTCAGCGCCAGCTCACTTTTTCCGCTGCCATAATTGCCGATGAGTACCTTGACTTTCTTCATCCGCCGTGTTCTCCTTTACGATCAGGTATGCTGTATCCCGCGGTTGCGCTCCGCAGGCATATGGGTGGAATCACAGTATCCCCTCCCCGGGGGAGGGGATACTGTAATAGGTAAGCTTTGAATTACTTCAGGTTCTCCTTGATGGTCTGGCACAGCGCGGTAATGCCCTGAACGATCTTCTCCTCGGGCATGCAGCTGTAGTTCAGACGCAGGGTGTTCTCGTGGCCGCCGTTGGGGAAGAAGGAACCGCCGGGAACGAAAGCGACCTTCTTTTCGAGACACTTCATCTGCAGCTCCTTGGCGTCCATGTAGTCAGGCAGGACGACCCAGGCGAACAGACCGCCGTCGGGACGGGTGAAGGTGCAGGGAGCGGGCAGCTCCTTGGCCAGCGTGTCCAGCATCACGGCGCGGCGCTTCTTGTAGCACTCGCGGATGGTGTTGACATGAGCGTCCAGATCGAACATGTCGATCCACTTGGAGGTCTCCATCTGGCCGATGGTGGAAGCCTGCAGAGAGGCAGCCTGCTCCATGAAATTGTACTTGGCCAGAATCTCATCCTCGGCGCAGACCCAGCCCAGACGATAGCCGGGAGCCAGAATCTTGGAGAAGGTGCCCAGATAAACCACCAGACCCTTGGTGTCCAGGCTCTTCAGAGCGGGCATGTACTCGCCCTCGAAACGCAGCTCGCCATAGGGGTTATCCTCGATGACGGGGATCTCGTAACGGTTGACGATCTCCATGAACTTATGACGGCGATCCAGATCCCAGGTACGGCCGGTGGGGTTCTGAAAATCGGGGATGACGTAGATCATCTTCACGCGCTCGGTGGTGGCCAGAATCTTCTCCAGCTCCTCCATGATCATGCCGCCGTCGTCGGTGGGAACTTCGATAAAGGTAGGCTCGCAAGCCTTGAAGGCGTTGACAGCGCCCAGATAGGAGGGGCTCTCCAGCAGCACCACGTCGCCGGGGTTCAGGAACACGCGGGCAGAGAAGTCCAGACCCTGCTGGGAACCGGAGGTCACCAGGATGTGATCCTTATCGGTCTTGATGTTGTTCTTCGCCAGCATACGCTCGGCGATCTGCTCACGCAGACGGGGATAGCCTTCGGTGGAAGAATACTGCAGGGCCACACGGCCATTTTCCTTCAGGACGGCCATGGAAGCCTCCATCATCTGCTCGACGGGGAACAGCTCGGGAGCGGGCATACCACCGGCAAAGGAAATGATGTCGGGCTGTGCGGTCAGCTTCAGCAGCTCACGAATCTCGGAGCCCTTCAGCAGATCCATTCTACTTGCAAACTGTACCATGAAATTTTCCTCCTCAAATTTCCCGGATGCCTGTCACAGCACCCGGCTTTAGATACCTCTAATTTGTACCCTTACCATTAAAGCACATTTCCACGCTAAAGTAAATATTAGGTTTTGGTCAAATGCTACAAAATTTTGAAAGATTTTTCTTTTTGGTAAACTTTACAAAAAACCGGCACAGTTTGAGGTAATTTCGCCAAAGGAAAACTTTTTGGCGAAAAAAGTTGCAATTTTGTGGATAAAAAAATTAAAAATCGACAGAATTTTTGCAATGAAACGCGAAAACAGCAGTACCATAGCTCCTTGGCACTGCTGTCAGACGGATCGGGGAGGGTCATCGGTGTGGTTTTCCGGACTGTCCAAAATGGAAGAATTTTCCTTTTCTTTTTGCTTACGGTCGCACAGACGGTCATAGAAAAGAAGTCCCGCGGCGCTGATCGCCAGCGTAATGACGAAGACCAGAACCGCGCCCCAGTAGTTTTTCGTTCCCAGCGCATTGCCGCCGATGGTGGAGGTGACGATGGAGGGCAGCCGCCCCAGCGAACAGATCAGCAGCCACACGGGAAAGCGGATGTTGGTCAGTCCGGCAAAATAGCACAGCAGATCTTTGGGCGTGCCGGGCAGCATAAAGACGATCAGGAACAGCAGATCACGCTTGGGCGATGCCTGCAAAAAGCGAACGGAGCGCAGCTTTTCCGGCGAGAAGAAAATCTCCGCCAGCCGCTGACCAAACCGCCGCACCAGCAGAAAAACGCACACGCTGCCCAACGCCGAGGCTATTAAGCACAAAAGGGTGCCCTCCACCGCGCCGAAGGCGTAACCGGCGGCGATCTCGAAAGGCTCGCCGGGGATCAGCGCCACCACCACCTGAAGGATCACCATGCCCATATAGGCCAGTCGTCCGCCGAAGCCGTGGGAATCCACCCAGTCGCGGAAACGTTCCGGCTGAGAGGCAAAGCGCACCAGCGGTACGCCTACCAGCCAGACCAGCAGTCCCATGACCACCAGAGCGGTCACCAGCGCGGCGACGCCCAGCCGCTTCTGCTGTGCAGTTGTCAGTTCGTTCTTTTTCATGTGTGCAGACCTGCAGAAATTTTGATGCTGCCATTATAGCATTGCGGTGCAAAGGGTGTGTAAACAAAGAGTGAATAATCCTTTATGGAAAATGAAAATTGACAAGCGAAAGCAATATACTATAATATAATGGTACATAACCGGAAGGAGAAAGCACGTAATGAAATTCTGGAAGATGAACGGCGCGGGAAACGACTTTATTGTGATCGACAACCGTGACGGCACGGTGGATGCGGCACAGTGGCCGCGGATCGCCCGGACACTGTGCGAGCGGCACCTGTCCCTCGGCGCGGACGGCCTGATGGTGGTGGAGCGCCCGGCCAACGGCGGAGACTACCGGATGCTGTTCTTCAATTCTGACGGTTCCGTAGGTGAGATGTGCGGCAACGGCGCACGGTGCATCTGCCGCTATGGTTATGAAAACGGGCTGGTGGGCGATGTGCAGCGGGTGGAGACGACGGCGGGGCTTGTGACCGGCTGGCGGGTGGACGAGCGGATGTATCGCATTCGCCTGAACGATCCCTGCAACCTGCGGCTGGACGGAAAAGCGCTGATCGACGGCACGGCGTGGGATTACGCCTACGTGGAGCTGGGGGATCCCGGCATTCCCCATGCGGTGGTGCCGGTGAAGAACCTGCGGGACTTTGATACGGCGAAATTGCGGGAGTTGGGCCGCAGGCTGCGGTATTATCCTGAATTTCCCAAGGGTGCCAATGTGAATTTCTATGAGATCATCGGGGCGGATCACATTTATGAACGAACCTATGAGCGGGGCGTGGAAGATTTTACCTACGCCTGCGGTACGGGAACCGGTTCAGTGGTGACGGTGCTGACCCTGCTGGGGAAGGTCTCCGGCCATCAGGTGAGAGTGGATATGACCGGCGGACAGCTGATGGTGGACGTGAAACGGGAGGGAAATCAGGTGACGAATCTGTATCTGACCGGCCCCACCAACATTGTCTGCAAGGGTGAGATCACAGACGAGGCGCTGTAAAAGGGAAATACCACGCGGCAGGGAAAAGCTTTCCCTGCCGTGTGGTTTATAATAAGGAAAAGACCTGAAATCCGAAGATTTCAGGTCTTTGGTGGAGATAAGCGGGATCGAACCGCTGACCTCTTGAATGCCATTGACGGCCGCGGCAGCGTCCGTCAGGGGCAAGCGCACCAAAAGGAAAAACCGTTGAAATACAAGGACTTTTTGCTCATTTGCCCGTTTCGCACATTTTACTTTTCTGCTTCATGTGCGCTTGAATTTTTGAATAGATTGCTTGTGCTGCGGGGCTGTTTACAGCCCCATTTCTTTTAAGGTTAGAGCTGAAAACCGGAACAAGCTGCAAATCATCAAGGAGCGAGCCAAGCAGGGAAAATTCGATATTCTGCTTGTGTTCATGTTTGACCGCATCGGACGTATCGCTGACGAAACGCCTTTTGTAGTGGAATGGTTTGTCAAGAACGGCATCCGGGTCTGGAGTACGCAGGAGGGTGAGCAGCGTTTTGATAATC
>URKW01000002.1 GCA_900548615.1 uncultured Eubacteriales bacterium | reverse complement strand
TGACAATCTCCTGATCGGGATTGAGCTTGATTTTCATGTTCGCCACCTCTTTCTTTATCGTGGCTTTATCATACCGCATGGCAAAGCATTTTTCTGTGACGAGGTTACATTACGGAAATTTTTGTACAAACCCAAAAGAGCTGTGAAGCAGTATGTAAGATACCGCTTCACAGCTCTTTATTTATAGGTCCTGTTGTACTTCTTTACTCAGCCGCAGAAAACTGATCTTTGCCAACTGAACATAAGGGGCATTCAAAATCATCCGGAATATCTTCCCATTTTGTACCCGGTGCAATGCCGCCTTCCGGATAGCCCTTTTCTTCATCGTATTCCCAACCACACACATCACATACATATTTCATAATGAAATTCTCCTTTGATGTTTTTTATTTCGCACACAACATTAGCCCGACTTTATCGTCATCAGAAACAATAACGATTCCTATCTTACTCAAAGAATATCCACAGCTTCCGCTTGTTTTACTCTCTTTGTTTTCTTATTCCCTGAAATCATTTTATGACCCGTATATACAGCCATAACCATGCAGATCAAGGAACTAAGCGCAAGGTACTTATGCGCTGTTTTTGAGCCTTTATATCCAGTGCAAAAAGTTCCAAACATGGTAATTACCGCTCCGATTGACCAATATTTATGTGCTTTCATGACTTGTTTGCCTCCTGCCTGCAATACATGACATTCAGTTCTCTATGTTGGTTCTAAGATACCATGCGCGGAACGATCACGCTTTCCACAGACTGTGGAGGTTGCAGTAGGCGTAGACCGCCTCGACTTCGTCGCCCTCGCAGAGCGCAAAGCAGACCTCCGGCTTTTCGCCGGGATGCAGCTCCTTACGCTGATTGCCTTGTTTGGTGTGGAGGGACACCCACTCGATGTAGTGCTCCGGCAGCATGGGATGCTCCACGGAGCCGACCTTGACATGGACGATGCCGTTTTCCACCGTCCAGACGGGGACGTGCTTTTCAACAGATGCATCGGTCGTTCCGGGAACGATCTCGCTCATCGGCTCACCGCAACAGATGACGGGAACGCCCGTGTCCTTGACCTTGGCAATGATGTTGCCGCAATGCTTGCAAATGTAAAACTTCTGCTCCATGATGATTCTCCTTTTTTCTTTAATAGTTTTCCGCGTGAATTTCAAAGTAGCTCTGGGGATGGTTGCAGGTCGGGCAGACCTCCGGCGCCTTCTCACCGATCACGATATGACCGCAGTTGCGGCACTCCCACACCTTGACCTCGCTCTTGGCAAAGACCTCCGCCGTCTCCACATTGTGCAGCAGGGCACGGTAGCGCTCCTCATGGTGTTTTTCGACGGCAGCGACCAGGCGGAAACGCTGGGCCAGCTCATGGAAACCTTCCTCGTCGGCGGTTTTGGCAAAGCCGTCGTACATATCCGTCCACTCGTAGTTCTCGCCCTCAGCGGCGGAGAGAAGGTTTTCGGCGGTGTCACCAATGCCGTTCAGCTCTTTGAACCAGAGCTTCGCGTGCTCCTTTTCGTTCTCGGCGGTCTTGAGGAACAGCGCCGCGATCTGCTCGTAGCCTTCCTTTTTCGCTTTGGACGCAAAATAGGTGTACTTGTTGCGCGCCTCGGATTCACCGGCAAAGGCAGCCATCAGGTTTTTTTCAGTTTGAGTCCCTGCGTATTTCGTTTCTTTCATGGTGGATACTCCTTTCAGCTTTTTCTACTCATAGTATAGCACAGATTCGTGGTTTTCCAAGTGAAAAAAACCGCATTTTTAATTTAAGTGATTCAATCTGTCTGTATCACGCAGCGTAATCGCGCCGCGCTTCAACTCCACCAATCCGTCCTCTGAGAAGTTTTTGAGCATTCGTGCCACTGCCTCCCGCGCCGAGCTGATGTGCTGGGCGATCTGCTCATGGGTCATGCGTATCGTGTCGGAGCCGGTACGCTCCGCTTCGGCAAGGAGAAATTCTGCCAGCCGCCGATCCAACCCCTTGAACATGATCTGCTGCATCGCCCACATCACATCAGAAAACCGTTTCGTTGCCAACTCATAGAGGAAGCAGCGGACATATAGATTTTTCTCCTTGAGTGCAGCAATGATATTTGCGGGGATAATCAGAACGTCCGTATCCATTCCTGCGGTCATTTGCGTATCAAAGGTGATCTGACTGATCACACAGGAGGCAGAAAGCACGCACAGTTCACCCGGATACAGGCGGAACAGCGTTATCTCTCGCCCCTCCTCGGAGAGAAGATAGGTGCGGATCTCGCCGGAAAGGACGAACAGCATTCCGAGACATTCGTTGTCGCTGCTGTGTATGAACGCGCCCTTTTCATAATGACGGACAAAGGCACTTCGGCGCAGCGTTTCTTGCTCCTGTTCGGTCAAGGATGGCCAGAACGGAAGTTGTGTCAGTGTGCGTTCCATATCAATGGCAGCTATGATTGCCGCAGCCGTGGTCACCGCAGGTGTGCCCATCCTCGCCGTGCGCATGGTCATGGTGGTCACAGTGAACATTGGGATCGTAGCCCAGATTTCCGCTGAGCAATGCGCTCACCGCCGCGTCAGCGTCCCCGCTGACACCGCCGTAGAGCTTGATGCCCGCCTCGGCCAGTGCTGCCTGCGCACCGCCGCCGATGCCTCCGCAGATCAAAGTGTCTACACCGTGCTGCATCAGGAAGCCTGCCAGTGCGCCGTGACCGCTGCCATTGGTGTCAACGACTTCCGCATGAGTGATTTTACCGTCCGCAGCTTCATAAAGCTTGAACTGTTCGGTATGGCCGAAATGCTGAAAAATTTGACCGTTTTCATAGGTAACTGCAATTTTCATAATGGAATCTCCTTTACAATTTTTGCCTGATTTTTCTGTGGTGCCTCTCTGCATCCGGCAGCAGCGGCCGCAGTGGGCTGCCTCCTGTCCTCCGCAGATGCGGTAGTTTCCCCCGGTGATGTGCAGCGGTTTCCCGTGGACAAGACACGCTGCGATCTTGCGCCGTGCGCTTTCGTAAATCTCCTGCACGGTGGAGCGGGAAATGTCCATCTGTGCGGCACATTGCTCGTGGGTTTGCTGCTCCAGGTCAACCAGCCGAATGACCTCGTATTCGTCCAGCGTCAGCAGGATCGGCTCGGTATTCTCGCACCCGTTGGGGCAGAAGGTATCAACTTGTGGTGCGCCACAAATCCGACGGCACCGTGGCGGTCTTGGCATGGGCGCTTTCCTCCTTCGTTTTCGGTATATACCGATTATAGCACTTTGGAAAGGAAAAAGCAATATTCTTTTCAAAAGCCGCTGCAATTTCTATCCTCATGTAGATGTTGGCTGATAGTCGGAGTCGAAAGCAACATGTGAGCTATCCTCAAGTTAGATACTTTACGAAAAGTAGCGACGCCTGAACGAGTGCCCGTGGCACTCGTTTTTTTGTTGCAATGCAATGCGGGTTAAAACATTTTTGATACGCTATAAACAAACGCAATTCGATAAATGACTTGAACCGCAGAGCAAAAAACATAATTTTCTGTATTATAGCATAAGCCTCTGTATGCCTTCAAGGCAAACGGCGTAAAATCGTGGGTTATTATTCTTCGGTCATCACCTAAAATAATCATAAGATAGGTGGTGAATATCATATGGACACACAATTCGTGCGTGATCGAATTACTCAGCTGAGATTAAAAAAGGGTGTCTCTGAATATCAAATGAGTTATGATCTCGGGCATAGCAGAAGCTATGTTTATAACATATCCTCTGGCAAATCGTTGCCACCTATGGCAGAATTTCTTCAAATCTGTAACTATTTTGATATTACACCAAGCCAATTCTTCGATGAATCCGAAGAAAATCCCGCACTCCTGCAAACGGCCATTGAAGAATTGCGAAAGCTGAATGACGATGACTTAATGCTCATCATCGGCAATATTCGTCGGCTGACCCGTGAGTGACCATTCCCTGAAATAACACATTTGTAAGTACAGAGAAACCGCAAGGCATCGGTGTATAATCCATGCCTTGCGGGATTTTGCTTTATAGAGGTGATTTGCATTGAAGCCTGAGAGAAAAACAATTTGCAGTTCTAACTCTGGGTAATACGCCGGAATTGCATAGTATATCACCACAAAGTACACATCATTTGATTGCCATATACCATACTGATGAGTTCTACAAGGATAATCAAATGAGGTGTAAACTAATAACATAGTAGGTGGTATATATGTTCAATGCACAAAACCGAATCCGGCAGCTGATGGCCGAGCGTGGATGGACTATTTATCGATTAGCGCAGGAATCTGGCCTGTCGCAGACAACGATCAGCAATATCTTCAAGAGAAATAACCAACCGTCCCTACCAACGGTAAATGCGATTTGTGACGCTTGCGGAATCACACTGGCGCAGTTCTTTACGGAGAACGATACTGCAAATTCACCTAACGCCAAGAGTGAATTAGATAATAGTGTTGCGGCTCTCAAGGAGGATCAGCGCGAGGCGCTTGCCGCATTCATCAAGACAATCGTATAGTACATAACCGCTCAGCCATACTGTGCGGCTCACAGCAGAGGCTGCCCGAGTTACATTGGACAGTCTCTGTATTTTTTTACAAATCAAAGGGGGCATATTCATGGGCAACAAAATCATGCAGGAAACCACCCCGCTTGTTGAATGCAGTGCATTTCATCGTGGAATGAGCGTGTTGGAGGCCAGTCTGCGAAACACCGAGGATTCAGAAACTATCATCAGTGGCCTTCTGAAAGGTGCAGCTGAGTTTTATGGCGCATCAAGAGCCTCTGTGGTGGAAGCTGACTGGGATTTGGGAATCGGAGTCATTACCTACGAATGGTGCAAAGATGGTGTGCCGCGCAAAGGGATATGCTCCAGTGCCTACCCATGGAGAAGTTCCCGAGATGGAGGAAAGCACTTCGGGCCAATAAACCGGTCGTGATTTCTGACTTGCAAAGATTAGAGAACGTCTATCCAGATGAAGCAGCCTTCTTTCGGGAATATGGGGTGACTACACTGCTGGCGGCACCATTCTCCAAGCGGATTAATCAGGGATTCATTGCCGTGGACGACCCGACTCGCTACACGGATGACCCGGTTTTCCTATTCATCGCCTCCTATGCAGTGGTTGTGGAACTCAATGAAATCAAACAGCAGCAGTCCCTGTTGGCAGCAACAAAGGCCTCCAAATACAATCCGGAGGACATCCATGTCAATTTCTTTGGCGGCATGGAGATCATCAGCTCCAAAGGGACATTGACCGGAGAAGATATTAAAGCGGACCAGTGCTACCTGCTTCTGGCATATCTCATTCTGAACCACAAAAAGAATTTCACTGTTGACACACTGGCAGAGATCATCTGTCCATACGACGAACTCGATTCGCCATATAAGGTCGTCAATAATATCGTTTACCGCCTGCGGCGTACTCTTTCCGTCATCGGGCTCGACAAGCTGGTCATCGGGAAGAATGGTACATTCCAGATCAATCCCAACTTCAATATCCATACGGATTTCGACCGCTTTGAGGATGCCTGCATTCAGTTGAAAACAGAAGAAAACCCGGATATGCGGCATTCCCTCTACCACAGCGCAGTCGATATGTATAAAGGACAGTTACTCCCAAGATGTGAACATGAGCTGTGGCTGATGCAGTTGTCCATGTACTATCAGTCCCTGTACCTGCAGATTACCAGGGGATATGTCCGCCTGAAGATGGAGTGCAAGGATTATATTCTGGCGCAAAAGACGGCCATTGATGCTCTGCGCTTCGATCCGAAGGATAGCGAACTGAACATGTATGCGATCCTCGCCATGGGATTCCAAGGAAATCTCTCTATGGCGCAGACCTACTATACGGCGGCAAAGCCCTATCTGGCGTTAGAGCATGCCGAGGTCATCAAGAAGTATTTGCACATAAAATGAGAGCTGCTTAATGTCGCTCCGGAGGTTGTAGCAGAGGTTACGCAGTAGGTTGCTCCAGAGGTTACGGAGGAGGTCGTACAGGAGGCTGCGCAGTAGGTTGCAGCTGAGGTCATAGAAAAGTCATACAGCAGGTTGTCCAGCAGGTCACGGTTGAGGTTGCCCGCCCGTTATCATTGGTTATCGGATGCGTCCGATAGATGATGCGGGCGGGTGATTTTTTTGCTGTACAGGAGACGATATTACGCCGTTGGTCACCACAAGGCCGGTTTGCGCCCCTTGTGTACGGATCTGTACGGCCCTCCTGCGCCGCAGACAGCCCATCATTCTAATATTGCGTCCTGCTCCCGGAGCCATTGCGCTCCGGGAGCTTTTTTGCATTTTGGGGCTCCTTTGCCACGCTGCCGTGGCCCTCCGTTTTCGAGATTTGCTTCACCACCAAATCTCGAAAAACGGAGGACAGAAAATGTCGTATCACAATGACCCATATCGGGTTGATTATTTGAAGATATATCCCTGCTTAAAAGAGCGCCCGGATGTGTTGGAAGTCTTAAAGAAAAGCGACCGCAAGATGAAATACATGGAGGTGGATCTGAAAAGCGAACAGCGCAGGAAAAATGCCGAGAATGGTGCGGAGAGTTATGTTCCCAGTAAAGAGGATTCGCTGGAGCGACTCGTATATTCTGCAAAGTGCCAGTTTGCGGACGATGCTGAAGGCGTCGAGGATGCCGTGATCAAGAAAGACGATTTATGCCGTTTGCGGGCCGCACTGGATCAGTTGAGCGAAGAAGAACGCGCTCTGATCCATGCGCTGTTTTTCGACGAGTGCTCAGAGCGTGAGCTTGAAGAAATGATGGGTATCCATCGAATGACGATCCATAATCGAAAGATCCGTATTTTGCAGAAAATGAAAAAGATGCTGAGATGACAAAAAAGTTTGGTGCAAACGGTGTTTTCAACGGCTAATAGAGTGAGAGGGCTTTGAACCTCATTCCGCTGCTGATAAATCAGCGGCTTTGTTCCTTGAAAAACACCGCCCAAGCGGTTATATCCGGCAACTTGAATACATTAGCTGACGGAGCCAGCGTCAGACCGAGTGCGCGATGACCACCTGTGCGGAGAAACTCCGCATCAAAGGACGGCCAAGTAAGGTGCAGAGCGATACCCACTCAGGCCAAGGCAGCCTTGGCAAGCTGTCCCCGCCATGATCCCGTCAGCCCACAATGATACTCCTGTACGCAGCTTCGAGAGATCCTCGGAGGGGTGAAACTCCCGTGATGTGCGCCAGCACAGTTCAAGTTGCCGCCCCGCCTGGGGAAGTAGTGTCAAATACAGGCAAACAAAACCGTAAAGTTCTGGCCACTCCGGTGATGGAATCATTTGCTTCCATCACCGGAGTGACCACACTCTTGCGGCAGAAGCATGGGAACTGTCCACCCCCTCCTATATTTTTGCATTAGATTTCTTTCTCCTTTGTTCGTCGGTCCAACTATCGCCTCCCCTTGATTCCTTCTTCGGACGGTTCCCATGCTTGTGCCGCAGAGATGGTCAGATACAGGGAGGAGCGCAATTATGAACCCTAATATCAACTTCTATGGAATCGTGATCCTGCTCAGAAAACTCCGGGAATGCGGTATTTTCACCGAAAAAGAACTGAGAAAAATTGCCGCACGGATCGCTGCGGATAACGGTGTTGAAGTCATGTTTTTTCTCTGATTTTCTTCATCATTCAGTAGCTATTCGGACGCTGTTGTGGTAGTGTTTGTGTTGCAAAAAAGGAGGTGAGCGTACATGGATAAAAAGCGACTGGTAGACGGAACAACAGCCCTGGCAGAAAAGCGGCCTCGTGTTATAAAAATCGAGCCTGCGGAGCGGCCTCAAAATGTGCGGCTGCGGGTCGCTGCCTACACTCGTGTCAGCTCAGACTCCGAGGATCAACTCAATTCCTTTGCCGCTCAGAACCGCTACTACACGGAGCTGATCTCTGGCAAGGCCGAATGGCGCATGGTTGACATCTATGCGGACGAGGGAATCACAGGAACTTCGGTGGCCAAGAGGGATGACTTCCAGCGAATGATGGCGGATTGCCGCCGCGGCCTGATCGACCAGATCCTTGTCAAGTCTATCTCACGCTTTGCCCGTAACACCAAGGACTGCCTCCAGAACATCCGCGAGCTAAAGGAACTGGGTGTCAATGTCCGATTCGAGCGTGAAGGTATCGATACTGTCAATGTGAGCAGCGAACTCATCACCGCCATCTACGCTGCCTTCGCCCAAAAAGAGAGCGAGTCCATCTCAGGTAATATGCGATGGAGCTATCAGCGCAGGATGGAGAGCGGAACATTTCTCCCCTCCTCCATGGCATACGGATACAGGCTCGACGGCAAGAAAATCGTGATAGACCCCGAAGCTGCACTGATAGTCAGCCGTATATTTCAGTGGTATTTGAGCGGAGTGAACAAAACCGAAATTGCAAAGAGGCTTAACGAAGAAGGCGTTCCCAGCGGTCAGCAAAAACAATGGTATGCGGCGGCTGTTCGATACATTCTCACAAATGAGAAATACACAGGCGATTCATTGTGGCAGAAAACATATACCAGCCATACACTTCCCGCAACCAGGTATAAAAATACCGGGGAGTATGAACAGTTTTATGCGATGGGGACTCATCCTCCAATTATCTCAAAAGAAGCCTTTGAGCAGGCACAGCAATTGGCGCAGAAACGGAAATCCACTTACGGGAAGAAGCTCCGGCGTGAACCATATCCACTATCCCAGAAAATATCATGCGGTCACTGCGGCAGCTCTTATCGCAGAAAAGAACAAGTATCCTCGGCGTATTGGTGCTGTAGAAAACATGATACATCCGTGAAGGACTGCCCGATTGCACCCGTCGCAGAGGAAAGCCTCTACGGAGCCTTCTGCCGTCTGTACTATAAACTGAAACATCAGAGCATCCCTATTCTGGAACAGATTCTTACAAGTCTCCAGCTGATTCGCAATCGCAAGATGCTTTGGAGTCCTGACATCGTTGCCCTGAATAAAAGAATATCAGATCTATCCAGTCAGAATCAGACATTGGCTTTCCTCAAACAGCAGGGCCTTGTTGATCCTGACATTTTTATAGCCAAAACCAATGAACTGACCAAGCAACTCCGGCAGGTCAAGCTGGAAAAAGAAAAGCTGATGGATGCCGAGAGCGACATGACCGCCCTGCAAACGCGAAACTTAATAGACATTCTGGAAGGCGGACCGGAATTCCTCGACAGCTTTGACGCAGAACTGTTTGGTGAACTCGTTGAGAGAATTATCATAGAGAGCAACGACTCCGTCCGCTTCTGCCTGAAAAATGGGCTGGAGCTGCGGGAGTCCATAGAGAGGACGGTGCGGTGATGGGAAACCGGAAGCAGCCCTTTGGCTACAAGATGGCTCTGGGTGAGATCGTCATACAGGAAGCAGAGGCGAGGCTTGTACAGGGGATCTTCCGCCGATATATCGCAGGAGAATCCTTGAATGAGTTGACCGAGGCGCTTCGCCAGCAAGATATCCCATACGATGAGGGACGGCTCTGGAACAAAAATATGGTCGCCCGTATTCTGGCGGACATACGCTATACCGGAGAAAAAGGATATCCCAAGCTCATAGATGAGGAGCAGCTCATCGCGGCAAATGAAAAGCGCTCAAACAAGCCCCAGCTTCCGAAAAAGACGGAAGCCCAAAAGGTGCTGCGCAGGCTCTGTGGTACACCGCCATCTGAGCGAGTGGAGCAAAGTGTCACCGACCTGCTCAACGGCCTTGCAAAATGCCCAGACCGCATACAGCATCAGCGCAGTCCTACGCCAGCCACACATTCTAAGACACAGGAGACGCTGGATAATGCTCTGGAGCAGCAGCCAATCGACGAGGATAACGCCAAGGCGCTGATCCTCCAGCTTGCGGCAGAGCAATATGCTGCGCTGGGGGATGAAGAATATGAAACAAATCGCCTCCGGCGCCTCTTCTCCGCCTTCGAATGTGTGGCGGAACTGAACGCTGATCTTCTGAAAAGCACCGTGTCCGAGGTGCAGGTGACCCGCCAAAATGTCAAACTGCGATTAAAAAATGGGCAAGTCATAGAAAGGAGCGACCTGCAATGAAAGAGGATGCCCCAAGAGTAATTAAGATCCCTGCCAAGCCGGAAGCCACCCGCCAGGCAGAAGCCCGCAGACAACTCCGGGTGGCAGCTTACTGCCGAGTCTCCACCAAAGAGGAGGATCAGGCAAACAGCTATGAGGTGCAGAAAGAGTACTATACCGATAAAATCATGTCCAACACCGCTTGGACGATGGCTGGCATCTTTGCGGACAAGGGCATCACCGGAACCTCGGCCAAGAAGCGCGAGGACTTCATGCGGATGATCCGGCACTGCCGCCAGAAGAAAATCGATGTGATCCTGACCAAGTCGGTTTCCCGCTTCTCCCGCAACACGGTGGACTGCCTCTACTATATCCGGGCGCTCAAACAGCTTGGCATCGCAGTCATCTTCGAGAAGGAAAATATCAATTCTCTGGAGGAGGACAGTGAGCTGCGGATCACCCTCTCCGGTGCCTTCGCCCAATCTGAAAGTGAATCCATCTCCGTCAATGTCACATGGGGTAAACGCCGTGCCATGGAAGCCGGAAAGGTCAGCATCCAATATAAAAAGCTGTTTGGCTACCGCAAGGGTGAGGATGGTCAGCCGGAGATCATTCCGGAACAGACGGAGATCGTCCGATGGATCTATGAGCGCTATCTCACCGGAGCCAGCCTGCGGATGATCAAAGAGGAACTGGAACAGCAAGGCGTCAAGTGCTCCGAGGATTCTCCGGAGTGGACCATCTCCCGCATCCGAAGCATCCTGCAGAATGAAAAATACTGCGGCGATGTGCTGATGCAGAAGACCTTCCGGCAGGACTTTATCAACCGCAAGGCTATCAAGAATACAGGCCAACTTCCCATGTACCTCATTGAAAATCACCATGAGGGCATTGTCAGCCGTGAAAAGTATGATGCCGTACAGGCAGAGATGGCACGGCGGAATGCAGCAAAGAGCCCCTCCAAGAACGCAGTCACGGGGATGGCCTCCTACGCCAGCAAGTATGCGCTCTCGGAGCGGTTGGTCTGCGGTGAGTGCGGGACCCTGTATCGCCGCTGCACATGGACACGAAACGGTGAAAAACGAGTCGTGTGGCGCTGTGTGAGCCGATTGGACTACGGTAAGAAATACTGCCACAATTCGCCCACACTGGATGAAGCACCACTCCAGCAAGCGATCCTCGCAGTCCTGAATACAGCCATGGCTGACAAGAATAGCTTGATTCGGCAGATCACAGCTGCAATGGAAACGGAGCTCATCCCATTCCCTGGTGGCACAATGAGTCTTGGAGATATTGAATGCAGGCTGAGGGTGCTGGAGCAGCAGTTCCAAACACTGCTGGAAAAGGCCACGGATGATCCTGCCGCCTATGGCGGTCAGTTCAAAGAAATACTGGACGAGCAGACTTTCCTGAAGGAAAAACGGTCCGTGATCCTCGCGAATAACAACGAACAGGCAAAAGCCAATCAGCGCATCATGGATGCCGCACAGACATTGGAAAACGCATCGCCCTACATTACAGAGTGGGACGAGAGCGCCGTTCGCCAACTGGTGGAGACAGTAAAAATTCTATCCAAGGATGAGGTCGCAGTCACCCTGAAGGGTGGCATTGAGATTTGCCAGAAAATTATGTACTGAAAGAAGGTGGAAAGATGATTTTTGTAACCGGTGATTGCCACGGAAACTTTGAACGCTTCAAGCCGGAATATTTCCCGGAGCAGGCACAAATGACAAAGCGGGACATCGTGATTTGTGCCGGAGACTTTGGTGGTGTGTGGTTTGGAGACGGCCGTGACGAGGCTGCATTGGACTGGCTGGAAAGTCTTCCGTTCACGCTGGCCTTCGTCTGCGGGAATCATGAGAACTACGACGCACTGGAACGATATCCGGTGAAAGACTGGCACGGCGGCAAGGTACACCGCATTCGCTCTCATGTCCTGCACCTGATGCGTGGACAGGTCTTCGATCTGGAAGGCTATCACTTCTTTACCATGGGCGG
This sequence comes from uncultured Eubacteriales bacterium, assembly GCA_900548615.1. Taxonomy (GTDB): domain Bacteria; phylum Bacillota; class Clostridia; order Oscillospirales; family Oscillospiraceae; genus Vescimonas. The sequence goes on along the minus strand of URKW01000002.1, from coordinate 46,366 downwards.
AGCAAAAAGCCATGATATGGAGGACGGCATTTTGGAACCGGGTGCTCCGGATTTTGAGCGAAAGCTCCTGATGCTGCAGAGAAAGCCCCGAGCGAGGTATCGCATCAATCACATTTCGTGGTGGGCGCAGGAGATGCCTTCTGAGGAGGAGTACGCTGAAGCACGGAAAAATCTGGCCAAGGTCGATTGGGCGGTGGACTATGTTATCACGCACTGCGCTCCCACCAGCATTGCTCTCATGGAAAACCGCCACAATAAGGCAGACCCGCTCACAGATTTCCTGCAGGAGGTCAAGGAGAGAGCACATTATCACTACTGGCTGTTCGGCCATTACCACGACAACCGGGCCATTGATGAAAAGCACGTACTGCTCTGGGAGCAGATCGTACAAGTTATCTGAAACAGGTCAAGGCAGAGAAAAACACGGCGATGTTACCGTGCTTTTCTCTGCTTTGAGCGTTGAATCAGGCGCTGTGCGCCGGAAAGGAGAAGCCATGAATATTCGAAAAGCTGTGGATTACAGCGCAATGTTTGCCGCGCTGGAATCTGCCATGGAAGCGGATCTGCCGCAGATGAAGCTGTACTGTGAAGTCGGCAAGATCGTCCGCACCCGCTCGGAAAAGGGTGCGGCAGTAGCTGCCGCAGAGTTCCTGAAGGAACAGTACCCGGATATGACCGGCTTCTCTCCGCGCAATGTGCGCCGGATGCGGAACTTTTGGCAATTGTATAGCAGCATGCCGGAACTGCTTGGCGAAGCGCTTTGCCTGAATTGGACGCAGAATGTTGTGATCATGGAGGCAGAGCTGCCCGCAGAGGAGCGCCGCTGGTACATCCGGCAGGCTACAGCACGGAATCTATCCAAGGCGGAGCTTCTGCGAATGATCGAGGATTCTGCGTATCTGGAAAGTGTTCTCGACGAAAAGGTCGATGTGTGGTATAATGAGGGCAACGATGAGATTTCGGAGAGAACGCAGTATGAAGAGGATTCTGTTTATCTGTCATGGCAATATCTGCCGCAGCCCCATGGCCGAGTTCGTGATGAAGGACTTGGTAAAAAAGGCGGGACTGGCATCGCAATTTCATATCGAATCAGCGGCTACCAGTCGGGAGGAGATCGGCAACCCAGTCTATCCTCCGGCACGGCGCAAGCTGGCCGAGCATGGGATCTCCTGCGAAGGCCATGCCGCACGGCAGTTGACAAATCGGGATTACGACGAATACGATCTCCTGATCGGCATGGACCAGGCCAACCTCCGGGATATGTACCGTATCTGCGGCGGCGACTATGTCGGCAAGATGTCCCTCCTGATGGATCACACCGCCCATCCCGGTAATGTGGCAGACCCATGGTACACCGAGGACTTCGAGGCGACCTGGCAGGATGTGCTGGATGGCTGCCAAGGACTTTTGAAAGAATTCATGACAGAACGAGGTGATTCAAATGGCACAAAACGATAATATCCAACTGTTCGAAGACAAGCGTATTCGAACCGCATGGGATGAGGAAAAGGAAGAATGGTACTTTTCCGTCGTTGATGTGGTAGCTGTGCTGACTGATCAGCCAGATTATCAGGCAGCTCGTAACTACTGGAAGGTAACGAAGAAACGCCTGAAGGATGAGGGAAATGAAACGGTTACAGCTTGTAACCAGTTGAAAATGACCGCTTCGGATGGCAAAAAACGATTGACTGATGTAGCCGATACCGAGCAGCTTCTCCGAATCATCCAGTCTATTCCTTCCCCGAAGGCAGAACCGTTCAAGTTGTGGCTGGCACAGGTCGGTCGAGAGCGTATCGAGGAGACCATCGACCCGGAGCTGACCATTGACCGCGCTCTGGAAACCTATCTCAAGAAGGGTTACAGCCGTGAGTGGATCAATCAGCGGCTGCAGGCCATCCAGGTCCGTAAAGAACTGACGGATGAATGGGATGCCCGCGGTGTGCAGAAAGGCGTAGAGTACGCCATCCTCACGGACGAGATTTCCCGAGCCTGGTCTGGCATGTCCACCCGGCAGTACAAAAATCTGAAGGGCTTGAAAAAGGAAAACCTTCGTGATAACATGACTACGCTGGAACTGGTACTGAATATGCTGGCGGAGGCCACTACCACTCAGTTTTCAAGAGATCGCAAACCAACGACCTTCCAAGAGAATTTGGCAGTTGCCAAGGCGGGCGGTCAGGTGGCTGGACGAACCAGAAAAGACATTGAGTCCCAGTCAGACACGCCGGTCATTACTGCTAAGAATGCCGCACAGCTTAATCAGGTAGTGACAGATCTGCTGGAAGGAGCAGTCTCTGACACAACTGAAGAATCAAAAGGCAAGTGAGCTCTGCGCGTCCAGGTTTTATTGCTGTCATACGACGTTTTTTAAAAGCAAATTTCAAAAAATCTATAGTGTTGAGTTATGACAAAAATATCCTTACGCATGGCGTGGGAGTGATTTTTTATTTGTGTTGAGATTCGAAAAGGCCAATCGCGCAGCGATAGCAACAGTCCAGTGGACTGTTGCGGTGCCCGGGTGCATGTCGGCGGTGCTATGCACCGCCGAGCGAATCTCAACACTTCGACCAAAGAAGCGGCTTCGGTAGGGGAGTGCCCCTGCATCGCCCTGCTGAAAGGTCACATCTTTCCCAGCTTCTCCAGACGGGATAGGATCGAACCGGAGGTTCGCTTGAAATGTGCGCAGAGCTCCTGCTTTTTCATGCCCTCATCAAATAGGCGGCATAGCTCGCTGTCCAATTCCTCCGTCCACGGCTTTCCGTTGTTTTCCGGCAGAGGATTTCTCCGTCGGCGGGACAGTTCTTCTACAGCACAGTGCAGCGCACGAACGATCTCGACCTTGTTGCAGACATGGTTATCCGGCAGCACCTCGCCGGTCAAAGGGTCGACGCCATCTGCCAAAACCTCCAGCAGCTCTTTTGCCCGTTGAATATCCATGATAGGCCCTCCTCAATTCATCCTCTATCTTACGCTCTAATCTGTCTGCCACTCCAAGCGGTATTCCAGCACATGGCTTAAGCCCCTCTGCCACGGTGATCTCGCCTTGCTGCCAGAATGTGTCCGTCACATTCGGTACGCTGCCCTTATCGCGGGAAGCTTCCGGCTTCTCTATTTTTGCGCTGAGAAGTTGATCAATTTCTTCCTTTTTTCCTCAAACGATTTTCCATCGTCGGTCTCCAGAATGGTCAGCACTTCGTCCAGCACCGCGTTAACACGTCCTGCAATCAGGCGCTCTAAAAGCGTTTGCTCGTCCATATGTGATCGTCTCCTCTGTTGAAGATGTAAGTACCGACGTAGGCTTTTCCCCCATATAGGATACGACACCCCGCATCCACGGCCTTTTCAGTACTGCCTTAGTGGTCAGTTTTGCAGAGGTAGGGCAGCAGTTCGCCGTAGCCGTGCTCCTTGGCGTGCTTGGCGATGGGGCAGCCCACGAGGTGGAAGCAGAAGCCCTCGGTGCGGTGGCCGGGGTTCAGCTGGATCCTCCAGCTGTCCCGCCATTCGCCCTTTGCCTGATGCGCCGCCTGCATGCGAATGAAGCTCCGGTACATTTTTTCAAACAGCTTGTACGGACACTATTGCCTGTTGCCGTCCACCAGCTTTCCGAGGAATTTCATCCGGTCTACGGCCCGGCGCTTGATGGTCAGCAGCGTCTCGCCGTCCATCCGGTGGCCGCTGGCCTCGTAGAAGGCGAGGATCGTGAACCAGTCCAGCATGTTCTTCGCCATCATGTTTTTGCCCAGATCGGGCATATCCTTGAGAAAGACGAGATAGTATTCCTCTGCTTTTTGGAGGATCGACGCGGCTTCATCCGGGTAGGTCTCCCGGCAGTACTGCTCGCATGGCTTTGCGTATTGGGATGTGCAATAAGCTCTTTTCATAGGTGAGGCTCCTTTGTCGGCTGCGCGTTTTTGTTGGGGTATTTTAATGCAAGGCCGTACGGTCAGCGCCGGCCGAAACGTATACGCGGCAGTTAGAACTGGCTAACCGTCTGCTTTTTGGAAAGCCGCATCGCTGCGGCTGTTCCCTTGCGGCAAACGAGACAACTCTTTTGTCCCTATCGCAGCAAAGATAGCTGACGCTGTCAAGAGACGGCGGCAGCTATCCCCTACGCGGCACGATTGCCGTCAGTCCCTGATGTGTTTGATCTTTTCCAGATCACCGCTGCACAGGGCGTCCATGCTCCGGAATATTTTTTCCGCGTCCCAGTCCCACCACCGGAGCTTCAGGAGGTATTTTGTCAAGGCCTCGTCAAACCGGCGGCGGATCACCCGGCAGGGGTTGCCACCCGCCACACAATAGGCGGGGATATCCCTTGTCACCACGGAGTTGGCGGCGATGATGGCGCCGTCGCCGATGTGAACGCCCGGCATCACCGTCACGTTCTGGCCGATCCACACGTCGTTTCCCACGACGGTATCGCCCTTCAGCGGCAGCTCCTCCAGCGAGGGCGCGAACCGCTCCCAGCCGCCGCCCATAATGTTGAAGGGGTAGGTCGTCACGCTGTTCATCCGGTGGTTTGCGCCGTTCATCACAAACTCGATCCCCTTGCCGATGGCGCAGAATTTCCCGATGATAAGCCTGTCGCCCAGAAATTCGTAGTGGTGCGTCACGTGCGCCTCGAACCGTTCCGCACCGTTCACATCGTCATAGTAGGTATAATCGCCTACCTCAATATTGGGGCGGGTGATTACATTCTTGATGTAAACCACCTGCCGGACGTTTTCATTGGGGTAAATGCTGTTGGGGTCTGGCCCTGTCATACCGTTCGACCTCCTTTATCGCTGCGGCTTTGTTAATTGATGGTAATCATATCACATAGTCATACCCGTCGGGTGCGCGGCGCATCAGGTCGGCCAGCGTGATGTTGGTAAAGTACTCCGTGATCAGCTTGTCCAGTCCCTGCCACATGGAGAGTGTGCGGCATTCCGATGCACGGGGACAGGCCTCGGCACCCGGCTCAAGACAGGCGACAGGCGCCATGGAGTCCTCCGTGACCCGCAGGATGCTCTCTACGGTGTACTGCTCCGGCGCTTTTGTCAGCTGATAGCCGCCGCCTTTGCCCCGCAGGCCGTTCAGCAGCTTGGCCTTTACCAGCAACTTGATGATGTTTTCCAGATATTTTTCCGAGATCTCTTGCCGCTCTGCAATGACCTTCAGGGGAATAAAACCGTCCGACTGATGTTCGGCCAGGTCGATCATGACCCGCAGCGCGTAACGTCCCTTGGTTGAAATCAACATACCGTTCCCTCCTTTTGAGGATAAACCCATTATACAACATGGTAAGTAGGAAAATCAATGTAAAATTTTGCGGAGAGCTCTTGACAAACGATGGGGAAGGGGATATAATCACACTAACCTACAAGAAAGGTTGGTATTAATGTGAAATACGACCTGCACCTCCGATGTTGCCGCGGTGATCAATAAGCCGAAACACACAACACAAATCACAACAACATCATTCAGGAGGAATATAATTATGAGCAAGATCTATACATCCGCTGACCAGCTGATCGGTAAGACTCCGCTGCTGGAGCTGACTCACATTGAAAAGGAAGAGGGCCTGGAGGCCAAGGTGCTGGGCAAGCTGGAATACTTCAACCCTGCCGGCAGCGTGAAGGATCGTATTGCCAAGGCTATGATCGACGACGCGGAGCAGAAGGGTCTGCTGAAGCCCGATTCCGTCATCATCGAGCCCACCTCCGGTAATACCGGCATCGGTCTGGCGTCCGTGGCCGCCGCCCGCGGCTACCGTATCATCATCGTCATGCCGGAGACCATGAGCGTGGAGCGCCGCCAGCTGATGAAGGCTTACGGCGCGGAGCTGGTGCTGACCGAGGGCGCAAAGGGCATGAAGGGCGCTATCGCCAAGGCCGACGAGCTGGCCAAGGAGATCCCCAACAGCTTTATCCCCGGCCAGTTCGTGAACCCTGCCAACCCCTCCGTACACAAGGCCACCACCGGCCCGGAGATCTGGGAGGACACCGATGGTAAGGTGGATATCTTTGTGGCGGGCGTCGGCACCGGCGGCACCGTCACCGGCACCGGCGCGTACCTGAAGAGCCAGAATCCCAACGTGAAGGTGGTGGCCGTGGAGCCTGCCGCCTCTCCCGTGCTGAGCAAGGGTGTGGCAGGCAGCCATAAGATCCAGGGCATCGGCGCAGGCTTTGTGCCTGACGTGCTGGACACCAAGGTGTATGACGAGATCATCCCCGTGGAGAACGAGGATGCCTTCGCCACCGGCAAGCTGATCGGCAAGAAGGAGGGCGTACTGGTGGGTATCTCCTCCGGCGCTGCCGTGTGGGCTGCCATCCAGCTGGCAAAGCGCCCGGAGAACAAGGGCAAGACCATTGTGGCGCTGCTGCCCGACACCGGCGACCGCTATCTCTCCACCCCGCTGTTCGCGGACTGAAGTGGATCATATCTGTAAAAGGGAGACTGCCGTGATTGATACGGCAGTCTCCCTTCCTTTGCGGCTTGATACAAGCAACCATGCGGGTTTCCGGTGTCAAGCGCGTTAAGGGAGAAATTTGTGATGACGGCGAAAATGCCTGATAAAAATATTATGTAAACAAAACGGCGGGGGATAACCTGCGGCAAACCGCGTTTGCGGGTTTTCCAAAAAGAGGAAAAGCGGCAGGGAATGGGCGGAAATACTGAGGTTTGCACCGTGTGGAAAAAGGTGTGGAAAGTGTGGATAACTCCTTGTAGAAGTTATGGGGAGCAGAATTATGTAAACCAAATGTAAAGGAAAATCCCTGTCGAAAAAAGTGGAAATAATACGTAAAAAACAGGGAAAGACGGGAGAGCAGTCAATTTTTGGCGATTGGTCATTCTGCCGAAGCGGGAAGAAACGGCGCGAAAAAAGTGGGGATCATGGCGGAAAACTTTCATCCGCCGGGAAATGATTACCCTGTGTATTTCCCGGCGGGAAAGCGGGGAAAATAGCGGCTTCGGCAGCGCTGTGGGTCTGTGAAAAATAAGAGTTGACGGATGCGGGGATTTGTGGTATGATACCACATGGCTTGCAGGGTGGCTGCCCTGTGGGAAAAAACAGAGCGAGGCGAGGAGCCGACTCTTATCAGGATGCTTGTGTGGCTCAGCTGGCAGAGCAGCTCACTCGTAATGAGCAGGTCGCCGGTTCGAATCCGGCCACAAGCTCCAGACTCCTCGCGGATACCGCGAGGAGTTTTTCTATGTGCAAGAGCAGCGACAAACGATATACACTTCCCATGAAGAACGCAGAGGCCTCCGTCCGCATGGAGGGATACCAGGTGACGCCTCAGATGCGGGAGCAGTGCCAGCGGGTGCTGCGTGGCGAGGTGACCACGGCAGAGCTGCTGCGGCGTTTTTCCAAACCAGCCGAGAGGTGACGATGATATGACATACAGCATCGATCCCATCCAGGACAACTGCTACCCCGGCACAACGGTGCTGGTGAACAAACTGCATATCCATGACGAGGCCGCGCTGCAAGAGGCGGAGGCTCTCGCCACCTATGTCAACGCCTCCAAGCTGGAACAATGCCCGCTGGAAGGCGTTTTTGATTTTGCCCACTATAAGGCGATCCATCAATTTCTTTTCTCTGACCTGTACGATTGGGCAGGGCAGAGCCGCACGGTGAACCTCAGCAAGAAGGGGACGGATTTCTGCCCTGCTGGGGAGATCGAACCGCAGGCCAAGCTGATTTTTGACCGGCTGAAGCAGCAAAACTATTTCAAAGGGCTGCCGCACGGGTCGTTTGTGGAGGAGATCACTGACTTTTACTGCACGACCAACTACCTGCATCCCTTCCGCGAGGGCAACGGCCGCACCCAGCGGGCGTTCCTGACGCAGCTTATCCGCAGCGCGGGACATGACCTCAACTGGTCGGAGGTGGATGGCGACCTGCTGATGATCACCACTATCCAGGCCGGGCAGGGCGTGACAGACCTGCTGCGTCAGGTGCTTGGCGAGGCGATAAAGTGAGTATATAGCGAAACAGCACCCCCGCCGAGGTGCTGTTTCGCGTATGAAAAGGCTTATTCCGCGGCGATGCGCCAGCCCTCTGCCAGCTGGCGGATGGCGGTGAAGCGCCGGTACAGGCTCTCCTGCTTGACCAGCTGGTCGTGGGTGCCGTGGTGGGCGATGCGGCCATCGTCCACCACCAGGATCTGGTCGGCGTTCTGGACGGTGGCCAGACGGTGGGCGATGGTGATGATGGCCTTGCCCCGCGTCAGGGCGGAGATGGCCTGCTGGATCAGGTGCTCGTTCTCCGGGTCGATGCTGGCGGTGGCCTCGTCCAGAATGGTGTACGCCATGGCGTGGGACGTGCCGGTGGACAGGCCGAACAGCACCACCTTGGCGGCATAGGCTGCCAGCGCCAGCAGGCACCACTTCACCGCCAGTGCCGCCGTGGCCGTTCCCGCCGCCATCAGGCAGATGAGCCGGTACATGCAGTAGAAGGGCACCAGCCCCAGCATGACGCTGAGCACCGACAGGACGACCGACAGGAGCAACCTGCTTTTCTCCCCCTCCGCGTAGGCGAAAAGGGCGCTTGTCCAGCTTTTCTTTTTCGCTTCCATACAACGACCTCTTTTCTTTAAGTTAGTAACCGCTAACCGCTGGTGAAAAATTATAGAGCATCACTGCCCCATAATTTTCAGCCAGCCCGCCGTGTAGAAGTCGCCCAGTTCCTCCCTGTACCGCTGGGCATCCTCGATGGGCATGTCGTGAATGATGATCTCGCAATAGGCATTCATCATGCCCGTCACCAACATGTGCTCCAGCCGCCGGTCGATGTCGGGCACGGTCTTGCCCATGCTCCGCAGCACCTGCGTGTAGCGCTCCGTGGCTTCCACCTCCAGCGTCACCATCTGGTCGATCAGGGCGGCGTAGGGAGTGCCCTCGGCCCGCTCCAGAATCAGGTGAAAGATGGGACGCCGGGCGTCCATGTAGGTCAGCAGCTCCCGCATGCAGTTCTTGCCCACGTCACCCATCTGGGCCACCTGCTCCTCGGGACGCAGCGCCTCGAAGCCGAACACGGCGGCCCGGTAGGTGTCCAGCACGTGGCGGTAGGACTCGTCCACCAGCGCGGCGAACAGCGCTTCCTTGCTGTCGTAGTAGCCGTACAGCGCGCCGGTGGTGACGCCGGCGGTCTTGACGATGTTCCGCAGCGACGCGCCCTGATAGCCCTTTTTCAAAAACTCCGCCTGTGCGGCGGCGTGGATCCGCTCCAGCGTGGAGCTGTTTGTTTCTCCCATGAGGAATCCTCCATATAACGACGTTATATTACGGTGTTATATTATAGCGGCCGCCGGTTTGTCAAGCCCCCGTCCCAGATTTTTTTCGCGGCGCGGAGGAGGCGGGACGGCCTTGACGGACAGGGGGACGGGCGGCTATAATAGCGGCAGAAGAAAACAGGGGAGGAACACGGTATGGACAAACAGCGCTGCATCGCCGCGGCGGCGGAAACGGAGGAGGACCGGCTGCTGCTGGCCCGACTCTACGATAAGCTGAACCACGGGGCGGAGCGGGAGATCTTCAGCTGCACGGCGTTTCTCTCGCCCCGTGAGCAGGCCATGGTGAAGAAGCTGCTGCCCCATGTGCCGCTGGTGTTTTTCGGCGGCTGCGACGGGGCGGAGCGCTGCATGGCTTGCTATGTGCCGGAGTATCTGCCGGAGGACTATCTGACCTCGGAGGACGGCCCGGCGGCTGCCGTGCGGGCCGTGTACTATGAGAAGGACGCACTGACCCACCGGGATTTTCTGGGCAGCCTTATGGGTGCGGGCATCAAGCGGGAAACGGTGGGGGATATCTATGTCTCTGCCGGACAGTGCGACATTCTGGTGACGCGGCAGATCTTGCCCTACCTGCTGGAGCAGTGGGACAGCGCGGGCCGGACGAAGCTGCACCTGTCGGTGATCCCGCTGGCGGAGGTACAGCGCCCGGCGGTGGAAAAGCGGGAGATCAGGGACACGGTGCCCTCGCTGCGGCTGGACTGTCTGGTGGGGTCGGCCTTTTCGCTGGCGCGAGGGCCTGCCGGACAGCTGATCGCCGCCGGAAGGGTGGCCGTCAACGATCTGGTGTGTCTCAAGGGCGACCGGCAATTACAGCAGGGCGACCGCATCGCCGTGCGGGGACTGGGCAAGGCGGCGCTGGCACAGGTGGGCGGCACCACCCGCAAGGGACGGCTGTCCGTCACGCTGGAGCGCTGGATATAAATATGAATATAAGGAGAGGGAAGGAAGCGGTTCCTCACCTCAGTTTGTCGAAAAACAATGCTGTACGTTTCGATAAGTGAGCAGCGGGGGAGTTTGAGGGGGCAAGGCCCGCCTCAAGTAAAATAAACCGCCGCCGAAAACCTTGCTATAGCAAGGTTTTCGGAAGATAGCGTTTTGGACGAGTTCAAAATGCTCGGCGGAAAGCGCAGTCAAAAAAGTTCCATGTGGAACTTTTTTGACAAGCTGAGAGGGGAGGACGTAGTTCCTCCTCTTTTTTCGTTGCTGCGTCGTAGAAAATGCACAAATATAAGTCTCCGCAGCGCGGCGGACGGTGGGCAAGTGGATGAAATCCTTTTTTCGACAAAAAAATGTAAATTTTCTGTTGACAAATTAGCTCACGCTAACTATAATATTGGCGTGGTTAGAAAGGGCTAACTATTTTTTTGACGGGAAGGTTAGCTCATGCTAATAGAAAGCTCCGACAGAAAGAAGGGAAGCGTATGATGCCGTTGACATTGGCCAACGTGGGAGAGGAACAGATCATCCACCATGTGGGCGGAAATGACGAGGTGCGCAGGCATCTGGAAAATCTGGGCTTTGTAGCGGGCGGCGAGGTAACACTCATCAGCTCCTTGGGCGGCAACGTGATCGTCAAGGTCAAGGAATCCCGCGTGGCTATCAGCGAGGAAATGGCACGGAAGATCATGGTGTAAGCTTAACTGACGAAAAATCTGACGATTTTTCTGCCAAGAGGATGCAGCCGCTGCGCGCGTCCTTCGGACACACTGGCGGCTGAGAAGTATTTTTCTGACGCACATGTCGTCAGAAAAATGATTTGAATTTTTCACCGCTTGCGAGCGGCGAACTCTGCGAGGCTGCGAAGCTTTGTTACTGCGTCTTTACATTTTAATTTTTATATAAAACATCGTGTGATAAGGAGGAGACGTATGAAAACGTTGAAAGAGGCCAAGATCGGCCAGACCGTGAAGGTCGTCAAGCTCCACGGCGAAGGCCCCGTCAAGCGCCGCATCATGGACATGGGCATCACCCGTGGTACCGAGGTGTACATCCGCAAGGTAGCCCCTCTGGGCGATCCCATGGAGGTCACGGTGCGCGGCTATGAGCTGTCTCTGCGCAAGGCCGATACCGAAATGATCGAGGTCGAGTAAAAAATTTTGTGTGACGGTTAGCGTCAGCTATCCGAAAGGAGCGTATATGGAAAATCAAATTAAAATTGCCCTTGCGGGCAACCCGAACTCCGGTAAAACCACGCTGTTCAATGCGTTGACCGGCTCTAACCAGTTCGTGGGCAACTGGCCCGGCGTTACGGTGGAGAAGAAGGAAGGCAAGCTGAAGAAGCACGACGACGTGACCATCATGGACTTGCCCGGTATTTACTCCCTGTCCCCCTACACGCTGGAGGAAGTGGTGGCCCGTAACTACCTGATCGACCAGCGTCCCGACGCCATCCTGAACATCATCGATGGTACGAACCTGGAGCGTAACCTGTACCTGACCACGCAGCTGACCGAGCTGGGTATCCCCGTTGTCATCGCCATCAACATGATGGATATCGTCAAGAAGAACGGCGACCAGATCAACGTGCCCGAGCTGTCCCGCCAGCTGGGCTGCCAGATCGTGGAGATCTCCGCCCTGAAGGGCACCGGCGTTATGGAGGCCGCCGAGGCTGCCATCACCGCCGCCAAGAGCGCCAAGACCGTTCCCATGCACACCTTCTCCGGCCCCGTGGAGCACGCCATCGCCCACATCGAGGAGGCTGCTGTCCACAGCATGCCCGAGGAGCAGCAGCGCTGGTACGCCATCAAGATCTTTGAGCGCGACGACAAGGTGCTGACCAAGCTGAGCATCCCCGCCGAGACCATGACCCACATCGAGACCGATATCAAGGCCGCCGAGAAGGAGCTGGATGACGACGCCGAGTCCATCATCACCAACGAGCGCTACGTCTACATCGCCGAGGTCATCAAGAGCTGCTATAAGAAGAAAAACAAGGGCGAGCTGTCCGCCTCCGATAAGATCGACCGCATCGTCACCAACCGTTGGCTGGGCCTGCCCATCTTTGCCATCGTTATGTTCCTGGTCTACTGGATCGCTATGGTAGGCGTGGGCGCACCCGCTACCGACTGGGCCAACGACGGTGTGTTCGGCGATGGCTGGCACCTGTTCGGTATCGGCTCGAGCGCCTATAACGACACGAACGATGAGTATACCGCCGCCGTCGAGGCCGTGGATGCGTTCCTCGGCACCGAAATCGACGCGGAGGCCGACGACTTTGACGCAAACGCCCTGCTGGCCGAGATGAAGGACTTCCAGGCCACCGGCAAGACCGCGACCGTCGATGTTGAGGACGAGGAGACCCTCGCCATGAACACGATGACCGCCTACTATGACACGCTGCCCGAGGGCGCGGACAAGATGGACGACGTCGTCCAGATGACCTACGTCGACGCGGTCGACTATCTCTCCGAGAACGGCTTTGACGCGCCCAATCCCGCCGACTTCGGCGTCTGGGTCCCCGGCATCCCTGCACTGATCGGCAACGGTCTGGAGGCCGCTGGTACGTCCGAGTGGCTCAGCGGCTTGATCCTTGACGGTATCGTGGCCGGTGTCGGCGCGGTGCTGGGCTTCGTTCCCCAGATGCTGGTGCTGTTCCTGATGCTGGCCTTCCTGGAGGCCTGCGGCTACATGGCCCGTATCGCCTTCGTTCTGGATCGTATCTTCCGCAAGTTCGGTCTGTCCGGTAAGTCCTTCATCCCCATGCTGATCGGTACCGGCTGCGGCATCCCCGGCGTTATGGCGTCCCGTACCATCGAGAATGAGCGTGACCGCCGTATGACCATCATGACCACCACCTTCATCCCCTGCGGCGCAAAGGTTCCCTTCATCGGTATGATCGCCGGCGCTCTGTTCGGCGGCAGCGCATGGGTCTCCACCTCCGCTTACTTTATCGGTATGGCGGCTATCATCGTCTCCGGTATCATCCTGAAGAAGACCAAGATGTTCGCCGGTGATCCCGCTCCCTTCGTTATGGAGCTGCCCGCCTACCACTGGCCCACTCTGGGCAACGTGCTGCGCAGCATGTGGGAGCGCGGCTGGTCCTTCATCAAGAAGGCCGGTACCATCATCCTGCTGTCCACCATCTTCGTGTGGTTCACCACTTATTTCGGCTGGGTCGACGGCCAGTTCCAGATGCTGTCTGAGGAGCAGATCGACAGCTCCATCCTGGCTAAGATCGGCAACGCCATCGCCTGGATCTTCGCGCCTCTGGGCTGGGGCAATTGGCAGGCTACCGTGGCCTCCATCACCGGTCTGGTGGCAAAGGAGAACATCGTCGGTACGCTGGGCATTCTGTACGGCGGCGGCGAAGGCACTGTCTATGACGCCATCGGTGCTGCCTTCACCGGCATCAGCGGCTACTCCTTCCTGGTGTTCAACCTGCTGTGCGCTCCTTGCTTCGCGGCCATCGGTGCTATCAAGCGTGAGATGAACAACGCCAAGTGGACGTGGTTCGCCATCGGCTATCAGTGCGGCTTCGCTTACCTGATCGCCCTGATGATCAACCAGTTCGGCGGTTGGGCTGTGGGCGCCGGCAGCATCATCGGCACCATCGTGGCCGTCATCGTTCTGGCCGGTCTGCTGTACATGCTGTTCCGTCCCTACAAGGACGCTACCAAGCTGAGTGTGAAGATGTAATTTCCCCGTACACAATACCTTATTTATTCTGAGAAAGGAGCGCACTTGCCATGGCTGATATTTTGATTTGTCTTGTTCTGATCGCCATTGTCACTTCCATTGTCCATTCCCTCATTAAAAATAAAAAGCAGGGCAAGAGCCTCTGCTCTGCCAGCTGCACTGGCAACTGCTCACACTGCGGCGGCCATTGCAGCCACAAATAATGAAAAACGGCCGTCTTTCGACGGCCGTTTTTCATGAATATCGATGAGCCGGTGTGGGAATGCTTCGCGCCTCGGCGCGAGGGGTATTCCGTGCCCTCGGGCACGGGACACTTTTGACCCCGGCCCCAAAAGTGTCCTGTTGCGGTGCCCAAAATTTCTACGCTGCCTTACGGCAAACGCTTGAAATTTTGACCGCTGCCACTCGCTCACCTCGCTTCATCTGCCACTGGCAGCGCTCGGATCGCTCCCCAAAAGGGACGCTTAAAACCCAGGCTTCAAGACTTCCTGCGCGCTGTTTCTTTTGCAGAATCGTGACTCCATGCCACGCGTTCGCGGGAGTTTGTTGAAATCATTCCCTATGACGAATCGTCTGTCCCTCTTGCACCGCTGCCGCTAACTTTATCAACGGTAGAAATTGAAGCGCTGTACGTGGCGGCCTGAGGGCAGGCCGCCCTACGAAACGGTTACGGTAGAATTGTGTGCGGTGGGGTGCCCTCACCCCACCGCACGGTGAATACAAAAATGACTTTTCCGCACCGCATCAGCGGCAGCCGGCGCTGGTGCAGAGACGATCCTTTTACGAATCGAAAAAGGCAATCCCCTGTGATCGTGCGGCAGACACTGACAATTTTGTACATATTATAGCGCGCCCGGAAGTGAAGGAACCGGAGGTTCCTTCCGGTGTTTTTGCCTGCTTTTGTCACTGTTGACAAAAGTAGGTCGCGCCGGAGCGCGAAATTCCCCTGTATAGTCACATGCAAAAAAGGACAGCCCACCATTCGGCGGGCTGTCCTTTTTACAGAGATATGGTATAGAAAGGGGTGATTATGCTTACTTACCGGCCTTGGCAGCCTCGCGTCCGGCGCGGAAGGCCTTCAGGTTCAGCTCCTTGACCTTGGCAGGGACGGTCTCGGCCACGATCTGCTCCCAGTCGATCTCGGGGCAGCCTAGGGAGTCGCACATGGCACCGAACAGCACCACGTTCATGCACTTGGGGTTGCCCAGCTGGATGGCGATATCGCTGGCGGGAACGGCGATGGTCTTGAAATTCTTCTGCATGGCCTCGATGCAGCCCTCGGGATACTCCTCGGCGCCGGAGGCGATGGTGGTGGACTTGATGGCGTAGTCATTGATGACGGCCACACCGTCGGGATTCAGAAACTCCGCGTAGCGGACGGCTTCCATCTTCTCCAGTGCCACCATGATATCCGCCTCGCCCTTGCCGAATACGGGGCCGTACACCTTGTCGCCCCAGCGAACCTGGGTGGACACGGAGCCGCCGCGCTGGGCCATACCGTGGACTTCGCTCTGCTTAACATCATAACCGGCCTTCATAAAACCGTTGGACATGATCTTGGAGATCAGGATCGCGCCCTGACCGCCAACGCCAACCAACAGACAGCTTTTTACGTTAGACATGTTACTTCTCCTCCTTTTCGATAGCACCAACGGGGCAGGCCTGGGCGCAGACGGTGCAGCCCACGCACTGGGTACGATCCACAGCCGCCTTGCCGTTCTCCATGGAGATGGCAGGGCAGCCCACCTTCAGGCAGCTCTTGCAGCCCACGCACTTGTCGGTATTCACCACGCACATGCCCAGATCATGCTTCACGCGCTTGATCAGCAGGCAGGGACGGCGGGTGACGATGGCGGGGTGCTTGCCCTCGTTCAGAGCGGCCACGGCGGTGTTGACGGTAGCCTTCATGGCGGCCAGATCCTGGGGATCCACGGTCAGCACGGGGTCGAAGCCGTAGGTCTTGAAGATGCTCTCCACGCTCAGCATGGGAGCCTCCTCGCCCATCAGGGTATAGCCGGAGCCGGGGTTGTCCTGATGGCCGGTCATGCCGGTGATGCGGTTATCCAGCACGCAGGGAATCATGCGGCCGTTGTTGTAGATGATCTCGGCAGCGCCGGTCATGCCGCTGTGGAAGAAGGTAGAGTCGCCCATCACGCCGAACACCACCTTATCGGTGACGCCCTCGCGCTGGAAGGACTTGGCCATACCCATACCGGCGGAGAAGCCGCCGCCCATGCAGATGCACACGTCCATGCAGTTCAGGGGAGGCGCGAAGCCCAGGGTGTAGCAGCCGATATCACCGGTGACCACGTAGTTCTTGTTCTTGGACAGGGTGTAGAAGAAGCCGCGGTGGGGGCAGCCGGGGCACAGTGCGGGAGGACGCTTGGCCACCTGCACGTCGGTGATGGTCTTGTAGTTGGGCTTGATACCCAGCACGCGCTCACGCACCAGCTCGGTATTCAGCTCGTACATCACGCCGGTCAGCTCCTTGCCGACGCAGTCGATCCCGGCGGCCTTGATCTCGTTCTCCATGAAGGGCTCCAGCTCTTCGATGACGTACAGCTTCTCCACCTTCTTGGCGAAGTCGCGGATCAGGTTCATGGGCAGGGGATAGGTCAGACCCAGCTTCAGGAAGGACGTACCCTCGGGGAACACTTCCTTGGCGTACTCATAAGCGATGGAGGCGGTGATGACGCCCACCTTGCCGTCGCCCAGCTCCAGCTTGTTCAGGCCGTTCTCCAGCGCGGTGGTGCAGCCGTACTCGGCCAGCTTCACCAGACGCTCCTCCACGATGGGGTGGTTCAGGTAAGCGTTGGCGGGGGCGCAGATGTACTTGCGGGTATTGCGCTTGTACTCGGGCGCCACATGCTCAGTGCGCTCGCCGAACTCCACCAGACCCTTGGAATGGCAGACGCGGGTGGTGGTGCGGTACAGCACGGGGGTGTCGAACTCCTCGGAGATCTCGCAGGCCAGCTTCACGAAGTCCTTGCACTCCTGGGCGTCGCTGGGCTCCACCATGGCGATCTTGGCGGCGCGGGCATAGTGGCGGTTGTCCTGCTCGTTCTGGGAGGAATGGCAGGAGGGGTCGTCAGCGGTGACCACCACATAGGCGCCGTTGACGCCCATGTAACCGGCGGTGAACAGGGGGTCGGCAGCCACGTTCAGGCCCACCATCTTCATGGTGCAGAAGGCACGGGAACCGGCCACGGACGCGCCGTAGGCCACCTCGGCGGCAACCTTCTCGTTGGGAGCCCACTCGCAGTACACGTCCTTGCCGTACTGGGGCATGTTCTCCAGAATCTCGGTGCTGGGGGTGCCGGGATACGCGGAGCAGACTTTGATACCGGCTTCGTAGACGCCACGTGCGGTGGCCTCGTTACCGGACATCAGATGTTTCATAGTTTTCTTCCACCTTTCTTCTTTTTCTTACTCTTACTTACACTCTATTGTCACTTACTATTGGAAAACGGATTAATAGATGCTGGCTTCCTGTTCGCCGTGGAGCACGCGCAGCGCACCCTCGGCCAGAGAACGCATCTCCTCCTCGCCGGGCAGGCGGATGGTCTTGGCAATCTTGCCCACATAGGCGGTGATATCGTCGCAGAAGAACTGCTCATAGGCCATGCCGCCGGTGAACACGATGGCATCCACGTCGAAATGCAGCACGGCGGCCATGGCGCCGATATCCTTGGAAAGCTGATAGACCAGCGCCTGATAGGCCTCCACATACTTGGGGTCGCCCTCTACCACCTTGGCGCAGATGACGCGGAAATCAGTGGTGCCCAGATAGGACAGCATACCGGCGCGGCGGCCAAAAGTCTTTTTCACCTCGTCCTTGGTCTTGCCGCTGAAGCAGTAGCTGATCAGCTGGTTGACAGGCAGGCCACCGGCGCGATCCATGCCCATGGAGCCCTCGTCCTTCACGTTGCACACGTCCACCACGCGGCCCTTCTGGTGAGCGCCGACGCTGACGCCGCCGCCCAGATGGCACACGATCAGGTTCACGTCCTCGTACTTCTTGCCCAGCTCCCTGGCGGCCTTGCGGCCGATGGACTTGTGGTTCAGGGCGTGGAACTGGCACAGGCGGCGGAACTCGGCAAAGCCGGTATAGTGGGCGATCTCGGTCATCTCGTCCACGCACACGGGGTCAACAAAGAAAGCGGGAATGCCCACCATGTCGCCCAGCTTCTTGGCCAGATACGCACCCAGATTGGAGGGATGCTCGCCGTAGGGCGCGGTCTCCACATCGTGCATCACCTTGTCGTTGACGGCGTAGGTGCCGCTGGGGATGGGACGGTACAGACCGCCGCGGCCGCACACCGCGTCAAAGTCCTCCAGCTTATAACCGGCCTCGGTGACAGCGTTCAGGATGGCGGTCTTGCGGTAGTCCGCCTGGTCGATGACCCGCTCGAACTGATCCAGCTCTTCGGCGGAGTGGTCAATGCCCAGCTTGAAAAGCTGCTGGTCTTCATCGAACACGGCGATCTTGGTGCTGGTGGCGCCGGGGTTGATGACAAGGATCTTCATATGGGGGTTCCCTCTCTTTCTCTTACGGTATCGAATACTTCGTCAAAAATTTCACCGAATCACTTAATGAACTATTCACAGTATGGCACTTTCCATCGGGTTTGTCAACGGCGTTTTCCCGTTGTGTCGGACGCTTTGAAAAATATCGGCGTTGTGAACAAAAAAGAAGGTATTTGGTCGTGAAATCGACCAAATACCTTCCGGTTATATTACGCTTCCCATCCCCGCAGCAGGATCTCCGCCATGGCGATGCCCCGCTGGGCGATATCGAAGTTCCCCTCGTAGATGCGCCACTCCAGCAGTGTGCCGCGGTGCAGCGTCACCAGATACTCCACTGCCATGTCGCCGTCATACCGGGCATCGATAAAGCCGTCCCGGCGGCACAGCTCCACCAGCTCCAACAGCACACGGAAGTAGATGCGGTGCTCGTTGCGCTGCAAGGCACCTTGCTCCGGATACTTCATGGCGTGGATGAACGCCTTGTACAGCACCGGGTCGCTGCTGCTGATCCGCAGGGACTGACCCACGAAGTCCAGCAGCTTTTCACGGGAAGTACGGGTACTGTCCGCCAGATATTCCGCCTCCAGCGTCAGGTACGCCGCGTCCACATGGCTGGTGACCTGAATGGCCAGCTCGTCCTTGCTCTTGAAGTAATGGTAGATATTGCCCACGGAGCAGCCCGCCTTCTGGGCGATCTCCTCCACGGATACATTTTCAAAGCCCTCCCGGTCAAACAGATCCAGCGCCACATTCTGGATGCGGCTACGCATTTCCAGCGCCTGCTGCTTGCGGGGGGTGAGTCTTTCTGCCATAATCAGTGAACCCCTCAATGAATTTTTCCGAATCTTATCATAACGTGAAACCGGAACGGTGTCAAGTATTTGTCTGTTTACATTGTGAAAGTTGGGGGGAAGATGTGTAATGGCGCAGTCTATATGTTGGCGGGCGGGGTAGAACCCCGCCCCTACGCACATTTTTCGTACCATTTCGTGTGGGCCGATGTGGGCATCGGCCCCTACGGCATTCACCAAACCGTTTCGTAGGGCGGCATGATCCTGTTGCGGTGCCCAAAATTTCGTAACGGCATTGGCCCTCGTTGTGCCATCCGTCCAGTGGGCACCTTCGTGCCCGCTGAACGGGGTACTGCCTTGAAAACGGCTTGCTATATCTGCCACTGGCAGCGCTCGGATCGCTCCCCTCATCGCGCCGCCGTACAGCGATTCCATTTCTACCGTTGATAAAGTTAGCGGCAGCGGCCAAAAGTACCTCACGCTCGGAAGCGCGAAACATCTTTTCCGCAATTATTCAAAAAATAGTAATGACTTTTCCCACCATATAGGGTACAATGTAACGCAAAGTCCCATTCAAACCAACAGGAGGAACCTTCCTTGAAAAAGCTCTATGACGCGGTGCAGCGCTTCTGCGCCCGGCACCCCCGTTTCGGCATCCCCAATCTGATGCTCTACATCGTGGCAGGCAACGTGATCGTCTATCTTCTGATGATGTTCACCCAGGCCAACGACGCCAACGCCTTGGCGTTCCTGACGCTGAACACCTCCGCCGTGCTGAAGGGCGAGCTGTGGCGCATCATCACTTACGTGTTCGTTCCCACCAGCAGCGGCATCTTCTGGCTGCTGATCAGCCTGTATTTCTACTACTGGATCGGCTCCACGCTGGAGCGCCAGTGGGGCACCGCCAAGTTTACCCTTTACTACATCAGCGGCGTGCTGCTGACGGCAGTCGGTGTGCTGATCGCCAGCCTGATCTCCGGACAGAGCTACACCGTGGCGGGCTCCTACTACGTGAACCTGTCCATGTTCTTCGCCTTCGCGTTCCTGTTCCCGGATACGCAGGTGCTGCTGTTCTTCATTGTCCCCATCAAGATGAAATGGCTGGCCTATCTGGACGCGGCGCTGTTCGCCGTTGACGTGGTGCGCAGCCTGCTGGCGGGCAACTGGGGTGGCGCGCTGCTGCCGGTGATTGCTCTGCTGAACTTTGCCGTGTTCATCTGGCCGGAGGTACATTACATGGCCGACCGCGCCGCCTACCGCCACCGTCCCCAGACGGTGCAGTTCAAGCGGGCGGCTCAACAGCAGCAAAAGCAGGAACAACAGCAGGGCTATCATCACAAGTGTGCCGTCTGTGGCCGCACGGATACCGATTATCCCGACCTGCAGTTCCGCTATTGCAGCAAATGCGCCGGCTATCACTGCTTCTGTCAGGATCACATTTTTACCCACGTCCACTTCACGGAGTGAAAACGTTTTATGGGAAAGCTTGTTATTTCTCTGACGTATAAAAAAGAGCCCTGTTCCTTGCGGAACAGGGCTCTTTTTTACTCTTTAGTGGGTCTTTGCGGTGGTGTCGGTCTTGGTGGTGGTCGTGCCGGTGGCGGCAGCCGCAGCGTCCTTCAGGGGCCAGGTGGTGGGATCGGCGGTGTCCTCGATCATCTTGCAGACGATCAGATAACGGTGGTTGTCGTCGCCGTTCTTGCACACCGACAGGATCAGCACCCGGTCGCCGGCCACAGGCTTATTGGCCTTGTCCAGATTGGTGGTGCCGTCCGTCTCCTTCCACAGCTGGTCGAAGAAGCTGTTGAACACATCGGCGTTGGTAAAGTCATGGTAGTAAATGATGTGGCTGGTATCATACTGCACGCCGCCCACGATCTGATAGGTCACGCGGCGATCCTTCTGATACATATACACCAGATGCTGCTCGCTGAAATCCAGATTCTTCAGCATACTCTGCAGGCCGCCGAACATGGTGCGGTTGGCCTGATTGTGGCCGTACAGCACGGTGACGGGATCGTTCAGATCACGGCTGTTGATGGTCTTGCCCTCGCAGGTAGCCTCGCTGAAAATGGTGCCGGCCTTGTTGCTGTTACCGTCCAGATCGCGGCTGAGGTAGTAGTTGCGATCCGTGGGATGCTGCGCCACAGGGTAGGACAGCTCGTGGTCGGTGCCCAGGATCTTGGAAAAGTCGGGAACCTCCAGCCATGCGTACACATCCTTGTACTTGGCAAAGGTGGCCTCCATGTCCTTGGGCTCCACAACGGGAGCGGGCTCTACGCGGTTTTCGGTGTCGTCCGGCTCCACGACAGGGGGATTGCCATTGGCGTCGTCGGAGTTGTCGGGCGTCTTGTCGCCGCCGCAGCCCACCAGCGCCAGCGCCATCACCAGAGACAGGAGCAGAACCAGCAGCCGGGAAAAAGCGCGCCCGTTCACGGGGGAAGTCTGAACAAAGCAATCGTTATATTCTTTCATTCTTTTTTCTCCTTTCGCGTGGCCGGGAAACGTGCCGCCCGGCTCGTGGAAAACAGCGCCGCCCATCAGGTCACAGCGCTTAAAACCATCCTACCATATTATGGCCCTAAAAGCAACCATAATTTTCTCGACCAACGGGAGAGAATGGAAAGAACTACCAGCTCAAGGGGCGGTTCCACGCGGCGAAAAGTGCCTCAAAACGGGCCTTTTGCGCGGGCGTCATGCGGTTTTTGTACTGATTCAGCAGCGTATCGGCCTGCTGGGCGTTTCCGCTTTTCAGATAGTTGTTCATGGCCCGCTCCAGACTTTCCGCCGCCGTGGAGCTCAGCGAGGCGGTGTTGCCGATGCTGGACAGGGCGCTCTCGTCCGTCTTGGAGGTGTGCAGACCCTTCTGCTCGGCGGCGGCCTTGTCGGCGAAATAGTCCAGCAGCAGCTGGTAATTCTTCAAGTCGCGGCTGCTGATCTGGTCGTAGCGGCTCTGGGCCTGCGAGACCTCCTTCTGCCACGCGCTCACCAGATCCTGCCAGCGGCCGTAGGCCTCCTCGTCCTGCCCCTGCAGCAGCTTATAGCGGTCCAGCAGCGCGTCGCCCTCGTCGCGGTAGCGGCTGTAGGCGGCGGATTGCAGCTGGGGCAGCACGTCGGACAGCTGCTGCAAATACCGCTGATAGGACTGCTGGGCGGCGGACTGTGCGTAGCTGGAGCCGTAGCCGCCGGTGAGGTGGGCAGTCTGGCCCAGCGTGTCGGCCATGGCGGCCCGGCCCTGTCGGGCATATTGCAAGGCGTAGGACTGGTACGCCGCGTCGGAGCCGGGGTCATAGGAAAAGCCGGGACGGCTGCTGATCTCCTGATACAGCGCGTCCAGCTGCGCCGTGAAATCGGATTCGTAATCGCCGGGGCGCAGCTGCGCCAGACTGTCCAGCAGCGCCTGCTCCGCCTCCACGTCGCTGGAGGGCGTGTAGCCCTTTTCCAGCCGATCCAGCGCGGCGGCGGTGCCGTCGGATACCTTGCCCAGCGGCAGGTTGGTGGACGTACTGGTCTTGCCGGAGCTGCCGCCGCCGGTGTAGCTGCCGTTGCTGCTGCTGCCGTTCTGACCCAGCAGACTGCCCCATGTCTCCGGGCCCGCGATGCCGTCCAGCTTCAGGTTGTACCGCTTCTGATAGTCCCGGACGGCGGCGCGGGTTTTTTCACCGAAGATGCCGTCCACGGCCAGACCGTAGCCGTGCTGGTTCAAAATCGTCTGCAATTTCGAGACGGCGCTGCCGGTGGAGCCGAAGCCCACCTGACGGTAAGTAGATGCCATAGAAAAACCTCCTAAATATATATAGTATTCAGCTTACCCGCTGCCACACGTACACCGCCAGATAGGGCGGCAGGATGCCGACGGCTTCTCCACCGCCGCAGGGCTGGGAATCCAGATCCACCGTGTGGTCGTGGTTGATGCAGATGGCGCTGGTGGTCAGCTCGCGTCTTCCGGTGCCGCCGCTCCAGCTTTCCGCATAGGCCTCGCCGCCGGAGCCGCCCTGGATCACGTTGGGCACGCCGTGGTCGTGAGTGGTGGAGTCCACGCTGGTGAAGCCCTCCACGTGATGGATGTGGGGCGGCAGCTGCTGCTCCGTCAGCGTCAGCGCCGCCTGACCACCGGTGGCTCCGGCGGCATAGGTCTGGCCTGCCGCCAGCAGGAAGCGATCCTCGATCCGCTGCCACGTGCCGCCCAGCGTCGTGCCGGGGTCTGTTTCGGCGGTGGACAGGTACAGCGACCCGATGGGATACAGCAGATCCACCAGCGTCCTGCCGCCTACGGTGAGGCTGCCCGCTGCCAGCTGACCCACCACCGTCATGTCGCCGTCGAAGCTGGCATCCCACGCGCATTGCAGCGCGGCGCTGTCCGCCAGCTTGCCGAAGGCGGCGCCTACGCCGCCGCTGCGCAGGTGGAAGGCCACCGACGCGTTGGAGGACGTATAGCTGACGGCCCGGACGCTGCCCACCGTGTCCACGGCGGACAGCTCCACCTCATAGGTGGTGTCCTTGTCCAGCGAATCCGCGATCTGCGCGGTCAGACCGCTGACCAGCGTGGTGTAGCCGCCGTACACGCCGCCCACCGGGCGGTAACGGGCCCGCAGTGTCACGGTGTTGCGGCCGTCCAGCGGCCAGCAGGAGCCGGCGGCCTTTACCTGCAGACACGCGCCGCCGCTGTCCTCCACACCGGCGGCGTTGCACCGGTAGGCTACCGACGTCCGCAGCGACGGTGTCTGGTAATCGAACACCGCCACAGGAGCGGCGGACACTGTGGTGGTGCGTCCCCGGGAGTCCGTCACCACGGCGGCAGGCGTCAGGGTGCCCGCCATGCCGATGGGCGCGGTCACGCCGGAAAAGCCGCTGACGGTCTGTCCTGCAAAGGTGAAGCGGCAGCTTTTCAGTGTCGCGCCGCCTACGGCACTGGCCTCCACCGCGTATTGCAGGCAGCTCATGCCCCGCACCCACAGTCCCCATTGCTCCAGCAGGGCGTTGTCGTTCACCAGCGCCACCGTCAGCGTGGCACTGGGCCGCATGCTGTCCGGCACATAGGCGGTGAAGTCGTAGGTCTTGACGCAGAATTCCGGGTTGCTGAGCTGCTCGAACCTGCTGGTGTAGGCCACCGTCATGGTCAGCGTTCCCGTGCCGGACACGCTGTCGGGAATGGCCAGCGACAGGCTCTCGTTCGGCGTCCACTGGAACACCACGCGGGTATCGTCCTGCGAGACGATCATCAGCTCCGGTGCGGTCAGGTTGACAGTGACGCCCTGAAATTCGCAGCGGAAGCGGAAGCTGTACTGGGACGAGGGGCGCGTTACCGCGATGGTGTTGGGCGCACCGATGGTGATATCGCCCCAGGACAGCGTGAAATCTTTTTCTGTTACGGCCATGGTGTTATCCTCCGATCCATTTGAATGCCAGGCCATTGCCGCTGTCCATGCGCCAATGGCCGATGCTGATGCTGTCCAGCACGGTGATGTTGGTGATATACAGCCGGTTGTTGGACACATAGGCGATCTCCGTGCTGTCCTGCCAGAAGCTGAGACGCTGGGCGGTGAACACCGCCCGGAAGTTGTTCTGCTCCACCACTTGCTGGCCGTCGATCTCCGTGGTGGTCAGGTTCTGGCCCACCGCCACGCCGTAGACCGGGGCGGGGCCGTCGTAGTAGACGATGCCGGTGCGGATATAGCCCTCCGTGTCCAGCTTATAGGTGGAAAAGGCGGCGTCCACCGCCGCCACGTTGGCGGCCAGATCGCTGCAAAAGCTGTAGTACTGGGTCAGCGCCTCCGGGTTGGCCTCCAGATAGGCGCTGAGCCGCTGCACGTAGGTGCCGAACTGGGAGGAGGCCACGTACTCCGCGCTGAGCCGCGTCTCCAGCTGCTCCATGTTCCGGGACACCTGCTTGGCGGTCTTGACGATCATGGCCCGCAGGTTCTGGAACTGCTCCGCGTTCTCCAGCGCCGCCTTTCCGGCGGCGGACGCCGCGCCGCCGCTCTTTCGCTGCTGGCCGCTGCCGCTTCCGTTGCTGACCGTGCCGCCCTCCAGCGCCGACAGCGCCATGTTCAGCTGCTGGGCCATCTGGAACAGGTAGGAATACTGCTGGGTCAGCTGCTGCTGCACCGACCCGTTGGGGTAGGGCGGCATGAGAAGCTCGCTCATGGCAGGTCACTTCCTTTCTCATACACGGCGCTGACGCTGTAGATCCGGCAGTTGCCGTGCCCCTCCAGCCGCAGCCGCAGCTGGGGACATCGCACCGGCCGCACCGCCAGCAATCCCGCCCGCAGACGCTGCTGACCCTTCAACTCTCCGGCGTACTGCCAGTGCCGCCCCTCGTCATAGCTGACATAGGCCTTCACCCACGCGCCGTACTCCGGAAGCAGCCGCAGCTCAACGCGCTGCAAATACTTCTGCTCCGGCGTGTCCATACCCAAATCGCCGGTCTCGGCGTACCAGTCGATGTCCGTCTCGTCTGCCTCGCTGCCGCCCTGCAGCGCCGTCACGCCGTCCGCCGTCAGGCCGTACAGCACGCCGCCGGACAGGGCGAACTGCTTCACCCGCAGCCCATCCTGCCGGAACCACAGCTTTCGGGCGGTATCGTAGACAAATAGGTGATCCGCACCGTTTCGCCGCGCCGACAGCCAGTAGTGACCCTCTGCCGCCCCGCCCACGGCGCTTTCGTACCGCTCGTCGCCGAAGGCGGCGGATACCAGCTGGGGCATGCTGCCGTCAAAGGCGTATACGCCGCCAGCGCCGTGAAAATACAGCACGCTGTCCACCACCGCCAGAGAGCGTCCGCTGCCCTGCCTCACGCCGGGGCATTGCAGCGACGTAATCTGGTGCGCGCCGGAGGCGCTGATGTACAGCCGCTCCATGCTGTTCTCCTTGAAAAACAGCACCGTGCCCAGATAGACCGCCGCCCCGGTGAACACGCCGTCGCTGCCCCGGTTGGCGGCGTAGCTGTCGGTGGACAGCCCGGCGAAGGTGTTCCAGTTGCGGAAATCCCCCAGTGCGCTGCCGTACACGGCGTTGACGCTCTGGCCGTCCACGATGCCGTACTTGCAGCCCCACAGCCGGTTGCCGCACTCCACCACAAAGTCCATGTCCGGCACATAGCGCCGCACCGTCACGGCGGTGGTCTGCTCCCCCTCAATGGCGGCCACCGTGCCGATGACGATGGCATTGTCGCTGCATTGCAGCAGCGTCCATGTGCCGTCCGCCGCAGCGCCGGTGCAGCCGGAGAGGGTCACGCCGTCCCCAGCGGAGAAGCCCGTTCCGATGCCTGCGGAGCTGAGCTTCAACGCGGCGTCGTCCACCGCCTGCCACATCACGCCGTCATAGCGCATCAGCGCCGCGCCGCTGCCGGTGTCCAGCCACAGGTCGCCGCTTTCGGCGCTGGCGGGAGCCGCCGCCCCGGTGGTATAGCCCTCGTATTCCGTGCCGTCGGCGCGGCACAGGGCGTAGGTGACGGCGCCGGTGGTCTGGATGGCGTTTTCCAGACTGCCCCGGTCGCAGAGGTTCTGGGTGTTGACGTATTTCTTGTCGGGCCAGATCAGCAGATACGCGCCCATGCTGACCAACTGCTTTTCACCGTCCGTCAGCGCCAGATTGATGGCCAGACCGTTGATGTACAGCGTCCTGCCGTCCACCCAGATCAGGCTGTCCTTGGCGGCAAGGCCGTTGGGCTTGTCCAGCGCCGCGATAGTCTTGCGCTTTTCCCGCACCGACAGCGTGGGATAGCCGTCCCCTGTCAGGTTCTCCATCCGGGCAAAGGAGCCCAGCGGCGCACGGCGCCGCGCGTCATAGCCCCCAAACTTGCTGACCGTCACGCGCTGTTGCGCCGGCGCCTTGAATTGTGATAGAAACATGCCGTTCCCCCTTTCTTGCACGGGGCGGGAGGAAACCCCTCCCGCCCCGCCGTGTTAGCATAGCTTTAATGCTCTGACGCCCCGCTCCGGCGCTGTGGTGCGGCATACGTAGTCCCGATAGGTCAAAAGACCGTTGTTCCAGTTGGCGGCGGCGCTGTTGTACCGGGCCATTTCGCCGTTGCAGTAGTGGATCTGCGCCTCCACATAGTGGCGGTACAGCTCGTCGTAGGGAGCCCCCACCGACAGCGCCGAGTTGTCCTCCAGCTCTGCCAGCTTACCCGTCACCCGGCAGACCTCCCGCAGCACGAAGCCCTCCGCCTGCGCCAGCCACCGCAGCTTTTCGCTGTGGGTGTACTGGTTGGGCACCAGCGCGTCCACCTGCTCCAGAACCTGTCCGGCTGTGATGTTCGCCATGGGCATCCCTCCTCAGTCGGCCATTCTGTCCACGTAGCGGCGAGCTTCCTCCTGCATCATGCGGCGGTTTTCCAGCACCTCGCTTACGTAGTCGGGCACGTCCACCTGCGCGCCCTTCATGATCTTCCAGCTGCGGCCGTTGACGGAGACGATCACAAAGTTCTCCTCCTGCTTGCGGCCTCTGGGGATGGTCAGCGCCACCATCCGTTCCGTCATGTCCTGCTTCTTCGCCATATTGCGTTCCTCCTTACGTTAGTTGGATTTATCTTCCGCGGAATAGCTGCTGCCACACTCCACGCGGACGATGTACTCGTCGTACAGGATGGCGGCGGCGTGGATGCCCTTCCAGCCCACGCTGGAGCGCTGATCCAGCGGATCGGCGGTGCCGGAGGAGCCGC
This sequence comes from uncultured Eubacteriales bacterium, assembly GCA_900548615.1. GTDB lineage: Bacteria > Bacillota > Clostridia > Oscillospirales > Oscillospiraceae > Vescimonas. The sequence goes on along the minus strand of URKW01000002.1, from coordinate 18,467 downwards.
GGGGCTTCACGATGACCTCGGTGCCCTCGCTGAGATCGACAACACCGTAAGCGCCCTTGCCTACGAACAGGCAGCCGTACACGGCCAGACCCTCCTTGCCGCCCTCACCGGGATAGATCACCGCGTTGTCCGCCACGGTGACGGCCTCCTCCAGCGTCAGCTGGCTGGCGGTGTTGGATACAACTTTAACGCGCTTGCCGCCGCACAGTACGTAGCGGCCTGCCAGTGCGCCTGCGGCCACGGTGCCGCCGTCGAAGCTGACGGTGGTGGAATTGCTGACGGCGGCGCTGGCAGTCAGGGTGCGGCTGTCGCTGGCCAGATCATCGCCGCGGAAGATCTTGGCCTCGGTGGTCTCCACGAAGCGCACGCCGTGCAGCTCACCGATCTCGCCGGAGAACAGCTCCGTAGCGGCGGCGTACTGGTGAGCGGCCACCCAGTCGGGGTCGTTGCGCAGGTCGAAGGCCACGCTGGGGTGGATGATGCACACGTACTTGCCGTCAAAGGTGGGGGCGTTCATCTTCTTCAGCTCCGTGGCGGCGCGGGCCACCAGCTCAGCGGTCATCACGCAGCTCTTGTCCAGATCGCGGCGGTACAGCACGTCCACCTTCTTGCCATCGGCGTCCTTTCCGGGGGCGTAGATGACGTGAGTGCCCTGCTGGATCTCATTGCGGGTCACGGTGTCCAGCGTCAGACCCATGTTGGCGCCGTGGCGGTCGGTGATCTCCAGCACCACGTCGTCGATGGCGGTCAGATCCAGCATATCGGACACGGTGGTGTAGTCGCCGTACTGGCTCAGCTCCTTGGTGATGTAGCTGACGGTGATGCCGCTGCCGTCGGGGGTCACGCCCTCGGTCAGCGGAGTCAGCGCCTTGTCAAAGGAGCCGAACTTGCGCCACTCCACGGTCTTGCCGCCGCCCACAGGCAGAGGCTTGGTGGCGGCGAACTGGTTGTGCACCAGCGCGGGCTTGGCGTTTTCCAGCAGCTCCATGCCGTAATAGGTTTTCATTTCGGCGCTCAGACTCTGGGTGCCGGTGGTCTGTACGTTGCTGTCAGCGAAGCGCTGCAGATCAAAGGTATGTGTCATTGCCATAGTGATACTCTCCTTACTATAATAATGTAGTGTGAAAAATACGCTGCTCCCCGGCGTCAGGAGCGCCTTACGCCCGAATAGGGGAAGTGCCGTCCGCGGTAGGCCGCGACCCCGCCCGGTACACCGGGCATCTATATGAAAAGCCTGCCCTGCCCACCCCACCGCTAAATGGCAAGGTATCGTCAAACCGTCGTAGGGGCAGACAACTCTGTCCGCCCGTTTTGGAAAATTCCGTGCCTCCGGGCACGGGTCACTTTTGGCCGCTGTTCCAAAAGTGACCAAAAGAACAGCCAGAAACCCAGGTTTCTGGACTTCCTGCACGCTGTACTGATTACGAATCTGCGGCCTTGTACCACGCGTTCACAGAACATGGCTGTTTTCGTTGCGTATGACGTATCGCCTGTCCTTCCTGCGCCGCTGCCGCTCACGCTCTCAACGGTAGAACCCAAAACGTTATTCGGCGTAAGTATCAGCGGTAGCGGCGCGGGAGCAGAGACGATCCCTTTAACCGAAACGAAAAAGGAAATATTACGCGAACGTGTGGCAGGCAGTTACAATGCTGTTTGCACGATAGCGCGCAAGGAAGTGAAGAAACCATCGGTTTCTTCCGGCTCTTTTGGCTACTTTTCCAGCTGTTGGGAAAAGTAGCCCGCCGGAGGCCGTCCTCGCCCCGGAGGGCGAAACGCCCCCTCAAAACCGGATCTTCTCCCCCCGCTGCACCCGTCTCCGGATATCCGCCAGCTGGGCGGAGTCCAGCGCCTTGGGATCAGTGCGGGTCACGGCGCTGCTGCCGTGTCCGCCGTTCTCCGCCACGCGCCTTCCACCGCTGGCGATGGCGCGGCTGCACTGCTCCGCCGCCCGCTTTGCGCCGTAGCGCATGGCCTGCGCCAGCAGCTCGCGGCTGTGCACCACCTCATAGGCGGTGCGGCCGTCCACGCCCGTCGCGATCAGGCGGCCAAAGGCTGGATCGCGCATCTCCCGCTGCCAGTCGAAGCCGCCGTATACCCGGCGGATGTCCTCCGCCTGACGGGCAAGGCGCTCCACGCAGCCGTTTTCAAAGCTGCGCTGCTCCGCCGCCTGACGGCGCAGCGCCTCGTTTTCCTGCCGCAGCGAGCGCAGCCGTCCGTCCAGGATCTTCTGCACCCGCTGCTGAAAGGGCTGCTTGCACCGTCCCTGGATCAGCTCCTCAAATTCGGCGGCGCTGTCCGTCTCCGGTGTGGTCTGGGTCACTTCCTGTTCCTCATGCATGGCTGTCCCTCCTTGTCCGCAGGTCTTTCACCTTCACATAGTCTCCATAATGCTGCTCCAGCAGAAGCACGCCCTGCCGCGCCACCTCCAGAATTTCGCTGTCCCCATCCGTGATAAGAGAGCAGAACCCGTTCCCGAAATAGCCCAGCAGCAGTCTGTCCTGCCGCTCCAGCGCGGCGGCGGTGGCCTCCATCAGAATGCTGACGGCGGCGCACAGAATGTCCTGCCCTCTTGGGCTGCTGCCGCTGTGACCCCGTGCCCACAGGGCGTTATCCTTCAGCGTGACGTGAATCATCGGGGCCGCACCACCTCTCTGGACTGCTGGCGGCTGCGCTCCATGGCGCTGTGGCTCTCCTGCACCGCCTTTCCCGCACTGGCTGCGGCGTTCTGACCGCCGCCCTGCTCCGCCGACAGACTCTCCGCCAGATGGGTGCCCTTCGCCTCGTCCACCACCTGCGCCAGCTGCAAAAGCTGCTGCCGCAGCGCCGCAATCTGCCGGACCTGGGTCTGACCGCCGGAGATCACCCGTGCCAGCTGATTCTTGTTTTTGAACTCCATCAGCTCCAGACACCGCAGCGCCTGATCCGCCAGATCGTCCCGGAAGAAGCCCATCTGGAACAGCTGCAAGGCCAGCTGATTGGCCTCCGCCGTGCGATAGGGGCTCTCCCGCTCCGCGCCGATCTCCAGATCGAACTCCGGCACCCGGTAGGACACGGTCACGCCGTCGTCCATCACTCTGGGCTGCAGGCCGCTGTGGTCATAGCTGACGAACTCCTCCGTCCCCATGGCGCCCAGCAGCCGGAACTGCCGGGGCAGCTCATAGAATTGGCGGATCAGCTCGATGCACAGCGTCACCACGTCGGCAAAGGCCTCGTACCCGTCGTCGATCATGTTGCGGCTCAGCTTGCCGCTGCTCTCCTGCAAGGCGGCGATGGCGGTGCCTGCCGTTACGCCGGAGGCGGTGCCGCCGTTGGCCACGTCCCGGTTGCCTGCCGTCTCCTTCATCTCGCCGATCTTGTTGTTCAGGATCGCCACATACACGCTGTCCAGACTGCCCGCCCGGATGGGCGCGATGGAGTCGCTGCCCAGATTGCCGTTGGTGTGGACAAAGGGCCGCGTCCAGTCGGCGTACTCGTTTTCATTCACCGCGCCGTCGGAGCGGATGAAGAACCGGGGCGTGGCGTTGGCCAGCGTGTTTTTCAGGATGGCCTGATTCATCAGGTCGATCTGCTTCTGGGGGCTCTTGCACAGGTCGATGTAGCCGTAGCCGCAGGGCGTCCCCTCCTCCGGGAACAGCACGTCGAACACGAAGGGGTATTTCCCGTGGTCATACCAGCCCCGCTGGGCCATGCTGGGGCCGCAGGGCACCTGCCCCATCACGGGACGGCCATTTTCGTCCGCGCCCATCAGCTGCGTCTCGGTGGGCTGAACCGTGTCGTTCTCCGTGGCATACAGCACCGTTTCCCCCACGTACTTGCAGTATTGCAGTACCTTTCTGCCCTCCATGTTGGTGTGATAGTACCAGTCCACCACCAGCGACTTGTTGCTGGTGTCCACCGTGTCATCATAGAGATAGCGGCTCAGGGTAAAATTACCCCGCCCCAGCTTGCCCTCCAGCTGGGGATACTCCGCCAGCAGCTTGTCGTTGTCCACCAGCTCCGTGGAGAAGAAGTGGGCGCTGTCCTGAATGTCCGTCACGCCCGGCTCCCAGAACAGGTTCAGCAGATCCATCCGCTTCACGCTGATGTCGCCCAGCCCGCCCAGCTTCGTGCCGTCCCAGAACACGCCGTACACGGCGCAGCCGGACTTCAGCTTGTACCACCAGGCGGAGGAATACGTCCGCTTGAACTGGTTTTTCTTCAGCACCACCGGCAGAATGCGGCTCAGCCGCTGAGCCTCCTGCCGGTCGTCCGGCTCACGGGGCAGCACCGTGGGAGCGGGATAGCAGTCCATGGCGTCGGCGTGCTTGGACAGGATGCAGTTCACCAGCCAGCCGCTGGCGGGCTGGGGGTCGCCGCTGTTGCCGCCCTGCCCCTCCTTTTCCATCTGCTCCCAGTGGCGCAGCTTCCAGAACTGCTCGTTGTCGATGATCCGCTGCTCCAGCCGGGTTTTGCCCTCCTTGTACTTTTTCAGGATGCCGTTGGCTCTGCGCAATTCCTCCGCCCCGATTTTGGGCCGCACCGGAAGCGCGCCGTCCGCCGCCGCCATGGCTGCCGCCGCGTCACGGGCAATGACGGACTGCGCCGTATCGTTGTGTTCCATAAGTACCTCCTTGTCGATGTAGGATGCCGTGGAAGTTCCTCCACGTCCCTGCGGCGTCACGGCGTCAACGTTGCCCTCGGATGGGCAACGCCCGGTAAAAAACTGGTAAATTTTTTGTAACATCTCCAGAACAGGCGGAAAATGCCGCCGTCCGTGTCCCTTTGCAAGCTTGACGGCGGCGGCGTACCGATGTATAATAAACTGATTTATTATCTGTATGGAGGACATGGGGTTATGTGGATCGCGGACGGCTGGCAGGATTATGAATTGCTCTCCTGCGGCGGCGGAGAAAAACTGGAGCGTTGGGGGCGGCAGATTTTGGTGCGGCCCGACCCGCAGGCTATCTGGGAGGCGGACAAGCGCTCGAAGCTGTGGCGGCAGGCCAACGCCCGTTATAGCCGCAGCTCCACCGGCGGCGGCCATTGGGAGAAGAACGACCTGCCCCAGAGCTGGCCCATCCGCTATAAGGAGCTGACCTTTCAGGTCAAGCCCATGAACTTCAAGCATACGGGTCTGTTTCCGGAGCAGGCCGCCAACTGGGACTTTGCCATGAACGCTATCCGTCAGGCAGGACGGCCCATCCGTGTGCTGAACCTGTTTGCCTATACCGGCGGCGCCACCGTAGCCTGCGCCAAGGCGGGTGCCAGCGTCTGCCATGTGGACGCGGCCAAGGGTATGGTGGCGTGGGCGAAAGAGAATGCCAAACTCTCCGGCCTTGCCGACGCGCCCATCCGCTGGATCGTGGACGACTGCGCCAAGTTCGTGGAGCGGGAAATTCGCCGTGGCAAGACCTACGACGCCATCATCATGGATCCTCCCAGCTATGGCCGGGGCCCCTCCGGCGAGGTGTGGAAGCTGGAGGACAGCCTGTATCCCTTCGTGAAGCTGTGCATGCAGGTGCTGTCCGATAAGCCCCTGTTTGTCATCATCAACAGCTATACCACCGGCCTTGCACCCTCTGTGCTGGGCTATATCCTGCACCTGCTGGCCTGCCAGCGCTTCGGCGGCAAGGTCACGTGGGACGAGCTGGGCCTGCCCTGTACCGAGTCCGGCATGGCGCTGCCCTGCGGCGCCACAGGCCGCTGGGTCAGCGAATAACATAAAGGAAACGAGCGCAACTATGTCAACAATGCTGCAAACCGAGCATCTCTCCTTCACCTATCCGGCGGAGGAGGGACAAACCTCCACCGTCGCGCTGGAGGATGTATCGCTGTCCATTGAAAGGGGCAGCTTCGTGGTGGTGCTGGGCCATAACGGCTCCGGCAAATCCACCCTGGCCAAGCATATGAACGCGGTGCTGCTGCCCAGCGGCGGCACGGTGTATGTAGAGGGCATGGACACCAGGGACGAGGCCCTGCTGCTGGAGATCCGCCGCCGCGTGGGCATGGTGTTCCAGAACCCGGATAACCAGATCGTTGCCAACGTGGTGGAGGAGGACGTGGCCTTCGCCCCGGAGAATCTGGGCGTCCCCAGCGAGGAGATTCGCCGCCGCGTGGACGACGCGCTGGCGGCGGTGGGCATGTCGGAATTCACCCGCCATGCACCCCATCTTCTCTCCGGCGGACAGAAGCAGCGGGTAGCCATCGCCGGTGTCATCGCCATGGCCCCGGAGTGTATCGTGCTGGACGAGGCCACCGCCATGCTGGACCCTGCCGGACGGCGCGAGGTGCTCTCCGCCATCCGCACGTTAAATCAAGAGCGGGGCATCACCGTGGTGCTCATCACCCACCATATGGACGAGGCCATGGACGCCGACCGTCTCATCGTCATGAACGACGGCAAGCTGGTGATAGACGGTGCTCCGGCGGAGGTGTTCACCCAGGTGGAAGCGCTCCGCGCCATGGGGCTTGCCGCTCCCGACACGGTGGAGCTGCTGTACGGCCTGCGTCAGGGCGGCATGGACGTGCCGCTGGACGCCCTGACGGTAGACGAGTGCGCCGATGCCATCTGTAAAGCCCTGCGATAACCGCAGTAAACCACATTTATCCGGTGGCCGTGCATTCAAAGTCTCCCTTGTGTAAAGGGAGGTGGCAACGCGAAGCGTTGACGGAGGGATTGTCCGTAGCAGAGAAGCTTACAACCCCTCAGTCAGCCTTACGGCTGACAGCTCCCCTTGCACAGGGGAGCCTTTGAAATGCGGTTTTCAGCAAAATCAATGAAACGAGGAACCCAACATTGGAACCCATCATTCGTGTCGATCATCTGACACATACCTATAGCGCCGGAACGCCTTTCCAGCGCAGCGCCGTCAAGGACATGTCGCTGGATATTCTGCCGGGCGAGTTTCTGGGCGTCATCGGCCATACCGGCAGCGGCAAATCCACCCTCATCCAGCACCTCAACGGCCTTTTGAAGCCCACGGACGGCCACATCTACCTGAACGGGCAGGATATCTGGGCCGACCCCAAGCAGATCCGTCAGGTGCGCTTCCGTGTGGGGCTGGTGTTCCAGTATCCGGAGTACCAGCTTTTCGAGGAGACGGTCTATAAGGACGTGGCCTTCGGCCCCAAAAACATGGGGCTTGACGACGGGGAGATCGACCGCCGTGTCCGCCAGTCGGTGCAGGCCGTAGGTCTCAGCGCCGACGTGCTGGAGAAGTCCCCCTTCGCCCTGTCCGGCGGCCAGAAGCGCCGCGTGGCCATCGCCGGCGTCATGGCCATGGAGCCGGAGGTGCTGATCCTGGACGAGCCCACCGCCGGTCTCGACCCCCGTGGCTGCGAGGATATCCTCTCTCTCCTGCGGGATTACCATACCCAGCGCGGCAGCACCGTGGTGCTGGTCAGCCACAGCATGGAGGAGATCGCCCGCAACGCCCAGCGCATCATTGTGCTGGACAAGGGCGGCGTCCGCATGCAGGGCACGCCTGCGGAGGTGTTCGCCCGGGCCCGTGAGCTGGAAGCCGTGGGCCTTGATGTGCCCCAGGTGACGAAGATCGCCCACGCCCTCCACGAAAAGGGCGTTGCCATCGACCCGGCGGTGTATACGGTGGAGGCGCTGCGGCAGCAGCTTCTCGCCCTGAAAGGGGGCTGCGGCGTATGCTGAAAGATATCACCCTCGGCCAGTATTTCCCCGGTGATACTCTCATCCACCGGCTGGATCCCCGCACCAAGCTGCTGTGCGTGATCCTCTATATCGTGGCGCTGTTCAACGCCAAAAGCGTCCTGACCTACGCCATCGTGGCGGTGGTGCTGACTGCCTGCATCCTGATCTCCAAGGTGCATTATAAGGCCCTGACCCGCGGTCTGAAGCCGGTCTATATCATCGTGGCCTTCACCGCCATCATGAACCTGTTCTTTTCCGGCGGTACGCCGGTGGCGGACGTGTGGCTGCTGCGCCACATCACCTACGAGGGCATCCGCTCCGCCATCGCCATGGTACTGCGGATCGTCATGCTCATCATGGGCACCTTCCTTTTGACCTATACCACCAGCCCCATCAGCCTGACCGACGCGCTGGAGCACCTGCTGTCCCCGCTGAAAAAGCTGAAAATGCCCATCCACGAGCTGGCGATGATGATGTCCATCGCCCTGCGCTTCATCCCCACGCTGATCGAGGAGACGGACAAGATCATGTCCGCCCAGAAGGCCCGGGGCGCGGATTTCGAGTCCGGCAATATCTTCCAGCGGGCCAAGGCGCTGGTACCCATTCTGGTGCCGTTGTTCATCAGCGCCTTCCGCCGTGCCGACGAGCTGGCCACGGCCATGGAGTGCCGCTGCTACCACGGCGGCGAGGGCCGCACCGCCCTCCACGTCCTGCGCTATAAGACCGCCGATTATCTGGCGCTGGTCGCTTTCCTTGCCTTTACCGTGGGCATCATCGTTTTGAAGCACCTGGGACTGTGAGTCAGAGAGACACGGCATTTCGGAAAACGTCCCTACACCCGACCACCGATAATGCGCCGCACCTTTCAAAGGCCCTCTCTGACGAGGGACTGTCACCGAAGGTGACTGGGGGAGAGAACGGCGTTTGTCAGACTTTTTGCGCTTTTGTCTCTCCCTCCGTCTCGCTTACGCTCGCCACCTCAGCTCTGCACGCCCCAGTGTGCGCACTGGGGTGCCTCGTCAGAGGGAGGCAATGAGCCATTACCTCTGCCACCCCACCCCATAAGGAGAACCTATGCGCAATATCGCCCTGACATTGATGTATAACGGCAGCGCCTACCACGGCTGGCAGGTGCAGAAAACGGAGGTCTCCGTGGCCCAGACGCTGGAGCGCGGTCTCAGCATGGTCTGCGGCCACGGCGTGAAGCTGACCGGCTGCGGCCGCACCGACGCCGGTGTCCACGCCGAGCATTACGTGGCCAATTTCCGCACCGATTCCCGCATTCCGCTGGATCGCCTGCCCTTTGCCGTCAATACCCATATCCCGGAGGATATCGCCGTCAAGGCCGCCTTTGAGGTGGCGGACGATTTCAACGCCATCGGCTCCTGTATCAAAAAGGAGTACACCTACCGTATCTATAACTCCCGCATCAAGAACCCGTTCTACGTGAACCGCGCCTATTTCTACCCCAAGAAGCTGGATGAAACGGTGATGGATCGTGCCGCCCGGATGTTCGAGGGCACCCATGATTTCGCCGCCGTCCGCTCCGTGGGCACCAATGTCCGCAGCACGGTGCGCACCATCTACTACTGCCGCGTCACCCGGAATGAGGAGCTGCTGGAGCTGAAGGTATGCGCCGACGGATTTTTGTATAATATGGTACGTGCCATCACCGGCACGGTTCTGTACGCCGCCGAGGGAAAGTTGACGCCGGAGGATATCCCCGTCATTCTCGACAGCGGCAACCGTACTTTGGCGGGACCCACCGCGCCGCCGGGCGGGTTGTATCTGACCCGTGTGTGGTACAATGATGAGCGGCTGGAGCGCTGACATGACCCCAGCCAAAGAAAGGGGAGGGAGAACATGAAAAAAGACACCCAGAGCATCTATGATCTCCCCCAGGGAGATCTTCAGGAGGAGCAGCCCCGCCGTCTGCGGCAGAAGAAAAAGCCCCGCAAGTGGCTGTGGCTGACGCTTATCGTGCTGGTGGTGCTGGGCGCGGTGGCTGCCGCCGTGCTGTGGGACGCCAACAGCTTTGACGGCCTGCGCCGCAGCATCATCTACGCCCGGGCCGAAAAGGACGAGACGGGCTGCGCCAAGCTCTATTACTATGAAAACGACGCCACCAGCCGCTTTGCCGCCATCGACGGCAGTCTGGTGACGGTGGCCGCCAATCAGGTGCGTCTGCTGGACGAGCGCAGTCAGGTGCTGTACCAGAACAGCGTCCGCTTCCTGCACCCTGATCTGGTGTCCGGCGGCGGTGTGGCCGTGGCCTATGACATTGGCGGCACGGCGCTGTACGCGCTGGACAGCAAGGGCCTGCGCTGGCAGCAGGAGACGGAGGGCGAGCTGCTCGCCGTCACCGTCAACCCCCACGGCTATGTGACCGCTGTTTACAACAAGAGCGGCGCGAAGGCCGCCGTCACGGTCTGGGACAGCAACGGCGCGGCGGTGTTTACCTTCCAGTCCGCCCAGCGGTTTGTCATGACCGCCGCCTTGGGACAGGACGACCGCACGCTGGCCGCTGTCACCATGGGGCAGGAGGACGGCAAATTCCAGAGCTTTCTGGTGCTGTACCACACCGACAGCGATAAAATGGTGGCCACCACGCCGGTGGACGGCGGCGTGGCCTACGCGCTGGAGACCCTGCAGCGGGAGTTCTGCGCCGTCACCGAGCAGGGGCTCTACCTGCTGGACAGCGGCGGCGAGCTGAAGGCCTCCTATTCCTACGGCGGGCAGTTCCTGCGCCGCTGCGTGGTGGGGGACGGCGGCTGGGCCGCGCTGCTGCTGAGCCGGTATAAATCCGGCGGCTACGCCAGTCTCATCACTGTGGACGGCGACGGCAACGAGCTGGGCGGCTGCGATATCGACGGCGAGGTGCTGGATATCTCCACCGCCGGCCGCTACGTGGCCGTGCTGTTCAGCGACCGGCTCACCATCTATGACAAGTATCTCACGGAGGTCGCCACCCTGCCGGACGTCAGCGAGGTGCGGGCCGTCCTGATGCGCGCTGACGGCAGCGCCGTTCTGGCGGGGGCTTTCCGGGCGGCGGCGTGCCCGCCGTCGTCGTGGCGTCGCTGTACCTGCCGTAAGGCAAAGGAGTCGGTATGACCATTTCCCTGATCTTTGATATCGCCATCGCGGCGATTTTGCTGCTGTGCCTGATCGTGGGCGGCGTTCGGGGCTTTATCAGCAGCCTTCTGAGCGTGGCGGTCTTCGCGGCGGCCCTGCTGGGCAGCGCCATTCTGGCCAATGCGCTGGCCGATCCCGTCAGCGACTGGCTCACGCCCCGTGTGGAGCAGTACGTGCTGGATCGCCTGACGAACGGCCACGGCGACGAGGCTGTCAGCGCCGCCGCCGCTTCGGATAACGAGGCACTGGCCGGTCTGGTGGATTTCGATGCCATCACCGGCATTGCCAAAAAGGCCATGGACAGCGCCGTGGAGGCCGGAAAGAACATGCTGGAGGGCGCTGTTACCGGCATGATCCGTTCGCTGGCCTACGGCCTGCTGTTTCTGGTGTCATTTCTGGTGCTGACGCTGCTGCTGCGGCTGCTCACCAGTCCGCTGCAGCTGGCGGCCCGCGCTCCGGTGCTGGGCGCGGTGAACCGTCTGGCGGGAGCGGCGCTGGGCCTGTGTCTCGGCGTGCTGGCTATGTTCGCCGCCGCCAGCGTCCTGCAATGGACGGGGCTGGTGGACGCCGCCACGCTGCGCGATACGTACCTGCTGAAATATTTCACCCAGCACAGCCCCATGGATATCATCGCCATGCTGGGGTGAGCAGGACGTTTCGCGCGTGATACGGCGGGCGGCCGCAAAGGCCGCCCGTGCGAAAACTCTTCCGGTGACGCACCTGTAGGGGCCGACGACTCTGTCGGCCCTATCGGAGATCGTATCGCCATCGTAAGGGCGGACAGAGTCGTCCGCCCCTACGGATGATCACCGAACCTATTGCGATCAGCGCGAAAATCACCCGAAAAACCGCAATCTATTGGCCACGGGCGCGAAGCGCTCACGCCAGTTTCTAATTGGAGGAACCATATGCAGCCTACTCTTTGTTCAAGATGCAAGAAAAACGTGGCGGTGGTGTTTATCTCCCGCCTCAACGAAAAGAACGAGCAGGTCAACGAAGGCCTGTGCCTCAAGTGCGCCGCCCAGCTGGGTCTGCCCCAGGTGGACGAGATGATGAAGCGCATGGGCATTACCCCGGAGGATCTGGACAACATCTCCAATGAGATGATGCAGGCCTTCGGCGGCGCGGAGGAGCTGCCGGAGACCGACGACGGCGACGAGGACGACGAGGAGAGCGGCAAGACCGCCACCTTCCCGTTCCTGAACCGCCTGTTCGGCAACAACGGCAATCTCCCCGCCCAGCCCCAGCAGCCCTCCGGCGAGGGCAATGCCGCCCCCAACAACGGCGGCCGCAAGACCGAGAAAAAGCGGAAGTTTCTGGATAACTACTGCATCAACCTCTCCCAGCGGGCCCGCCAGGGCAAGCTGGACGCCGTCATCGGCCGTGAGCAGGAGATCGAGCGGGTGGTGCAGATTTTGAACCGCCGCCAGAAGAACAACCCCTGCCTTATCGGCGAGCCGGGCGTGGGCAAGACCGCCATTGCCGAGGGTCTGGCCCAGCGCATTGCCGCCGGGGAGGTGCCCTTCAAGCTGCGGGACAAGGAGGTCTATCTCCTTGACCTGACGGCGCTGGTGGCGGGCACCCAGTTCCGCGGCCAGTTCGAGAGCCGCATGAAGGGTCTGATCGAAGAAATTCGCAAGGCCGGGAATATCATTCTGGTCATTGACGAGGTACACAACATCGTGGGCGCGGGCGATGCCGAGGGCAGCATGAACGCCGCCAATATCCTCAAGCCCGCTCTCAGCCGGGGCGAGATTCAGGTGATCGGCGCCACCACCTTTAACGAGTATCGCAAGCACATTGAAAAGGACACCGCACTGGAGCGCCGCTTCCAGCCGGTGACGGTCAACGAGCCCAATATCGAGGACACCCTGAAAATTCTGCGGGGCATCGCCCATTACTACGAGCAGTTCCACGGCGTTTCCATTCCCGACGGCGTGCTGCGTCAGGCGGTGTCCCTGTCCGAGCGGTATATCACCGATCGGTATCTGCCCGACAAGGCCATCGACCTGATCGACGAGGCCTGCTCCGACATGAACCTCCACGACGCGGATATCAACCGCCGCATGGAGCTGGAAAAGCAGCTGGCCACCATCGCCACTGAGCTGGAGACCCTTTCCTCCGAAGCGCCGGAGGAGGAGCAGACCCCCGAGCAGATGGATCAGCGCTACGCCCGCATCGCCCAGCTGCGCAGCGAGCAGATTCGTTTCCAGCAGGAGCTGGAGACCATCAAGGCCAAGGGAACGCCCACGCTGACCATGGACAACATCGCCCGCGTCATCGAAATGTGGACGAAAATTCCCGCCAGCAAGATCAAGGAGGAGGAATTCCAGCGGCTGAGCCAGCTGGAGACGCGCCTGAAGAAGCACATTGTGGGACAGGACGAGGCCGTGGCCGCCGTGGCCGCCGCCATCCGCCGCAACCGCGTGGGCATCAGCCCCAAGCATAAGCCTGTCAGCTTCATCTTCGTGGGCAGCACCGGCGTGGGCAAGACCGAGCTGGTGAAGCAGCTGGCCGACGACCTATTCAACGCGCCGGAGAGTCTGATCCGTCTGGATATGTCCGAATTCATGGAGAAGCACTCCGTGTCCCGCATCGTGGGCAGCCCTCCCGGCTACGTGGGCTATGACGAGGCGGGTCAGCTGACGGAGAAGATCCGCCGCAAGCCCTACTCCGTGGTGCTGTTCGACGAGATCGAAAAGGCCCACCCCGATGTGCTGAACGTCCTGCTGCAAATTCTGGACGACGGTCAGATCACCGACGCCCACGGCCGCAAGGTGAATTTCGAGAATACCGTCATCGTCATGACCTCCAACGCCGGCTCCGACAAGGCTGCCGGTTCGGTAGGCTTTGATAAATCCGCCGGCGACCAGGGCAAGGAGCGGGTCATGAAGGCGCTGCGGGAGTTCCTGCGGCCTGAGTTCATCAACCGCGTGGACGAGGTCATCTACTTCCACCAGCTGACCGAGGAGAACTTCCGGGATATCGCCCGCATTATGCTGGACGAACTGAAAACATCCCTGGCTGACAAGGGCTTCGGTTTCATGTATGACGATTCCGTGGTGGACGTGCTGGTGAAGAAGTCCTATTCCGCCGCCTACGGCGCCCGGAACCTCCGCCGCTGCATCCAGAAGGAGCTGGAGGATCCCATGGCCAATCTTATCATCGATGCCTTCGAGAACCCCATCACCCAGCTGAAAGCCACCACCGAGGACGGCCAGATCAAGCTCTACAGCCTGTAAGGCCGCAATAGGGAGGGAGAGAACCGTGAAGCTGTTCCGGAAGAATATCGAGCCCCGCTGTGCCTACTGCGCACGGGGCGCCCGCATTGACGACGGCCATGTGGCCTGCGTCAAGCGGGGCGTGGTGGCGGACACGGACAAATGTCCCGCGTTCCGCTACGATCCCCTGCGCCGCATGCCGTCCCGGCCTGCGGAGTTGAATACGTCCCGGCTGTCGCCGGAGGATTTTCAGGTCTGACGGCCTGCACAGGAGAAGGAGGGAGCGCCATGTCCGTTTCTACCGTTCACGCCGTGTATTTCAGCGGTACCGGCACCACGGAAAAGACCGTCCGCCGCATTGCCCGCCGTCTGGCGGACAAGCTGGGCGCGGCCTATGCCGAGTACAGCTATACCCTGCCCGACGCCCGAAAGCGGGAACTGACCGTCCCGGCGGGCGATCTGGCGGTGGTGGGCTGCCCCACCTACGCGGGCCGCGTGCCCAATCTGCTGATGCCCTACCTGCGGGACATGGTGCACGGCGCGGGAGCGCTGGCCGTCCCCGTGGCGCTGTTCGGCAACCGAAATTATGACGACGCCCTGATGGAGCTGTCGAAGCTGCTGACCGCCGACGGCTTTACCTGCGTGGCAGGCGCGGCCTTTGTAGGAGAGCACAGCTTTTCCCGCACACTGGGCGCCGGTCGTCCCAACGACGCCGATATGGCGGAGATGGACGATTTTGCCGACCGCATCGCCGCCCGTCTGGCGGCGGGGGATACCGCGCCCGTCACCGTAGGCGGCTGCGACCCCATCCGACCCTACTATACGCCCCGTGACCGCCACGGGAACCCCATCAATATTTTGAAGGTAAAGCCCAAGACAGACATGACCAAATGCGGCAATTGCGGCTGGTGCGCCGCCCATTGCCCCATGGGCAGCATCGACCCCGATGATCCGTCGCAGGTGCCCGGCACCTGCATCAAGTGCTGCGCCTGCGTCAAGGGCTGCCCCACCGGAGCCAAATACTACGACGATCCCGGCTATCTCTACCACAAGAGCGAGCTGGAGGAGGTCTATGCCCGTCCGGCGGAAAACGCATTATTTGTATAAAGGAACCAATCATGAACTACCCCTACTTACTATTCGACGCGGATAATACCCTGTTCAACTTCGACCGGGCCAATCAGGAGGCCTTTCACGCCGTCTGCCGCCAGTTCGATATCCCCGACAGCGACGAGACGTTTGCACTCTACGAGCGCTGTAATAACGAAATGTGGGCGGCCTTTGACCGGGGCGAGTGTACCAAGGAGTTTCTGGTGGTGCAGCGCTTCCGTAATTTCCTGTCTGCCATGGGGCTTGACCGGGACGCCGAGGGCTGCAACGCCCTGCATCTCCATACCCTGAGCCAGTGCGCCTTCATGCTGCCCTACGCGGAGGAGGTGTGCCACACCCTCGCCCGCAGCCATAAGCTGTATCTTGTTACCAACGCGGTGGCCTCTGTCCAGCGGGGCCGTCTGGCGAAAAGCCCCATCGTTCCCGATATCACCGCCGCCTTTATCAGCGAGGAGGCGGGTGCCGCCAAGCCGTCGGCGGCGTATTTTGACTATGTGTTCGCCCGCATCGACGGCATCACCAGGGAGAATTGCCTTGTCATCGGTGACAGCATCTCCAGCGATATCCGGGGCGCCAACAACTACGGCCTGCCCTGCTGCTGGTACAATCCCCGCCACACGCCCCGCCCCGATGGCCTGCGCATCGACTACGAGATCGACGACCTGCGGGCACTGTGTGATATTGTATAAAATAAAAACGGATGCAAGCGAAAGCTTGCATCCTTTGTTTCGGCCTGTCAAAAAGCTGGTCGGTGGCGCAGAATGCCACGTAGGGGCCGACGACTCTGTTGGCCCTGTCGGAAATGGTACGGTCATCGTTAGGGGCGGACAGAGTCGTCCGCCCCTACAGAATTCCTATCGGTAAACGCAAAGGCCTGTTACTGCTCCTCGCCAAAATCCGCTCTGTATGCCGCGGCCAGCTTCTCCGGCCAGTCGCCGATGGGCTTCAGCACGCCGGTGAAGAACCGCAGCGTAGCGGGCTCGTGGACGAACCGCAGGCCGCCCACCAGCTCACGGTGGTCAAACAGCCACTTCACCCGGTCGATGACGTACTCCGTCTGGGACAGGGTGAACACGCGGCGGGGGAAGGCCAGCCGCAGCAGCTCCCAGCTGGCGATGCGCTCGGTGCCGTCCGGCTCACGCTCCTCGGACAGCGTGCCCCGCTCCATGCCGCGAATACCGCCGCAGATGTACAGGGCGCAGGACAGGGCGCAGGCGGAGTACTGGCTCTGGGGCACGTGGGGCAGGAATTCCTTCACGTCGATGTGAGCGCCCAGACCGCCGCCGGGGGTGATCACCGGCACGCCGTGCTCGTCCAGCCGCTTCACGCAGTAGTCGATGAACAGGGGCCCCTGAGAGATCACGTCCATGTCCATGGTCTCCTCAAAGCCCACCGTCATGGCCTCCATCTCCTTCACGGACATGCCGCCGTAGGTGAGGAAGCCCTCAAACATGGGGATCAGATCCTCCATGGAGTGGAACAGCTCCTTGTCCCGCACCAGGATGGCGCCGCCCCGGGCAAAGCCGAACTTCCGGGCGGAGAAGTAGATAATGTCGAACAGGTCGGCGATCATCCGGGTGATCTCCCGGATGGACTTGTCCTCCATCCCCGGCTCACGGGTCTTGATGAAGTACAGGTTATCCTGCAAAAGCGAGGCGTCCAGCACCGTCAGCAGGCTGTGACGATGGCAGATGGCGGTGGCCGCCTTCATGTTGGCGTAAGAGATGGGCTGACCGCCGATCAGGTTGGTGCCGGCCTCCAGACGGACGAAGGGGATGTTCTCCGGGGTCTCCCGCTGGATGCAGGCCGCCAGCGCGTCCAGATCGATGTCGCCCTTGAAAGGCAGGTCACTGCGGCTCTCCAGACCCTCCTTCTTCACCAGCTCTTCCACGCGGCCGCCCAGACGGGTGATGTGAGCCTTGGCAGTGGTGAAGTGGTAGTTCATGATAACGCAGCTGCCGGGCTTGACAAACCGGGTGGCCAGAATGTTCTCGCAGGCCCGGCCCTGATGGGCGGGCAGGCAGTTCTCGATGCCGAACAGCTCCTGCAATTTCGCCTGCATCTTGTAAAAGGTCTCCGATCCGGCGTAGGCGTCGTCCGCTGTCAGCATGGCGGCCTGCTGCCGGTCGGACATGGCGTTCACGCCGGAGTCCGTCAGCATGTCCAGAAAGATATCCTTGTTGTGCAGCTGGAAGGTGTTGAACCCGGCCTCCTGCATCATTTGCAGCCGCTGCTCCGTGGGCAGCAGGTGCAGCTGCTGGACGATCTTCACCTTGTGCATCTCCATGGGGATGGGTTCGTGCTTGTAAAATGTAATGGCGGGCATAATGCGCTCCTCCTTGGTTAAAATAGTAGTTGCTGCGTTTCTGCCGCCGCAGCATCGGCGTGTATCACAGTGTTGATCGATCGTCCCGCCGCCGCGGGTATCGCTTTGTGTCAATGTGGATTGTCATATGTCTCGCTCCTCCGCGTAAGTTGCAATAAAAAAACGCCCTCCATGTCCCAAAAGGACACAGAGGACGAGTTTGACCCGTGGTACCACCTCAGTTTACCGCCTGCGCGGCCTCATAGGATACAGCCATTTGAAGCATGGTGATATATCCGCAGCGCGATATCGGGCGCACCCGGCACCGCCTACCACTCACAAGGAGCTTCGGGGCGCGGCTCAGGACGGTAATTGGGACGCTGTATCTCCGCAGCCTTGCACCACCGGCTGCTCTCTGAAGAAGATCGCCACAGCATCTTACTGAATGTCCATCATCGCTGTTGAACTTTGTTGGCGATACTTTACTACTTTGTGGGGCGAAAGTAAATAGGAAAAATCGCCAAGATATGCGGCTTTTCACAAGCACCGCTTGTGCAAACCGGCGAGCTTCACTGAAAACAATCATAAGAACAACTTATGCATCTCCGGCTGCTATTAAAGGTGGAAAAATTCGGTAAAAAAGCGTTGACAACAGCGTAAAGGTGTGGTAATCTAACCTAGCTGTCCGCGAGAGACAGCAGTCCGGTCGAAATCGGGACAACGAAAAACATCGAAAAAAGATGAAAAAGTAGTTGACAAGATGGCTGACATGTGATATAGTAATGACTGTTCCGCGGTTGTGGAGCGTGTACCTTGTAAATTAAACAACGAACGAAACGAAAAGCACCAGACGGGAGCGCATCGAAAGATGTGCAACTGAAGCTTGCCTTGAACGGGTTAAGTCAATTACCGTGAGAGGTAAGGATAAAAAGTTTTTGAAGCTATGACAAATAGCTCTGTAAAGATTAGCTCAGCAGAAATGCTGTGTTGATACAATTTATAGAGAGTTTGATCCTGGCTCAGGACGAACGCTGGCGGCGTGCTTAACACATGCAAG
>URKW01000001.1 GCA_900548615.1 uncultured Eubacteriales bacterium | reverse complement strand
ACCTGCATATCTTCTGTTGCGGCACCGCCCCAGCCGCAGCAGGCGGGCGAATTCCTCGCCGTCCAGCTCCGTGTCCGCCAGAATTTCCACGAATTGATCCAGCACGCCGCAGAATATCTGCCACAGCTGGGCGTATTCCTCCGCCAGCTGCACCTGCCCCGCCGCCAGCAGTGCGTCGGCCTTGTCCCGCAGCGCCTCCGGCACACCGGCAGCCGCCGCGAATTCGTACAGCGTCCGGGCCTTGTCACGGGCGGCGGGCCGCTCCTTCAAACCGGTGGCCAGCGCCAGCAGCGGCAGGCGCACCTTTTCCCGGATGCGGTTGATCTCCTGCAGGCGGGCGGCCCGCTCCTCCGTCATGTCCCGGCCGTAGCCGTCGGGGTTCAGCGTCCACGGCACGTCACGCAGCCACATATTGCCCCGAATTTCCCAACGGATCACGTAGTTCTCCAGTAGGTCGCACTCCGCCTCCGTCACGCCGGTCATGCCGGTTTTCAGGTAGCGGAACATATCCTCGTACTCAAAGCCGCCTGTCACCGCGTCCACAGCGGACAGCAGCAGCGTCATCACCGGCTTTTCCAGAATGTCACTGCGGCAGCTGACGTAAGCGGGAATGCCGTCCCGCAGGAAGATGGACTCCAGCAGCGGACCGTAGGCGTCCAGCGTCCGGGCGGCCACAGCCATGTCCCGGTAGCGATAGCCCTGCTGGGCAAGGCGTCGAATCTGGGCGGAGACGTACTCCACCTCCGTGTAGGCGGTGGCCGCCTGATAGAGCGCCACCGCGTCGGTCTCGCCCTCCCAGGCCGCGTCATGGCCGAAGAAGCAGCGCTCCAGATGGCCCAGCGGGCTGTCGTCCTGCCGGGTCAGGTAGGTCAACCGGCACTCGACGCCCGCCTCACGGGCCATGCGGACAAAGCGCTCCTTCTGGGCGGCGGCGTTCTGGAACTGCTGGCCGGTCTTATCGCCCAGCAGCGTCACCGTTACGCTGGCGCACCGCCGCAGCGCCAGCGAAAGAACGCTCTCCTCCTGCTTATTGAAGAAGGAAAAGCCGTCCAGATACAGGTCTTTCCCATCCAGATAGTGGGACTGAGGCAGGCTGTCGTGGAGCTTCTGCACACGGGAACGGGTGTCGGTGCCGCCGTGGCGCAGCTTGGCGTCGTAGGCGGCGAAGATCAGCGCCACGTCCCGCAGCTTATCGCCCATGGCGCCCTCCATGTCCTCCACATGGTGGTACAGCGTCTCCGGCGCAATCTGATAGGCGTAAAATTCATCGGCCAACGTGGTCAGCTGGTGCAAAAACGCCGAGCGCTGGGACGGGCGGCCGAACACCTTTAATTGCGTGTGCAGTTCCTGTAAGCACCGGCGCATGGTCAGCAGCTTGCCGCCGTTGTCCAGCGTCACGTCGGCAAGGCCGCCGGTCTCGCCCAGTACGCGGGTGGTAAGGCTCTGGAAGGTCAGCACCTCGGCGCTGCGGCAGGCGGTTGGGCCGCAGAAGCGGCACAGATCCAGCTCCGCCTCGTGGGAGGTGTGCTCCGGCACCAGCAGCAGCTGGGGACGGTTCTCCCGCTCACGCTGGATGGTCTCCAGCACCCGCGCCGACTTTCCGCTGCCGGCGCGGCCGATCCAGATGGACAGCATAGGCGCGTCCTCCTTACGTGTGATAGTCTTTGCCGCCATTATACCGTATTTGCCGCCGTTTGCAAAGCGGCGCACCGAAAAAACTAAAAATGCCCGACAAATCACTTGCCAAATGCCGGGTATGCTGGTAAAATAGTACTATCGAATCTTCGACAAAGGGGAGAGAAAACTATGAGAAAGATGAAGCGATGGGCCGCACTGCTGTGCGCGGTGTTGATGGCCGTCACGCTGCTGCCGACGCAGGTGTGGGCGACGGATGGGACGGACGGCGGCAGCGCCGCTGCGCTGGAAGAACCGATCGTGAGCGACAAGCCTACCATGAGTGAGGAAACCGCCACAGACGGACAGCCTGCCGACGACCAGACGCCCGCTCCCACCGACGATGAAACGCCGGACGCGGAAGTTCCAGAGGAGAGTGAAAGCGCCGACCCTCAGGAGCCGGAGCAGGAAGTGGACAATCAGGACACTGACAATACCGATGATTCCGATGTGCTATGCAGGGCGACACTGGATCCTATCAGCCACGAATTGGAGGTTGAGCAGTTTTCAGCAGAGGAAGCTGCGGATGCGGAGATTACGTCTGCGGAGTTGAATAATGCTCTGACCAGTAATAAAAGCGGGAGCTCCTATTTCGATATCATATCCGTGACACGGTATGGCCGTGCTAAGCTGGCGAAAATGTCCCGCAGTACGGTCTACCTGAAAATTTATGATCGGCTGCTGGAAATGGCAGAGAATTTTACCGTAGACAAGGTTTCGCTTCCTACAAACCAGAAAATTACCCATGATGAAGCTTGGCTTGTTACTGCTGCGTTTTACTCTGACTATCCGGAGCTGTTCTGGGCCCGGCCGTCGTTCTGGTACAACAAAAACACCATGCTTTGCAGTGAAATTCAACTGAATTACAACAGTCATATTTACAATCTGAATACCGAACTGCCGCTGTTTCTGGAGACTGCTGAAACGATCCTGGCGGGTATGCCCACCGGCAGCGACTATGAGAAAGAGCTGTACCTGCACGACGCGCTGATCAAGAAAGTCACGTATACCTACAGTAAGCTGGAGGAGCAGAACGGCTATACCACACTGGTGGAGGGCAAGGGCGTTTGCGCGGGGTATGCTTTTGCGCTGCAATATCTGTTGATGCGCGCAGGCATCCAGAGCTACTATGTGGTAGGCTACGCAGGAGAAAACCATGCATGGAATCTGGCAAAAATCGACGGAGAGTGGTACTATGTAGACGCCACGTGGGACGATCCCGTGTATAACGGCTCTGACGATCCCTATTCCCCCTATTACAGCTATTTCAACATCACCACAAATAAGCTGAAAGAAGATCACACACTTTCTGGTACACCGTATAACGTGCCGTTAGAGAACTGTACCGCCACGGCGGCCAACTACTATACGGTCAACAGTCATTTGATCGTTTCTACCGAGGATGCGAGTCTTCCCGGCAAGGTGGCCAACCTGCTGCGGCGTAATAACGGCATCATTCGTCTGTACGTGACGGACGATGACACCGACAACACCGTGTGGCAGTGGTATCAGGACAATAACAGCAACATCGCCTCAGCCATGGAAGCATACGGCTACTATCAATATGGCTACTGGTGCTTCAACCACGAGGTTGTTCTGTGGTTTGAGGGGGATTATTTGGCACTTGGCCCCGGCGAACTGAACGGCTACAGCGGAGTCACGATTCTGGATGTGGATCTGCTGTATCAGTACCTGAGGACCCAGCAGGTGCCCGTTGCGCAGACCAAACTGATGGAATATGAGTTTCTGGAGGACGCCGATGTGAACGGTGACGGTTCTATCGACATCTATGATCTGCAATTGCTGTACGAGACGGTTTGTAACGGTTGATAAAACGGAAAAGCGGCGAAAGCCGCTTTTCTTTTTCCCGTTTCCAGGTTTTTCCGCTTGCCAAGCGGCGGTCAGGCTGGTAAAATGACAATTATTGGGAATCTAAGCAAAAGGAGGCGGAGCAGGTGGACAGGAAAGGAAAGCGTCTGGCGGCGCTGCTGTGCGCGGTACTGATGGCCGTCACGCTGCTGCCCGGTCAGGTCTGGGCGGAGATGTACAGCGCGGAGGATGCGCCGCTGTCCGCCACGGTGGTCTGCAGCAATCCCCTGTATCCGGAGCTGGGCGTGACGGAAAGCGTCACCTATGACGCGCCGGGCACGGCAATGCTGGCGGAGACGAACGCCATGGGCGACGGCGGTCGCTACGACAGCCTGACGGACGTAGCCGCCTATGTGCACCAGCAGTTCAAGGCACGGGAGCAGATACTGTTTTTCTACACCGGCTATCCGGCGGACGGGCCGTTTTCGGAGCTGACGGCGGAGGAGGCCGCGGCGGCTTACAGCAAAAGCGAGAAGCAGCTGGCGGCGGACGGCGTGTCCCATGCCGGTATCCTGCTGCGGCGGCGCTTTGCCAAGTATCTGACCACGCTGGTGCGGCAGCAGCTGCTGCCGGAGGTGTTCCGCCACGATCCGCAGGATCCCACCGGCGGCGACTACATGCGCTATCAGTATGGCAGCGTCACCTACTCCGCGTCGTGGGACGGCAATTACTTTGGTGTGACCATCGCGTTTACCTATTTCACCACCGCCCGGCAGGAAACGGAGCTGGAGCAGACCGCTGCGTCGCTGCTGGACTATCTGGGGGTGGCGCGGATGGCGGAGCCGGAGGAGCGGCTGGCGGCCATTTATGACTGGCTCTGCGCCCATGTGGAAAATGACAGCGAAAACCGGAACGATACCACGAATCTGCTGAAGTATTCCGCCTACGCGGCACTGGTGAACAAGCGTGCGGTATCGCAGGGCTATGCCCTGCTGCTGTACCGGCTGGCGCTGGCGGCGGGGGTGGACGTCCGCGTGGTGTCGGGCAGCGTCAACGCCGAATCCCACGGCTGGGATTTGGTCAAGCTGGGGGTACGGTGGTATCAGGCCGACGCCGCGTGGGACGCGGGAGCGCAGGTGCATCGCCACTACCTGAAAGCCAGTCTCAGTAATCACCAGCCGGATGGGGAGAGCGCCGCCGTGATGGGACAGCACTTTCTCTCTCCCACCGATTTCACCGTAAAGATCGGGGAGCTGAACGGCAGCGGCGGCATTGACAGCACGGATGTACAGCTTTTGTACGACTATCTGGTGACTGGCAAGGCGTCAGGCGGCCTGTCCGCCGCGGACTTCCGGAAAGCCGCCGATATCAACGGTGACGGCGCTATCGACGTGTACGATTTGCAGCTGCTGTATGAGTCGGTCTGCGGGATCAGCGAATAAAAAACATTCCCCGGCCATCGCCGGGGAATGTTTTTTATTCTTACTGCCACAGGCTGCACAGCAGGTCGGTGTAGGCGCTGGGATCGTCGATAGGCAGACCGGCGATGAGGCAGGCCTGATTATAGAGGATTTCCGCGTACTTCTTCGCCTTCTCCGGTTCGGTGATGCGGGCCGTTTCAAAGGTGATAAAGGCAGGGTGATCCACGTTGATCTCCAGAATACGCTGAGCCTTCATGTTCAGGTCAGGCTGCACGGCGGCGAAGTACTTCTCCATCTCGAAGGTAAGGCCCTGTCCGCTGGACAGGCACACGGGGTGGGTCTTGAGCTTGGTGCTGGCCTTGATCTCCGTCACCTTGTCGCCCAGCACCTCCTTCATGAAGGCGAAATCGTCCTTGTAGCGTTCCGTCTCGTCAGGCTTCTTTTCATCGTCCAGCTCCAGCTCACCGTCCACCACGCTGCGGAAGGGCTTGTCCTTGTACTGGACGAACAGGTCGGGGATGAAGGCGTCGGTGTTGTCGGTAAAGTACAGCATCTCATAGTCGTGCTCCTTCACCAGCTCCGTCTGGGGCAGATGGTCAATGGCATCCACCGTCTCGCCGGTGGCGTAGTAGATGAACTTCTGGCTCTCCGGCATACGCGCCACGTACTCGTCCAGCGTTACCAGCTTCTTCTCCCTGGAGGAGTAGAACAGCAGCAGATCCTGCACCTTCTCCTTGTTGGCGCCGTAGTTGTTCAGGGCGCACAGCTTCAGCTGGCGGCCGAAGCTGCGGTAGATGGTCTCGTAGCTGTCCCGCTCGTCCTTCAGCATCCGCAGCAGCTCCGCCTTGATCTTCTTCTCCAGATTGGCGGCGATGACCTTCAGCTGCCGGTCGTGCTGCAAAAGCTCACGGGAGATATTCAGGCTCAGGTCGGGGGAATCCACCACGCCCCGGACGAAGTTGAAGTACTCCGGCAGCAGGTCGGCGCAGTGATCCATGATCATGACGCCGGAGCTGTAGAGCTGCAGACCGGGCTTGAAATCCTCGGTAAAATACTGGTTGGGCATGCGGGAGGGGATGAACAGCAGCGCCTTATAGGTGACGGCGCCCTCCACCGACACGGTGACGACCGACTGGGGCGGGGCAAACTCACCGAAGCGCTCCTGATAGAACTTGTCGTACTCCTCCTTGGTGACCTCGCTCTTTTTTCGCTGCCACAGGGGCACCATGGAGTTGAGGGTCTCCCACTCGGTCACGTCCTCGTACTCCGGCTTGTCGTCGGGGCTGCCGTCCTTCCGGCGGGAGTGGGTGGTCAGCATGCGGATGGGGAAGCGGATATAGTCGCTGTACTTCTTCACCAGCCGCTTGAGGGTATACTCCTGCAAATACTGGCTGTACTCGTTCTTCTCCTCCTCGCTGTCGGGCTTCAGGTGCATGATGATATCGGTGCCCACGGCGTCCTTTTCGCAGGGCTCGATAGTGTAGCCGTCCACACCGGCGGACTGCCAGCGGTACGCCTGTTCACAGCCGTACTTTTTGGTGATGACGGTGATCTGGTCGGCCACCATGAAGGCGGAGTAGAAGCCCACGCCGAACTGGCCGATAATATCGGTGTCGGGAGTCTCCTTGCCCTCCAGCTCGCCCTTGAACTGGAAGCTGCCGCTATTGGCGATGACGCCCAGATTGTGCTCCAGATCGTCCTCGTCCATGCCGATGCCGTTGTCGCTGACGGTCAGGGTGCGGCTGTCGGGATCGGCGGCCAGGAGGATGCGGAAATCCTGCCGGTTCAGGCCCACCTTGTCGTCGGTCAGACTGAGGTAGCACAGCTTGTCGATGGCGTCGGAGGCGTTGGAGATGATCTCACGGAGGAAGATCTCCTTGTGGGTATAGATGGAGTTGATCATCAGATCCAGCAAACGCTTGGATTCGGCTTTGAATTGTTTTTTACGCATGTAGATTCGTCCTTTCTGTGGAATAGCCAATGCAATAAATATTACCGTTTGCACAGGTAAAGGCTCCCTTGTGTAAGGGGGGCTGTCAGCTACGGCGGCATAGCCGCCGAGATCGGGGCTAAAAACATGCCACCGGCATGTTTTCTTAACGCCCCGACTGGGGGATTGTTACATTATCAGCCAACCCCTCCGTCAAAAATCGTTAATTTTTGACACCTCCCCTTACACAGGGGAGGCTTTGGGATAGCGTTATTCCTGCTCCCGCTTCTCGTTGGCGCGGGTGATGACCCAGCCCGCCACGGTCAGTGCCGTCATGGTTCCGGAGATCACGGCCAGCGTTTTCCCCAGCAGCGCCAGCTTGGGCAGCATGTCTCCGGCAGCCTTGACCGCCTTTCCGCCTACCTTGGCAACGGTTTTCAGATCCGGCATTGTCTCACCTCTTTATCATTGTCGTGCGCCCGTTACCGCATGAAGCGGTCGATGGCGTCGTTCAGGCTGTCGATGGCGGCGGTATCGCCGTCCTCCACCGCGTCCACGATGCAGTGGGCGATGTGATCCTTCAGGATCACGCGGCCGGTGGAGTTCAGCGCCGAGATCACGGCGGACAGCTGCACCAGCACCGCCGAGCAGTCCTCGCCCCGTTCCACCATGCGGCGCACCGCGTCAAGATGACCCTGTGCGCGGCTGAGCCGGTTCAGCACTGCCTTGGTATGGGCGTGGGAATGGGTATGGCCGTGGCCGTCACCGTGGGTGTGGGTGGTGCCGTCGGCGTGAGTGTGGGGTTGTTCGGACATGGCGGGTCGCTCCTTTGCGGGATATTTTCTGCTGTTTATGATACCGCAAAATGTCGGTTTTTGCAAGGGGGGTAGGGGGATTTGCCGTTTACGGTTTGACTTGCCGGACGGAACGTGGTAGAATTGAGAAAAAATGAAAGCGAGGGTTTCTCCTATGTGCAGCCATGACCATGAACACACCCACGCCGACGGCGTGACCCATACCCACCCCCATACCCACGACCACGACCATTGCCACGAGCACACCCATGACCATGACCATGGTCATGAGCATACTCACGCGCAGCACTCTCCGGAGGAGGCGCTGGCGCTGCTGGCCTATATGGTGCAGCACAACCGCCACCACGCCGAGGAGCTGCACGAGCTGGCCCACAGCATGGAGGACGAGCCTGCCCAGCTGATCCACGACGCGATTTTGGACTTCAATCTGGGCAACGAAAAGCTGGACGAAGCGCTGAAGCTGCTGAAGGGAGAGTAAGAGCCATGTGTCTTTCCACTGTATATACCCTGAAGGGGAACGAGAAGCAGGAGGTCTGCAAGAACGTGGCCTCCATGACGGTCGAGGGCGATAAGCTGGTATTCAGCGACATTCTGGGCGTTCCCACCGCCGTGGTGGGCAAGCTGGAGAAGATCGACCTGATGGAAAACGCGATCTTTGTGCGGCAGAATTGAATGTATTCATTATGAAAGAGAGGGCGGATGCGCTGCATCCGCCCTCTCTTTCCAGCTTGTCATAAGAACGGCCTCCGGCGGGGGGGGGGGGGGGGGGGGGGCGCGCGACCTGAGGGCAAAAGTGGGCAAAAACACCGGAAGAAACCAATGGTTTCTTCACTTCCTTGTGCGCTATGCTTTGTGCGGGATTGTAAGTATCTGCCGCACGTTCACGTAAAATTTCCCTTTTCGTTTGGTTAAAAGAATCGTCTCTGCATCAGTGCCGCTGCCGCTGGCTGGTTGCGGAAAAAAACTTTTGCATCCACCGTGCGGCGGGGTGTGGGCACCCCGCCCTACGGAATTCTATCGATGGTTGGCCGTAGGGCGGCCTGCCCTCAGGCCGCCGCGTACAACGATTCATTTCCCACTGTTGATGCGCATGAGCGGCAGTGGCGCAAGATGAAAGGCGATTCGTCACACATAACGAAAACAGCCGTGTTCTGTGAACGCGCGGTACAAGACCGCGAATTCGTAATCGGTACATCGTGCAGGAAGTCCAGAAACCTGGGTTTCTGGCTGTTCTTTTGGTCACTTTTGGAACAGCGGCCAAAAGTGACCCGTGCCCGCAGGCACGGAATATTCCTTCACCGCTTCACCACTTCCCGGCCGTCCGACCAGACGGACACGATGTTGTGGCGGTGGGTCATGTAGATGATCCGCTCGAACCGCTCCTCCACGCTGAGGGAATGGCTGGCCTCCGGGAAGTCGCTGTCGTCCACCACGATGGCGTGGAGCTTGTCGCCCACGGCGAAGCCCTCGCCCGCGCCGAAGTACTTGTGGCCGGAGGTGGTGCCCAGATAGTAGCCCTCGCCCACCGTCAGGAAGTCGGTGTGCCAGTCGTCGGTGATGCGGCGCACCTTGGAGGTGCGGATGGAGGTGGCGATGACCTTGTACATAGGCAGCTGCGCGCCGCCGGCGATGTCGCTGCCCAGCGTGACCCAGATGCCCTCGTCCAGCATCCGCCGCACCGGGCACACGCCGGAGCAGATGTTCACGTTGGAATCGCCGCAGTGAACCACCACCGCGTTGGCATCGCGGATGGCCTTGCGCTCCACCTCGTCGGAGTGGACGCAGTGGGCCATCAGGGTGTGATCCTTCCACAGGCCGTACTTGTCGTAGGTCTCCCAGTAGCGCCGGCACTCCGGGTGCAGCTCCTGCACCCACTGGATCTCGCCCAGGCTCTCCGACAGGTGGGACTGGACGTACAGGCCCTTTTCCTCGGCGATGCGGCCCAGCTCCGCCATCAGCTCATCGGTGCAGCTGGGGGTAAAGCGAGGGGTGATGATGGGCTTCACATTCTCGAAATGGCAGCCCTCCAGCCAGCGCAGCGTCTCACGGACGGACTCCTCCGTGGTCTCCTGCAAAACGCCGGGCAGGCCGTTGCGATCCATGTTCACCTTGCCCACATAGCCGGTGACACCGGCCTTTTCCAGCTCCTCCATCAGCACCCACGTGGCCTCGGTATGCAGAGAGGAAAACATGCTGACGCGGGTGGTGCCGTTGGTGATCAGGTCGCTGGCCAGCCGCTTATAGGTGCGGCGGGCGTAGTCCAAATCGGCAAAGCGGGACTCGGTGGGGAAGGTGTAGGTATTCAGCCAGTCCAGCAGCGGCAGATCCATGCCCATACCCAGCATGGGGTACTGGGGCGCGTGGAGGTGCATGTCGGCAAAGGACTGCATGATGAGCTTGTCGCCGAAATCCCGCAGCGGTGCGTGGGCGTAGCAGTCCGGCAGCGTGTGGTAGACCCCGGCGATGACGCCGTCCTCCAGCACCAGAAAGCCGTTTTCCGTGATGTCCATCCGACCCAGCGCCGGAGCGTGAACGATGTGGCCCTTCAAGACCTGTGTCATGGAACGATCCCTCTTTTCAGACAAAATAAAATGAGCGCCCCGCCGCACCACGCGGCAAAGCACCCATAGTGGCGTCATCGGTGACGCCGTAGAAACGCCGCGCCCCGTTCCGGCACGGCTATATGAGTTTCCTTTGAACAGGTTTATGATACCATAGAACGAGACGTTTGGCAAGGGGGAGTTTTTCGCATTCACCCCACGGCGAACGCACCGGGTACGTTAAACGGCTGTAGGGGTGGGCGACTCTGCCCGCCCTTTCGCTGTCATTGCGAGCCAGTCCGCAGGCTGGCTCGCAATGACAAAGCGGGGTAGAACCCCGCCCCTACGCACAGATACGACGCTCTTTCCGGAGGGCGAAACTTTCCTTGTCATAAATCCCCCAACAAAACGCATATACTTGTCCGAGGTGATGCACATGGTGAAACGATGGCTGCGCCGGGGTACGGCGCTGGTGCGGGCGGCCGTGACGCTGGTGACAGTGGCCGCCGCCGCAGACGACAGCACCCCGGATGGCGGCAGCGCCGCAAAATGGCTGCTGCGTTGGACGCTGGGCAGCTGGCTGCCGTCGGACGGGCTGTCCCCCGCCACGGCGCTGGTGCTGGGACAGTCCCCCCTGCTGCTGTCGGCCCGCTGCGACGTGGCCGACTTCACGGCGGGACAGCAGGACACGCCGGAGGAACCGGAAACGGATCAAGCGCAGGAGCCGGACACGCCCGCCGTAAACCCACAGACGCCGCTCCCGGCATCGCCCAGGACGGCGCTGGCCTTTCAGGATAACGGCGTGCCCTCCCAGACGGTGAAGATCACCAACACCGCGGGCTACACGGTGGTGCGGGGCGTGTGCATCAAGAACGGCTCCAACAAAACGCTGGATGCCGCCGCGCTGGCGGCGGAGGGCTTTGCCGCCCAGCTGACCGGCGACGCGCCCCAGGTGCTGATCCTGCACACCCACGGCAGCGAGGCCTACACCATGCCGGAGGGGCAGGGCTACGTCTCCACCGGCACCTGCCGCACCAGCGACACCACCAAAAACGTGGTGCGGGTGGGGGACGAGATCGTGTCGGTGCTGTCGGACTACGGCATTTCCGTGCTGCACGACCGGACGCTGTACGACGATCCGCTGTACGAGGGGGCCTACGGCCGGTCGGTGGAGGGCATCGAGGGGTATCTGGAGAAGTACCCCTCCCTGACCTTTATTCTGGACATTCACCGGGACGCGGTGGAGGACGCCCAGCACCGGCAATACAAGCTGATCTCGCTGGAGGATCCCAACGCCGCCCAGCTGAGCTTCATCATGGGCAGCAACCACGACGGCTGGCAGGAGAACCTGAAGCTGGCAGTGGCGGTGGCGGAAGCGGTAAAGGCGGACTATCCCACAGTGATGCGGCCCATCACGCTGCGGAACTCCAATTATAACCAGCACAAGTCCCTGGGCTCCATGCTGGTGGAGGTGGGCGCGGCAGGCAACTCGCTGGACGAGGCGCTCAACAGCGCCCGGATCTTCGCCGACGGCTTCGCCAGGGTGGTGCTGGCCACCAAGGCGGAGTGACCGCCCCCGCGTATCCTGTCATTCCGAGGAGCGAAGCTGTGCGCCGCCGGTGGCAGAGGAAGCACAAGGAATGAGTGACAGCGGTCAAAATTTCAGCAGCTAAATGCCGCTGCAAAATTTTGGGCACAGCAACAGGAAATCCGTAACCAAGGCCTCCCCTGTGTAAGGGGAGGTGGCAACGCGAAGCGTTGACGGAAGGGTTGTCTGATGGACGACAATCCCCCAGTCTCGCATACGCTCGGCAGCCCCCTTTACACAAGGGGGCCAAATACGGATTGTCACACCAGTCTGCGCACTGGTTCGCAATGGCAGCTTTTGGAAATAGAAAAAGCGGCCTGTTTCCGACGCAGGCCGCTTTTTCCGTAAGAGTGATAGAGAAGAGAGGTGAGTAAATTTGATTGGGGTTTTAATGAGTAAGAAAATGTATCAAAGGGGTGAATACAAAAGGGGGTAAAGACAAGGGGGAATAAAAACTAAAAGGTGAAGAACAATGGGGGTAAAAGGGGTAAAATTGAGTAAGTGTGAGTAAGTGAGTATCCGATTTGGTAAGTAAACGATTGTTTAGGAACAGTTTTTGCTTATTTTGCCAGGGTCTTGCCCAGCTCACGGCAGGCAGTCAGAGCAGCATCGTCGGGGGCTTCGCAGCAGGTGACGCTTTCGCACACCAGATTTACGCCGGCGTCGCTGCAGTCCTTTTCCCAGCTGCGCATCCATTCGCCGTCGCCCCAGCCGTAGGAGCCGAACAGCGCGACACTGGTGCCGCCCAGACGGTTCTTGCAGCCGTCAAACATGGGCTGGAAATCCACTTCCTCCAGCACCTCGCTGCCCATGGCGGGGCAGCCGAAGGCGATGGCGGAATAGCTCAGGGCGTTGGCGTCCACCTGATCCGCGGTCATGACGGTGACCTCAGCGCCGGCCTCCTTCATGCCCTCCGCCACAGCGTTGGCCATGGCCTCGGTGTTGCCGGTGCCGCTCCAGTAAATTACAGCAGTTTTTTTCATGGTTTTTGTCCTTTCTATTTATTACTAAATTATTATTTACTTTATTATTTTCAGCTTTTCACGGTCAGCTGGCCGATATCGGAACCGGCGCGCCACATGGCACAGTAGACCTCCGTGCACTTGCGGAACCGGGCGAACATCCGCTGCGCCTTCTCCTCGTCGCCGTAGACCTTCCAGAGACCGGCGCACTTGAAATCACGGGAGCGGTGCTCGATAAAGCCCTGCACGTCCTCCGGCGGATAGCTGAGGAACAGGCCCACCTCGTGGGGGAATTCGCCCTCCTCCCGGAAGCGGCGGATCAGCCGGGCCACGCACCGCTGGCATCCGTCGCAGCGGTAGCCTGCTTTTTGCAGAATGTCCCGGGCCATGCCGCTTTCCAGATCCCGCCGCAGCTCCGCCGGACGGTACAGATACAGCAGCGCGTGATCGTCCCGGTAGCGGATGGGCAGCAGGCACAATCCCTTGGGCACCAGCAGAAGGTTGAGGCGGCGAATGTCCGCCAGCAACGATTCACGGTCGTCACAGGGGCAGGGGAACAGGCTTCCGGTTTTGATGCCTGCCAGTGTAGGGGCACACTGTTTGACCAGCAATTCTTCTGACATACGCCGCCTCCTTCCTTCTGCTAGTATGTAGGGGGATCGTTTTGATTATTCATTAGTTAGTGTTAGCTAACTGTTGGGTCTTAAAAAAGCTGCCGGAGGGATGGCAGTTTGTTTTAGTGACCCGTTTCTTTTAGTTAGCGCCGACTAACCAATCGGTCTTAAAAAAGCTGCCGGGCGGGGCAGTTCTTTCAAGCAGTTCCCTACTGGAACTGTAGGCAGTATAACACAGTCCTATTCATTTGGCAAGACCTTTTTGCAATTTTTTCCAAAAAATTTTTGGAGAGGGCAGCATTTGAAAATGCTCTCAGCATATTTGCGGGCGGACAGAGTCGTCCGCCCCTACAACGGTCTGCCGTACCCTTGCCTCCCTCTGAGAGGGAGGTGCGCGAAGCGCCGGAGGGAGTCGGGGCGTTAAGAAAACATGCCGGTGGCATGTTTTTAGCCTCCGATCGCGGCGGCTATGCCGCCGCAGCATCCATCTAGTGCTATACCGCACCACCTCAAATTCTCTCCCCCAGTCTCGCTTGCGCTCGACAGCCCCCTCACAGAGGGGGCCAAGTACGGATACTTTTTTTGCCAAGCTTACGCGAATACCAGCTGCACCAGCAGCATGTACACCACTGTGCCTGCGCCGATGGACAGCAGCACATTGCGCTTCCACAGGTGCAGCGCCGTCACCACCGCCAGCGCGATCAGCTCCGGCAGGCCGTGGGGTGCGGCGGCAATGTCCACATTCCGCAGGCAGTACACCACCAGCAGGCCCATCATGGCGGCAGGCAGCGTGCGGCCCAGATACTCCACCACCTTGGGGATGGGCTTGTTCTCCGGGAACAGCAGGAAGGGCAGGAAGCGGGTGATGATGGTGCCCAGCGTCACCGCGCCGGCGATCACCAGCGCCTGCGTCGTTGTCAATGTCATAGCTTCTTCCTCCCCAACAGTAATACGATCAGCACCAGCACCATGGCGGGGATCACCAGATTGTCCGCGCCGAACACCGCCAGCGCCGCGGCGGAGCAGACAAGGCCGATGATGCCGCTCATGCGGTTCTGGGGGTTCTTCACCTGCTCGATGAACAGCACCACGAACAGGCCCGTCAGGGCGAAGTCAAGGCCCGTGGTGTCAAAGGTGATGAACCGGCCCGCCACCGCGCCCAGCACGGAACCGGCGGCCCAATAGCCGTAGTTCAGCAGAGACACCGCCAGATAGAAGTCCTTCCGGGGCACGTCCTCCGGCGGCTCCACCGAGGAGACGATGGAGAACGTCTCGTCGCTGAGGGTATAGATCAGCGGGAATTTGGCCGCGCCCATGCCCCGGTATTTGCCCAGCATGGACACGCCGTAAAAGAGGTGGCGGGCGTTGACCATCAGGCTCATCAGCAGCGCCTGCAGCGGGTCGAACGCGGTGGCCAGCAGCGTGATGGCCACAAACTGCATGCTGCCGCAGTAGGCCAGACAGCACATCAGCAGCACCCACGGCACGCCGTAACCCTTGGTCTGCATCAGCACGCCGTAGGCAATGCCCAGCACCAGATATCCCGTCAGTACCGGGACGGTGCTGGGAAACGCAGCGCGCACGGCGGCAAGGGCGGGATGTGGTTTCTTCTCCATGTCTCCACCTCCAGAAAGTGTGGTAAAGTGGCATTATTATATAAAGTCCGCTGCGAAAATGCAACCCCGGATTCCTTCCCTCCCGTTGACTTTCCCGCTGATGGCTGGTACAATGAGGGCACTTCAGGACAAAGGTAGGTCGATCATCACATGAGCGATAACGTATTTGACAAGAAGCCCAGCGAGTGCAACTACTCCTTCGTACAGCACACGAAATGCGAGTTCTTCCCCTGTCACGCCACCAGCCACCCGGAGGATTTCAACTGTCTGTTCTGCTACTGCCCGCTGTACGCGCTGGGCAGCCAGTGCGGCGGCAACTGTCAGTGGCTGCCCAACGGCATCAAGGATTGCTCCGCCTGCATGCTGCCCCACAGGCGGGGCAGCTACGAGTACATCATGGGCAAGTTCCCGTTGCTGTCGGCGTTGGCGAAGAGGAACCGGTAAAAAAAGAGATGGCTTTCGCCATCTCTTTTTCTTATGAGTCAAACCGCACGGCGGCGCAGCAGAACGATACCGCCCGCGGTCAGCACCGTCAGCGTCAGGTACAGGGGCAGGTCCATACCGTCAGCCGTCTTGGCGGACTGGACACTGCCGGTCTTTGTCTCCGTATCCTGCGGGGTCTGGCTGTCGCCGGAGCCGCCGTTGGATCGCTTAGGCAGCTCCTGCTGTTCCTCATAGCCGCACTCGGTGCAGGTGCGGATCTTCAGGCCCGTCTCCTTGGTCGTAGGCTTCTTCACGGTGTCCCAGTCGCCAAAGGTGTGCTGGTGGGGGAACTCGATCCACTTGTAGGTCTTGTAGTTGTCGGCCACGTAGCTGGTGGGATCGCTGCCGTCAGCGTTGACGGAGCCGATCACAACGCCAGTGCCGGTGTAATCGCTGGTATCCACGGCGAAGATGGTGGCTCTCGCCTGACCCACCGCGATCAGGTGGCCGCCGCTAAGCTTGATGTTGGCGGCGTACAGGGCGGCCTGATCCGAAGCCACGTTGACCTCGCCGCCGGTCATGATGATATCACCGCTGCGGTTCGAGCTGGCGGTGATGGCCCAGTCGCCGCAGGGGATGGACAGCTTGCCGCCGCTGATGACCACGTTCGATTTGCCCTGCTCCGAGCCGATGGTGCGGACGGGATAGCTGTCAGCGATGACGTCGGACACCGTGACCGTCAGGCTGCCGCCCTCCAGACGGAAGTCGCCCTCGACATTGCAGAACTCCATATTGGAATCCACCGTACCGGACTGGATGGTCAGATCGTCACCGGCAAAGGCATAGGGATTATTCTTGTCCTTGACCGTGCCGCAGTGGCGGATGGACAGGCTGCCGCCGCTCTCGCCCGCCTTGATGATCCAGGAAACATCCATGTTGCCGGAGGTGGAACTCATCAGAGGACGATACCAATCGCTCGTCGTCTCGATCACGTTGGCGCCCTCCAGCACGATGGTGACGGTGCCCTCGCCCGTCAGCAGGCCGGAAAAGCCATCGGCATTGTGGGCACCCTTCAAATAGAAATCGCGCAGGGTCAGCGTGCCGCCATTCTGGCCGGGTTCATATTTCCATCCCTCGGTATCCAGCATGTCCGTCACCTCGGTATAGGCGCTCAGATTCAGGTTCTCCGTGCGGGTGGGTGTCGCCTCGTCTGCTGAGGCGGTGACTGCTAGCGCCAGCAGCATCGCCAGTGTCAGCAGAAGGGCTGTTATTTTCTTTTTCATGTTCTTTCTCCTTTTGTACCAGAGCCTTTTTGCTGGTTAAAGAATAACCAGCAAAAAAAGAATATTCTTTTTTTGCTTCCTGTCTCATTTATTATAGCCACTGCCGACGGTAAGTGCAAGAGATTTTTACAGAAAAGGGACTGCAGATGCAGTCCCTTTTTTATTTAACCCGTGACCCACAGCGAACCGTATCGGCCCAGACGGGTATTCATGTCATCTCTGGCACTGTCGCTGAGTTCCAGGTGCCGTCCGGCGGCCAGATCGTTGAAGCCCCCGCAGTCGGCGCAGTAGTCGATGCGCCTGCCGCTGCCGTCAGTGAGACGCACCATGATGCAGTCCCTCAGGTCGTCCTGCCAGTCCTTGGATTTCAAGCAGCGATCCACTGCGGCGGCGTCCTGGGCGGAGAGCCGACTCTCCTGCCCCTTCATATCCATCATGGTCCACTCGGTGCTGCTGCCGCAGGCCGTCAGCGCGAGAACGCACAGCGCGGTCAGCAGCAAGGCGATCAGTCTTTTCATGGCGTTACCTCCGTCAGAAAGCGTTTACTCCTCCGTGGGCATTTTCCACGCGGTCAGGTCGGTGTGCAGCAGCTCGTGAGAGCGATGGCTCAGCGGCTTGTGGAAGTAGGCGTTGTACAGCGCCCGCACCTCCGGATTCTCGTGGGAGAAGCGGATATCGGCGTTCTTGTCCAGATTCCACAGGATATCGCCGCGGGGTCCCGCCAGCTCCACGCCGTCGCGGATGGGCTGACCGCCGCCTCCGGCGCAGCCGCCGGGACAGGCCATGACCTCCACGAAGTCATAGCTGGACTTGCCGCTGCACAGGGCGTTCATCAGCTTGCGGGTATTGCCCAGACCGCTGACCACCGCCACCCGGACACGACCTGCGCCGGGAATGTCGAAGGCGGCCTCCTTCCAGCCGTCCATGCCCCGGACGGCGGTAAAGGCGTCGGGGTCGGGGTTGTGACCGGTCACCATGAAGTAGGCGCTGCGCAGCGCCGCGTCCATGACGCCGCCGGTGGCGCCGAAGATCACCGCCGCGCCGGTTCCGGTGCCCAGAGGACTGTCGAAGGGCGTTTCCTCCATGACGGCGGGGTTGATCTGCTCGCCCCGCAGCATGCGGACGAACTCGCGGGTGGTTAGCACCACGTCCACGTCCGGATCACCGCAGGCGCTGTTGAGATTGGGGATGGCCCGCTCCGCCTTTTTGGCGGTGCAGGGCATGATGGACACCACGCAGATATTGTGGGGATCCACGCCCAGCTTCTCGGCAAAGTAGCTTTTCGTCACCGCGCCGAACATGGCCTGCGGGGACTTGGCGGTGGAGAGATTGGTGGTGTATTCCGGGAACTGGCCCTTGACGAATCGCACCCAGCCGGGGCAGCAGGAGGTGAACATGGGCCACTTATACTGGTCATGATGGGTGAAGCGCTGCAAAAACTCGCTGCCCTCCTCCATGATGGTCAGGTCGGCGGCAAAGTCGGTGTCAAACACGTAGTCGAAGCCGATCTCCTTCAGCGCCGTCACCATCCGCTGGGCGGAGGCGAACTTGGGGTCAAGGTGATAGTACTCCGCCCACGCGGCGCGGACGGCCGGGGCCACCTGCACCACGGTGATCTTGTTGGGGTTGGCCAGCGCATCCCAGACCTTGCCGGTGTCGTCATGCTCCTGCAGAGCGCCCACGGGACAGTGGGTGACGCACTGGCCGCAGAAGGTGCAGTCCGACTCGCCCAGCGTGCGGAACCGGCCCACGCCCACGGTGGTGCGGATACCGGTGCCCACCACGTCCCAAATGTTCATGCCCTGGATCTTCTCGCACACCTGAATGCAACGCATGCAGCGGATGCAGCGGTTCTCGATGCGCACCACGGGGTTGGAGAAGTCGGTGGGGATGTTCTTCAGATCCTTGATATAGTGGTCGCCCAGCAGGTTATAGTCGTTGCACAGGGTCTGCAGCTTGCAGTTGCCGCTGCGGGTACACTTGGTGCAGTTGTTCTCGTGCTGGCTGAGGATCAGCCGCAGGTTTACGCGCCGGGCCTCGCGGACACGGGGCGAATTGGTATGTACCACCATGCCCTCCACCACCGCGTTGTCGCAGGAGGGGACGAGCCGGGCGTGACCCTCCACCTCTACCATGCAGATGCGGCAGGCGGCGATCTCGTTGACGCCCTTCAGATAGCACAGGGTGGGAATGCTGATGTTGGCGCTTCTGGCGGCCTCCAGAATGGTGGTGCCCTCCGGCACGGAGATGGTTTTCTTGTCGATGGTCAACGTTACCATTTGCTGTTCCGACCTCCTCTGAATATCCCGTATCCGTAGTGGTCGCAGCGCAGGCAGCGGGACGCCTCGGTGCAGGCTCCCTCCCAGGTGAGACCACATTCGATGTCTTCAAAGTCGTTCTTCCGCTGGGCGGCTTCCCGCTCGGTGGTATTGATGCGGCCATGGGGCGGGGAGTTGTTCAGCCGCGGTGCGGGAATGTACACCTCCACCGTGATATCGTGGTGGAAGCCCAGATGCTCGTCGATATTGGCGGCGGCCACCTTGCCGGCTGCGATGGCGCGGATGGCGCTGGCCGGGCCGGTGACGCAGTCTCCTCCGGCGAACACATTATTCATATTGCCCACCTGGCTGGAGCTGGCGGCCACAAAGGTGCCCCGCTTGATGGGCACGCCGGACTGCTCGAACCCGGCGATCTCGATGCCCTGACCGATGGCCACCACGATGACGTCCGCTTCCACGCGCACTTCCGGCAGATCGGCCTTCTCCGGGCGGGGACGGCCGGTCTTGTCGGACTCGCCGGGGATCTGGGGCTGCACCCACAGGGCAACGGCTTCGTCGTTCTCGTTGGCTTCGATGCGGACAGGCGCCATCAGCGTCAGCATTTCCGCGCCCTCCGCCATAGCGCCGGTGACCTCGTCCGGCAGGGCGGTCATATCCTCGATGCGGCGGCGGTAGACGCAGGACACCTTCTCCGCACCCAGGCGGATGGAGCTGCGGGTCACGTCCATGGCCACGTTGCCGCCGCCGATGACCACCACGTGCTTGCCGGTGAAGTCCGGCATGTCGCCGTCGCCGATGCCCCGCAGCATCTCCACGGCGGACATGACGTTTTTGCTGTGCTCGCCGGGGATACCCGCGCCCTTACCCTGATGGGCGCCGATGGCGATGTACAGGCAGTCGTACTCCTGCTGGAGCTGCTCGAAGGTGATCTCCTTGCCCACGGTCACGTCGGTGTGGGCCTCGATACCCAGCGAGAGGATGGAGTGGATCTCCGCGTCCAGCTTCTCCCGAGGGAAGCGGTAGCTGGGGATGCCGTAGCGCAGCATGCCGCCCAGCTGGTGGCGCTCCTCGAAGATGACCACCTTGTGGCCCATCAGCGCCAGATAGTAGGCGCAGCTCAGGCCGCTGGGGCCGCCGCCGATGACGGCCACGGTCTTTCCGGTAGACGGCGCGCATTCCGGCTGGGGCACGTCCCCGGCGTTGTCCACGGCGTAGCGCTTCAGGCCGCGGATGTTCAGGGACGCGTCGATCATGTCGCGGCGGCACCGGGCTTCGCAGGGGTGCTCGCAGATATAGGCGCAGGCGGTAGGCATGGGGTTATCCTTGCGGATCAGGCGCACTGCGTCGGCACAGCGCCCCTCGCCCACCAGTGCCATATAGCCGGGCACGTCCACGCCCGCCGGGCACAGCGCCACGCAGGGCACCGGCAGAGCCAGGCTGGCAAGACACCGGTGATGCTCGATATGCTCGATATAATCGTCCCGGAAGCCCTCCAGGCCGTCCACCACCAGACGGGCCGCGTCACGGCCGATGGCGCAGTCGGCGGTGTTGACGATGCTGCTGGCGGTCTTTTCAATGATCGCCAGCGTGGACATGTCCGCCTGACCGTCCAGCACCATCTCGATCAGCTTGGTCAGCTGGCCCAGTCCGATACGGCAGGGCACACACTTGCCGCAGGTCTGGGCATGGCACAGCTGCAAAAAGGTCAGCGACATATCCACCGGGCACAGACCGGGAGGTGAGGCCGCGATGCGGCGCTCAACGTCGCGGTAAAGGTTATCCACCACAGTCTGCGCTTTGCTGGGCGTCTTGATATCAAGTCTGCTCAAAGGGTGGTCACTCCTTTCCTCTCTGACGCCCTGTAAAAGTATATAGGGCGGTATGTTACCATACAGTATGGCACAAATTTTATCGTTCGTCAACATTTCTCATGAATTATTTACTTACAAGAAACAAAATCCACCATTTGCCTTTCCGGGAAGGACAGTCATACCGTCAAAAGGGAGAAATCCGCGCCGCCGCCGCTTTTTTGGCGAAAAAGCAGTTTACATTTGCCGCCCGATGCGTATAAAATAGGGGCAATGAATATACGTACCCGAGGAGGTTATCAACTATGATCCAACTGACGAACCACGGCATGTATCTGGTGGACGGCGTTCCCTGTGAGCAGGCGGACGTTGCCCAACAGGAGGCGCAGCAAGGCACCATGGCATGGCGTATCCTGCAAGGCCACAATGTATCCGGCGATCCGGAGAGACTTCAGATCCGGTTTGACGCCATGGTGTCCCACGACATTACCTATGTGGGCATCATCCAGCAGGCCAGAGCCAGCGGCATGAAGGAGTTCCCCATCCCCTACGCCCTGACCAACTGCCACAACAGCCTGTGCGCCGTGGGCGGCACCATCAACGAGGACGACCACGTGTTCGGCCTGTCCGCCGCCAAGAAGTACGGCGGCATCTACGTACCCGCCAACCAGAGCGTCATCCACTCCTACGCCCGGGAGCAGATGGCAAAGTGCGGCGCCATGATCCTGGGCTCCGACTCCCACACCCGTTACGGCGCGCTGGGCACCATGGCCGTGGGCGAGGGCGGCCCGGAGCTGGCCAAGCAGCTGCTGAAGAACACGTGGGACGCGCCTATGCCGGAGGTGGTGATGGTGTATCTCACCGGCAAGCCCCGCCGGGGCATCGGCCCCCACGACGTGGCCATCGCGCTGGTGAAGGCCACGTTTGAAAGCGGCTTCGTGAATAATAAGGTTTTGGAGTTTGTAGGCCCCGGCATCCGTGAGCTTCCCATCGACTTCCGCAACGGCGTGGACGTGATGACCACCGAGACCACCTGTCTTTCCTCCATCTGGGAGACGGACGAGGAGACCCAGGGCTTCTACGCCGCCCACCAGCGGCCGGAGGACTACGCGCCCCTGCATCCGGCAAAGGTGGCCTATTACGACCGGATGATCGCCATCGATTTGAGCAAGATCGAGTCTATGATCGCCCTGCCCTTCCACCCCTCCAACGCGTGGACGATCCACGAGTTCCTGGAAAACGCGGAGGAGCTGCTGGCCAAGGTGGAGGCCGACGCCGCCAAGCGCTTCCCCAAGACCCACCCCCACCTTACCGACAAGATCCACGACGGCGGCGTGTGGGCGGATCAGGGCGTCATCGCCGGCTGCGCCGGCGGCCTGTTTGACAACATCACCGAGGCGGCGGACATTCTCAAGGGCGGCAGCACCGGCAACGGCGCGTTTACGCTGGACGTGTACCCCACCTCCGTGCCCGTGTCGCTGGAGCTTACCCGCGACGGCGTGACGGCCGATCTGCTGACCACCGGCGCGGTCATCAAGCCCAGCTTCTGCGGCCCCTGCTTCGGCGCAGGCGACGTGCCCGCCAACAACGGCCTGAGCCTGCGGCACACCACACGCAACTTCCCCAACCGCGAGGGCTCCAAGCCCGGCGAGGGGCAGTTCGCCGCCGTGTGCCTGATGGACGCCCGCTCTATCGCCGCCACTGCCGCCAACGGCGGACGCATCACCGCCGCCACCGATGTGGACTATGCGCCGGTGCACCGCGCCTATCACTTCGATAAATCCGTGTATGACAACCGGCTGTACTACGGCTTCGGCAAGGCCGATCCCAGCGTGGAGCTGGTGATGGGCCCCAACATCACCGATTGGCCCAGAATGTACAACCTCACCGAGAATCTGCTGGTAGAGCTGGCTGCCGTCATCCACGACGACGTGACCACCACCGACGAGCTGATCCCCTCCGGTGAGACCTCCTCCTACCGCTCCAACCCCCTGCGTTTGGCGGAGTTCACCCTCAGCCGCCGGGTGCCGGAGTACGTGCCCCGGGCCAAGGCCGTGGCGGCGCAGGAGGCCCAGCGCCGCGCAGGCGACGTGCCCGCCCATGTGCTGGAGGTGCTGGGTAAGGTAGGCGACGCCAAGGCGCTGGCCGCCAGCACCCAGTTCGGCTCCTGTGTGTTCGCCAACAAGCCCGGCGACGGCTCCGCCCGTGAGCAGGCGGCCTCCTGCCAGAAGGTGCTGGGCGGCTTCGCCAACGTCTGCTACGAGTTCGCCACCAAGCGCTACCGCAGCAATTGCATCAACTGGGGCATCCTGCCCTTCACGCTGGACAGGGATACCGCCTTTGACTACCAGCCCGGCGACTGCGTGTTTGTTCCCGGCATCCGCAAGGCCATCGAGGAGGGCCGGGAGGATATCCCCGCCCAGGTGATCTGCACCAACGGCACCGTTCACGATCTGCTGCTCCATGTCCGGGGTCTGACGGCGGATGAAAAGGAGATTTTGCTGGACGGCTGTTTGATGAATTACTACGCCAAGCGGGGGTAAAAACGAGGTTTATACGGCGGTTTCAATGGCCCCCTTGTGTAAAGGGGGCTGTCGAGCGAAGCTGACTGGGGGATTGTTACATCATTGGACAATCCCTCCGGCGCTCCGCGCCACCTCCCTTTACACAAGGGAGGCTTTGGTTCCACCACTTTCCCCACAACATACAACGAAAGGACACATTATGGATAAGATCAAAATGACGACGCCGCTGGTGGAGATGGACGGCGACGAGATGACCCGCGTGCTGTGGCAGATGATCAAGGATGAACTGCTCCTGCCCTTCGTGGACTTAAAAACCGAATACTACGATCTGGGCCTGCTGCACCGGAACGAGACAAAGGATCAGGTGACCATCGACGCCGCCAAGGCTACCCAACGCCTTGGCGTGGCGGTGAAGTGCGCCACCATCACCCCCAACAAGCAGCGGATGGAGGAATACCCCCAGCTGACCGAGATGTGGAAGAGCCCCAACGGTACCATCCGCGCCTATCTGGACGGCACTGCTTTCCGGGCTCCCATCGTGGTGCCCTTCATCCACCCGGTGGTGAAGAACTGGGAAAAGCCCATCACCGTGGCCCGTCACGCCTACGGCGACATGTACAAGGCCGTGGACATGGCGACGGACGAGCCCGGCACCGCTACCCTGACCTTCAAGGGCGAAAGCGGCGCGGAAAAGACGTTGACCGTCCAGACCGTCAGCGGCCCCGCCGTGTGGCAGGGCCAGCACAACACGGAAAAGAGCATCCGCGCCTTTGCCAAGAGCTGCTTCCAGTTTGCCGTGGACAACAAACAGGATCTGTGGTTCTCTACCAAGGACACCATCTCCAAGGTGTACGACGGTGAGTTCAAGCGCATCTTCGAGGAGGAGTACGAGCAGAACTACAAGGCCCAATTTGAAGCGCTGGGCATCACCTATTTCTACACCCTCATCGACGACGCGGTGGCCCGTGTCATCCGCTCCAAGGGCGGCTTTATCTGGGCGCTGAAGAACTACGACGGCGACGTGATGAGCGACATGATCTCCACCGCCTTCGGCTCTCTGGCCATGATGACCTCCGTGCTGGTGTCCCCCGACGGCACCACCGAGTTCGAGGCCGCCCACGGCACCGTGACCCGCCACTACTACAAGCACCTCAAGGGCGAGGAGACCTCCACCAACCCCATGGCCACCATCTTTGCTTGGACAGGCGCCCTGCGCAAGCGGGGACAGCTGGACGGTCTGGATGATCTGGCCGCCTTTGCCGACAAGCTGGAGGCCGCTTGCCTCGCCACGCTGGAGCAGGGCACCATGACCAAGGATCTGGCTGCACTGGTGGACGAGGGCTTTACGGCTCACGCCGTTACCTCCGCCCAGTTTATCGCCGCCATCCGGCAGAATCTGGAGGCTGCGCTGTAAAACGGCGGATTTCCGCCGCAAACCCCTTGCAATCCCACGGCGAACAGCGTATAATATAGGTCTGGTTTTTTTACCGGAAACAATACAAAAATACGACCTACAAGGAGTGTGAGACAATGACCGAGGAAAGAAAGACCAATACCCCCGAGACCGAGGCGGTGGCGGAGAGCAAAAACTTTATTCTGAACTTTATCGACGAGGACATCGCAGAGGGTGGTCAGTTCCAGGGAATGACCGTCCACACCCGTTTCCCGCCGGAGCCCAACGGCTATCTGCACATCGGCCACTGCAAGGCCCTGTGCATCGACTTCGGCACCGCCGAGAAGTACAACGGCCTGTGCAACCTCCGCATGGACGACACCAACCCCGCCAAGGAGGACACCGAGTACGTGGATGCCATCCAGCAGGATATCCACTGGCTGGGCTTTGACTGGGGCGACCGGTTCTTCTACGGCAGCGACTATTTTGAAAAGGACTACGAGTATGCGGTGGAGCTGATCAAGAAGGGTCTGGCTTACGTCTGCGAGCTGACGCCGGAGGAGTTTAAGCAGAACCGCGGCGATATCGGCATCCCCGCTGTGTCCCCCTACCGTGACCGTCCCATCGAGGAAAACCTGCGGCTGTTTGAGAAGATGCGCAGCGGCGAGGTGGAGGAGGGCAAGATGACCCTCCGGGCCAAGATCGACCTGGCCAGCGGCAACTTCAACATGCGCGACCCCGTCATCTACCGCATCCGCTTCATCAACCACCACCGGCAGGGCACCAAGTGGTGCATCTTTCCTATGTACGACTTCGCCCACCCCATTCAGGACGCGCTGGAGGGCATCACCCACAGCCTGTGCTCGCTGGAGTATGAGGAGCACCGTCCCCTGTACGACTGGGTGGTGAACAATGTCTCCATCCCCTATCACAAGCCCCGGCAGATCGAGTTTGCCCGCCTGAACATCGACCACACCGTCATGTCCAAGCGGAAGCTGCGCAAGCTGGTGGAGGAGCACTATGTCTCCGGCTGGGACGATCCCCGTATGCCC
Organism: uncultured Eubacteriales bacterium; assembly: GCA_900548615.1. Taxonomy (GTDB): domain Bacteria; phylum Bacillota; class Clostridia; order Oscillospirales; family Oscillospiraceae; genus Vescimonas. The sequence continues at coordinate 36,828 of URKW01000001.1, read as the reverse complement.
ACATTGTGCGGCCTGCGCCGCCGTGGCTACACCGCCGCCGCCATCCGCAATTTCTGCGAGATGATCGGCGTGGGCAAGACCCCCAGCGTCATCGAGTACGGCACGCTGGAGCACTGTCTCCGGGAGGATCTCAACGCCACCGCCGAGCGCACCATGGCGGTGCTGCATCCGGTGAAGCTGACGGTCACCAACTATCCCGAGGGCAAGAGCGAGGTGTTCTCCGTGGAGAATAACCCCACCGATCCCACCCAGGGCACCCACGATATCACCTTCTCCCGCCATCTGTGGATCGAGGCGGACGACTTTATGGAGATCCCCGTGCCCAAGTACAAGCGCCTGACCCCCGACGGTCTGGAATGCCGTCTGAAGGGCGCGTATCTGGTGAAGTGCACCGGCTGCGTGAAGGACGAAAACGGCAACGTCACCGAGGTGCTGTGCGAGTATGATCCCGACTCCCGGGGCGGCGACCCCGCCGACGGCCGCAAGGTGAAGGGCGCGACCCTCCACTGGGTGGACGCGGAGAATTGTCTGGACGCCGAGGTGCGGCTGTACGACAACCTGTTCTCCGACGCCACGCCCGACGGCCCCGACAAGGACTTTCTGGACTGCCTGAACCCCGGCAGCCTGACGGTGCTGACCGGCTGCAAGGCGGAGCCGGAAATGCGCAAGGTGGCGGCGGAGTTCGACAAGCAGGAGAACCGCACCGGCGTCAACGCGCCGACCTTCCAGTTCATGCGGGTGGGCTACTTCTGTCTGGACAACCGGGACTCCACGGCGGAGCATCTGGTGTTCAACCGCAGCGTATCCCTGAAGGACAGCTTTAAGAAATAACAGCGGCTCTGTGCCGCCGGAAATGCCGCGAGGACGCGGCATTTCCTTGGCCCAATAGTTAGCTGTATCTAACCAAACAATTATTTTACATGGAGGTATGTATCATGTATCAGATCACTTTGAAAATCGACGGTATGGCCTGCGGTATGTGCGAAAGCCATGTCAACGACGCGATTCGGGCCAAATTCCCGGTCAAAAAGGTCACGTCCTCCCACAGCAAGGGCGAATCCGTGATTCTGACGGAGCAGGAGATCGGCGAGGACGCGCTGCGCGGCGTGATTGAACCCACCGGCTACAAGGTCACGGGCTATATTTCTGCCCCCTACGAGAAGAAAGGTTTATTTGGGCACTTGAAAAAGTAAGCTATCTGTCGTATACTGTAGATACTTAAACTCTATGGGAGGTACGCCATATGTGCGACATTATAAATCGGTTCTCCATCAACTGCCACAGCAGCATCCGCTGCGACAACGGCAACATGGTGCTGCGGTTCGATCCCTTCCGGGTGGAGGATGCGCCTCACGACGCGGGGCTTGTTTTCATCACCCACGACCACTGTGACCACTTTTCGCCGGAGGATATCCGCCGGGTGCTGTCGCCGGACGGCTTTATCGTCCTGCCGGACACCTGCTACCGCACGGCGCTGGAGGCCGGTTTTGAGGAATCGGCGCTGCTGCCGGTTCACACCGGCGTGACCTATGAGCTGCTGGGACTGTCCTTCCGGGCGGTGGCCGCCTATAACGAGGGTAAAAATTTCCACCCCGAGGCCAACCGCTGGCTGGGCTATGTGGTCACAACGGCGGACGGCCTGCACTTCTACGTGGCGGGCGACACCGATAACATCGGCGAGGCCCGTTCCGTCCGGTGCGACGCGGCGTTCCTGCCGGTGGGCGGCACCTACACCATGACCGCCCGGGAGGCGGCGGCGCTGGCCAACACGATCCGGCCCAAGGTGGCCGTGCCCACCCACTACGGCTGCATCGTCGGCGAAATGGCCGACGGCGACGCCTTTGCCGCCGGACTGGACGACGGCATCCAATGCGTGAAGCTAATCGGGTAAACAGGATAAACAACACCCCGGAACGGTTTGACCGTTCCGGGGTGGTTTTTCTTTATCAGGCGTTTGTCCTCCGCTACTGACTCAGCTTTTCGTACAGCAGCTGCAAATCATAGACATCCGCCGCGCCGTCATGGTTCAGGTCGGCCTTATCCGCAAGCGTTGCGGCGTCCAGCTGTCCGTCGTTCACTTTGGCGCTCAGCCAGTTATACAGACAGGCCAGATCGCTGACCGTCTCCTCGCCGTCACCGTTCAGGTCAAACCGTTTCGATGCGCTGCCCACACGAATCGTAGCTTGGTCGCCTTTTGTTACCTGCCACTCTCCGTCCACATAGGTAAGGCGGATGTGGGGCTGCACCTCCAGAATGGGACGGTAGACCATTTTTCTGTCCGCTTCCACATTCCGGGTCTGCTCCAGAAATCGATTTCGATATAGTGGTGCGGCGCCGTTGTCCAGCCAGATACTGTACTCCCAGCATGTCAGATCATCAGAGGAAGTCACCTCGGCTTGAGAAGCGCCCTCCGTGTCCTTGTTCTTTCTCAAGAATGTCCCCGGTTGGAGTTTACATGAGTAAAAATCCCGAATGTGAAGCTCGTCCGCCAGAAAATTCACCGCCCGCTCCACCATCACGATCTCCTCATCTGTAGGCGCGGCAGGCTGGTCACAAGAAGCCCGGATGGTAAGCGGCAGTATCTCTTCAGAAATACCATCCACAGCCCACGCCCCTGTGCCCTCGTTCCGCACCAGAGTGATCTGCGTGCGGTCGCTCTGGCCCGGCGCGAAAATGTGCTGCTGACCGCTGCTCTCGCAGAACTGCTTTACGAACGCGGCGTGATACACCGTCAGCTGGCAGGTGTTGTCACCGGAAAACTGGACTTCATAGCTATCAGGGCCGAGGTCTTGCAGCCGGAATGACTGACTGTCGTGGTCGTGGCCGGCTGCGCACTGTACCGCCACATTCCCTACCAATGGATCCAGTTCCTCCAGCACAGGCAGCGTGGGACGGTCACAGGTGAAATGAAACTCCACATAGTTTTTTCCGTTTACCTTCCACGTCTTATCCATCTTGTCATAGCGCACTTCGATCCCTTTTTCCTTATCCTCATCCACCAGCGTGTGATTTCCGCCGCAGGCAGCGTTCAGCTGTGCAAGATACCTGTCCGCTTCAAAACTGACGGTACGATAAGTATTGCCATACCGCCAGTAGCTGGTGGTACCGCGGTTGCAGTACACCGCATCATGGCGGCTTCCCTCCGCCGGAACAAAGCGCACCGGCTTATCATCCAGCATTGAAATGCACTGATCGAAGGTAATGTCAGGAACTTCCTCCACATAGAAGGTGATGGGCAGTGTCACCGGCTGATCGGGCACCCACTTTCCCTTCTCCTCGCTCCAAGTCAGGTAAAGCAGCAGCGTTTCTGTTCCATCCTTCATGAGGTGATTATTGTCGGGAACGTCCTTGAGATAAAAGTTCTTGTAATATTGTCTGGGATTGATCCACAGCGTACATTTGTCGCCGCTGTTGCTGAATTGCCAGGCCACGCAGACGGCTTCCATACCGTATACCCTGTCGTGGTCGTGACTCTCGTCATCTATACAGACGAATTTTACGATATCTTGCCCTTCAAAGCCCTCGATCGTCTCCTCTGTGGGTCTGCCCTCAGGCGGGGCGGCCCACACTGTGGCGGGCAGCAGTCCCAGCGCCAGCACCGCGCACAGCAGCCACGCGGCGATCCTCTTTCTCCTCATAGTGACCTCTCTTTCTTTCACAAGCCTTCTTTCTGTCTTCACGTGGACGAAAAGCGTGGATTTCCTCCACGCTTTTCGTTCCTTTTGTTCAGTATAGCAAGATTTTGTGAGAGATGTCAAGCTGAGCTTTTGGAAGATTCCTCCAATTTTTATCAGGTATGCTCCTGTCTTTCCCGGCGGGACAGGAACGCCGTCAACACCCGGAAAACCGTGGACACCAGCAGGATACCCACCGCCAGCGAACCGGCGATGCCCGCCGTTTCCAGACCTTTGCGCAGGGCGTCGAGCATCTCGCCCTGTAGGCCCAAGCTCATGGTGTAGTACACCCCGGCGCCCGGCAGCAGCGGGAAAATCGCGAGGACCAGATACGGCGTCACGGGGCAGCGGCGCACACGGGCCATCACCTCGGCATACAGCGCGGCAAACAGGGTGGCGTACAGGTTCATGGTATACACGTCCAGCCCCAGCGCCTGGCACAGCAGATAGATCATCCATGTGGCCGTTCCGCCCAGCACGCACAGCACCATCCAGCGGCCATGGATATTGAACAGGATGGAGAAGCCGTAGCACCCCACGAACACCGCCAGCGCCTGCGCCCACGCGGGCCACACCAGCGACGCCGACTCCACCACCGCACCGATGCCGTAGATGGGTGCCGTCACCCGCCATGCCGCCGCCGTGCCCAGCGCGATGGCGAAGGCCGACAGAAACACCTGCACGATGCGCACCACGCCGGAGTTGGTGTCGCCGTAGATGATATCCCGCATGGAGTTGGTGATGAGCAGCCCCGGCACCAGGATCATCAGCGCGCCGATGATGGCCGCGTCCGGGTTATCCAGCCAGCCCAGCCCCGCCGCCACATAGGCCGGCACCGCCATCAGGAACGAGGCAAGAATGGTGCTGAAAAAGGGATTGGCCTCAAAGCGATCCAGAAAGCGGTTCACAAAGCCGATGATCATGCCCATCAGCCCCGCCCACAGGCAGTCCCGTAGGGAGCCGCCGAACACCAGCGCGAAGCCAAGCCCTCCCAGAAAGCTGCCCAGATACGCCACGGCGGGGCGGTACACCCGGCACCGGGCCATGGTCTGCCGCAGCCACTCCGAGGCCTCCTCCACCGTTGGCTTCTCCCGGCAGATGCAGCGGCTGAGAGCGTTCAGCTGCTCCAGCGCCTCCAGATCGTTACCGTGGTAGCCGATACGCTTCATAATGGTCAGGGGTTTGCCGTTGGTGGCCTCGAAGCTGACGGTCAGGCTGTTGGGGATGGCGAACACCTCGCACTCCACGCCGTAAGTCCGCAGGATGCGGCGCACGGTGTCCTCCACCCGGAAGGTCTCGGCGCCCGCCAGCGCCAGCTGGCAGCCCAGCCGTGCCGCCAGATCCGCCAGAAGATAGTAGTCCATTATATATGTCACCTCGATAGGAGAAATAGGGTTCAAAAATCCGCGTCACATTATAGGCGGGACGGAGGAAAATGTCAACCACTTTGTATCTTGACAGCCGCCGGGAATCCGGTACAATAAGAATAACCACAGAAACAGGAGGGCTATCCCATGACCTATGATTTTACCACGCTGCCGGATCGCTGGGACACTGGCGCGGAGAAATATGAGCTGATGAAGAAGCGCTGCCCCGATGTGCCCCGGGGAACCGTGCCCTTTTCCGTGGCGGACATGGACTTTCTGCCGCCGCCGGAGCTGAGCGAGGGCGTGCAGGACTTTATGCGGGGCCGGGTGTTCGGCTATACCCGCACGCCGCGGGAGTACATCGCCGCCTTTCAGAGGTGGATGCAGCACCGCCACGGCGTGGACATTCCCGCGGCGTGGGTGGTGGACGCCGACAGCGTGCTGGGCGCCATGCACCGGATGATCCGGGCCTTTACCAGGCCGGGAGACGGCATCGTGGTGCTGACCCCCGCCTATCCCCCGTTTCTGGACGCGCCGGAGCCGCTGAACCGCCGCCGGCTGGACTGTCCTATGGTGCTGGGGGACGACCGCCGCTACACCATCGACTTCGCTCTGCTGGAGGACTTGTGCCGCCGGGCGGACACCACTATGCTGATCTTCTGCAACCCCCACAATCCGGTGGGTCGGGTGTGGAGCCGACAGGAGCTGGAGCAGGTGGCGGATATCTGCCTGCGGCACGGCGTGTTCCTCATCGCCGACGAGATCCACGCCGACCTGATCCTGCCGGGCCACAGCTTCGTGTCCATGGCGTCGCTGGAGGAAAAGTACCTGCGCAACTGCGCCGTGTCCACCTCCTGCACCAAGACCTTCAACATCGCCGCCATCAAGGGCGCGGCGGTGGTGATGGCGGACGAGGAGCGCCGCCGGGTCTACCGCGCCCAGCGGGAGGACTCCGGTCGGGACATTCTATCCTACGCCGCCTGCATCGCCGTGTGGGAGCGGTGCGAGGGCTGGCTGGATGAGCTGCTGACGGTGCTGGACGGCAACTTCCGCCTGCTGTCGGACTTCTGCCGCGACCATCTGCCGGAGGTAGGCGTGACGCCGTTGGAGGCCACATATCTGCCGTGGCTGGACTTCCGCTTTCTGGGGATGGAGCCCGGGGAGCAGGAGCGCTTTATGGGAGAAAAGGCCCGCTGCTTCTTCACCGAGGGGTATCACTTCGGCGCGGAGGGTGCAGGGTTCGAGCGGTGGAGCATCGCCTGTCCCCGCCACGTGCTGGAGGAGGGCCTTGTCCGCATGGAGCGGGCCATCCGCAGCCGCTGACCCCGCGGGAAAGGAGCGGACATGAAGCATACCCGTGAACTGAATCTGGAGCTGGGCTGGCCCACGGTGGATCAGGCGCTGCGGCGGCTGGACGCGGAGCTGGAGGCGGCGCGGCAGATGAACACGCCGCTGATGAAGCTGATCCACGGCTACGGCTCCTCCGGCAAAGGCGGACGCATCTGCACCGCCAGCCGCCGCTATCTGGAGGAGGCCGCCGCGCAGGGACGGATCGCCGCCTATCTGCCGGGGGAGCGGTTCTCCATCTTTGACGAGACGGCCCGGCGAGCCCTGCAGCAATACCCCCATCTGCGGCAGGATCGGGATCTGGACGGCGAAAACCGCGGCGTCACCTTCGTGTTCCTGCGCAAGCTGGGATAGTGGAAAAATCACCCCGTGACCGAGGTCACGGGGTGGTTTTGTTGGAAATGGTACGGTCGTTGTTAGCATTCGTAGGGGCCGATGCCCACATCGGCCCGCCCTTGGCTCTCCCTTTGGGAGAGGCAAGGAAAACGGATTGTCACGCCAGTGTGAGCACTGGCTCACACTGACAAAAGTTGGGCGGGGTAGAATCCCGCCCCTACGAAGTTCTTTCGGGGTGCAGCCCCTCACCTGCCGTCCTGCTTTTGCAGCACCGCCACCGCGCAGGGGATACGGCCACGGCACAGGGTGTAGCGGGCATCCGTATACCCGGCGGCGGCGAAGAACCGGCGGTACGTCTCCGGCGTGAACTCCCGCTTGAAGTCCGCGCCCGCCTTGCCGATGGCGCCGGAAACGCTGTTGGTGGTTCCCCTGTCCGTCCGGTTCATATAGGTGGGGATGATGAGCCTGCCGCCCGGCTTGCAGACCCGGTCAAGCTCCGCCAGCGCCCGGTACGGCTCATCCAGCAGGTGGATGACGTTGGCGGCCACCACCGCGTCGAAGCTGCCGTCCGGATAGTCCAGCTTCGTGATATCCGCCTGTGCGAACCGCACATTGCCGTATTTTTCAGCTTTTTCTCCGCCCGCTTCAGCATGTTGGCGGAGAAATCCGTCGCCGTCAGGCTCTTGCACCGGGGCGCTATCACCCCGGTCAGCAGTCCCGTGCCGCAGGCGCACTCCAGCACCGTGTCGGCGGGCCGGATCAGCGCCGCCACCGTTTCGCACAGCGCGCGGTTGGCCTTCCGGTTGATGACGTTGGCGAAAACGTCGTACACGCAGGCTACCTTGTCCCAGAACATACGCGCCCTCCTGTCAGGGGACGAACAGCAGCATGATGCCGGACAGCACCGCCGCCATGACCGCCATGCCCACGGTGCCGAACAGCCACTTGACCTTCCTGTTCTGCGCCGTGATGTAGGGCTTCAGATCCTCCGTGCCGGGGATCGTCCACGCGTTGGTGTGTCCCACCCAGAGGTCGTCCACCAGAAAGCGGTCGATCAGGTTCATGACGGACAGGATCACCAGCAGCTGCCAGAAGGGCGTCAGGAAGCCCCGCGCGCCGTTGACGGCGTAGACGCACACCAGCACATAGGCCATATAGCCGGGGACGCACACCAGCTTAAACAGGATGCTGCTGCGCCTGATCCGCTCCGGGGTGGTCAGTCCCAGCGCCACGCAGCGCTCCTGCACCTCCGGGTTATAGAGGTGCACCAGCGCCACCGCGCCCCGGCTGATGCCCACGGCGCAGACCAGCACCAGCAGCAGGCCAAGGCCGAGACCCTCTACTATCACTTTTCCGATCATGCTGATTCTTCCTCCCCTTTCTGGGACGTCGAAAAATGTTTACGGTTACAGTTAGCATATTCTAACCGCAGTATAACAGAGAACGGCGAAAATGTCAATTCGCAGAACAGCACTCTATAGACTGGCAAAAAAGCGGAGGTGCAGCGCACCTCCGCTTTTATAGAACGCGATATTCGGCGGTTTCCGTTTACCGCAGGCCGGCCGCCTGCATGACGGCTTCTACCGCCGCCACAGGCTCGCTGCCCCATGTGATCTCGGTGGTCTCGCATCCGGCGCTGTCCAGCAGGTCGCGGGCCTGATCCGTCAGCAGCTTCTGATAGGCGTCGTCCACCAGCTCCAGCTTTTGTAGGAACTCCGTCAGGCCGTCGTTTTTAGAGGCCAGCCACGTGGACGTGGCGTCGCCGATCTCGTCCGCGCCAAGGCCGGTGTCCGTGCCCCAGTTCAGCAGGCTGACCGCCGCCTGCACCGCCGACAGAGAGGAGCCGGAGACGCCCACCATCACGCTTGTGTCGATCTCGTCCAGAACGGGCAGCGTCAGGACAGGCGGCACATCCGCCGGAGCGTCGGCTGCATCGGAGGTGGAGCAGGTCACGCCGTCGGCGCTGATGGTGACATACAGCTTCTCCTGCACCGCATCATAGAGGAACGTGCCCTCGGCCAGCAGCGTATCGTCCGCCGCCGTCGCGCCTACCGTAAAGACGACGGAGCAGTTGTCCTTCTTGGAGATCTCTACGATATCCTCGCCGGTGTAGATCCACTCCCCAGCCTTCAGGGGCGAGCCGTCGGCGTTTTCGCACACCTTGGAAAAACTGCCGCCATGAATGTAAAGGGAAGCCACGTCGTCCCGCTCCAGCTTCACATACACGCCGTCCCCGGTCTCCGCCGGAGCGTCTGTGGCGGAGGGGGTGTTGTCCTTGGCTTCGGTCAGTTTGGTGCAGCCCGTCATCAGGGCGGCCGCCAGCAATATGGCGGTCAGCAGTGGCAAAGTTCTTTTCATCGGTTTCATGATGTCTCCTTTTCGTTGTTTTCGGTTTATTTTTCCCGGCGGAGCCGCTTCAGGCTGTCCAGCACCGACGGCGTATTGGCGGCGATGCGGCCCAGCGTGGGGCAGCCCTCCCGCTGCGCACAGTCGGCGCAGGTGTCCAGTTTCTTCTCCCGGACGCAGTTGTGTACCGGGCAGAGCTTGTCGCAGAAGGGCGTTTTCGGGCCCTCCACGCGGCAGCCGGTGCAGTGTATCATCTCCGGCGTGATGGGCACGCCGTTGAGTTCCGTCCACAGGGCGGCGGTTTTCTCCCGCAGGGCGCCGTCGTTCGTGACGGTGGCGATCCGGGCGTCGCACGCTTCGCAGTCCAGTCCGCAGCAGCCGATCAGTTGATTCATGGGGTTTCCCTCCTTTTTTCTATTGCTTTATTCCAAACCCGCCTGCCGCATGACCTCCTGAAGCGTCATGACGGCGCAGCCCTTACTTTCATAGTAGGCAAGTAGCTCCGGCAGCTTCTTTTTGTCGTAGCTGGTAATGCAGTCCGACAGCACATGGACGGCATAGCCGCTTTTTCTCATGTTGAAGCAGGTGGATTTGATGCAGGCCGCGGCGTCGGCACCGGCAAGGTAACAATGGGTAATGCCGTGCTCCTGAAGAAAGGCGGCGAAGGACTCGTTGGTCAGGGCGCTGCTCTTTGCCTTTGTAAACATGTGGTCGGATACCACCTTCAGCTCCGGCACCAGCTCCGCGCCCCGTGTGCCGGGCTTGAATGTCCTCGTCCCCGCAGACAGGTTGTTGTGCTGGATATAAATGACCCACAACTCCTTTTCGACGGCCCAGTCGATGGCGGCGTTGACGTTTTCGATGATCTCCCGGTAGTGCTTCGTGATATCGTTTTGCAGGTCGATCACCACCAGCGCGCTGTTTTTCATGTTGGCTACCTCCTTGATTCCCTTTCGCAGTCTTTCTGAAATAGAAACGCGGCACGGGCCGGTTTTGTGGCATGCGCCGCGTCTCATTTTGTGGAAAAGTAGATTTTATAATATATATCATTCAATGTGCATCACAGATTATACTTTAAGGCACGGCGTTTGTCAATATCGGCGAACGCAAGAACCCCCTCGTGACCTTGCGGTCACGAGGGGGAATAAAACGCGGAAATTATTTGTAGTATCCGGGGTTCTGATAGCCGCTTCCGCTGGGCTCGCTCTCGATCATGGTCAGGATGGCGTCGCGGCAGCCCCGCACCATCACGTCCTGCTCCTCAGGCGCACGGTTGACCATCTGGTTGGTGGGGCTGGTATAGAACCACAGACCCTCGTCAGCGGCAAGGCCTACGCCCTCGCTGTCGGTAATGGCGTCAGGGTCCAGACCCAGCACGTCCCGAATCTCATCGCGGGAGTAGAACACCCACTTGGCCTCCGGCATGGTGTTTTCCCACTTGCAGGCGCTGATATCGCCGTCCTCGGACTTGCCGGGGCTGTACACCTCAATGGTATAGGCGTGGATATTGTAGCGGCCATAGGCGTAGTCGATCAGCTCCGCGGCGGTGGGGTAATCCTCGTTGGAGCTCATGCTGTAGAAGCCCCGGCCGGTGTAATCCTGGAAAACCTGTGCCATCTTGGCGGCGGTCTCCTTCATGAAGGGGATCTCGGCATCGTCGGGATCGTTGGCGTCATAGGCGCGGTAGCACCATGGGTAAAGCACGGACTGAATGCCGGTGTGCAGCGAGACAAGGGCGTCGATCTCGTGCTCGTATAGGAATTGCTGGAGCGCCTTGATCTCCGGCTCGGTGGCAGGCGCCGTACCGGCTGTGGTCCAGTTCACATTGCCCACCTGCTGGCCGTCCTTCGTCTCAATGTCATAGCGGTTCCACTGGTAGTCGAAGGTGCGGTTCATGTCGATGCCGCTCGTGCGGGGATCGTCGCCCAGAATGCCGTTTTCGTCCCAGTCGGGGCTTTCCATGCCGAACACGGGCAGGTCTCTGGAGGGCGTGTCATCGGCCGTTCCGCGATAGAGCGTGGCGATGAAGCCGTCGCCGTCAATGTCGGTGTAGGGGTCGCTGTAGGGGATGTTGTCCCCGTTGGCGTCTCTGGGCCGCAGGTTGGGGCGGTTGTTGATGACGAAGGACTGCTCGTAGCCATCGGGGTTGATGACCGGGATCACATAGATGATGTAGTTATCCAGCAGTCCCTTGACATAATCGTCGCCGGAGCACAGCGCCAGCCACCACGCCGTATACATGGCGGAGGAAGCGCTCTCCCGCTCGCCGCCGTGGATGTTGGCGAATACGCCGATGCCCGTCTTTTCCCCGGCGGGGATCGCCTTATTGGTCAGCTCCATGCACCAGAGATCGCGCTCCTGCCACGAGGTGCCGATGGAGTACAGGTTGGTAATGTCCGGATACGTCTCGGCCAGCCGGGCCAGCTGCCCCTCCAGTTCGGCGAAGGTGTAGCGGTAGTTCCAGTCAATGTCCAGCCCCTCCGGGATCTCGCTGGGCGCGTCGGGCCGGGCATCCATAGACAGCAGCTCCGCCTTTTTGCCGCCAGTCGTGCCGCTGCCGCCGCAGGCGGTAAGTCCCAGCACCAGAAGCAGGGCAAGGCAGAGGCACAGAAGCCGCTTTGCACGTGTTTTCATATTCGTTCTCCTTTCTGTTATGCTCGAAAGCCAAATGGTACGACAGCCGCGTTGTCCGTTTTATTTTGCTTTAGCTCGCTACCGTGTTACCACGCTAATATACTACATAATTTTCCTGTTTCTGGCAATAGCCAATTGTCATAAAATTCCGTGCCGCCCGCTTGCGGGCTATTGTGTAGGGTGACGGGGCGAGCATGAAAACCCTCCCGGAACACAGGTGTTTCGGGAGGGTTGAGAGCGGTACTCCTAATAAGAATGCGCTTCGCTTTGTGCGTCTGGGGTCTGATATCAAGACGGTGGCAGGGAAAAAGGGCGGAGAATGACCGACCAGAAGATTCAGCAGGAGGAGCATGCTGCCTCGCGGGTCACATGATCGACGGGCATAAGAAAAACCTCGTAACCGGCATGGTTACGAGGTTTTTGGTTGGAGGTGACACCCGGATTTGAATCGCCGCGGGGCGATTTTGCATTGTGTTGACTGATGCCGGGAAGTGTTGGAAATACAGGACTTGCGGGGAATCATGCTGTTAAATGCTGCCGGGCTGTATTATTGTATTCTGATGTTATAAGGCTAAAAATAAGGCTAATTTTTGTGGCCGCGCGGAATGTACCTGTGCCTTTAGCTTAGGAAATGCGGTGGGCAGTCGACCTCATCCTTACCAAAAAGCTGTGGATGCTTTTATGGTGTACCCATTCATATCAAGGAGGAACCTTCAATCCCTTAATATCTTTTCCTCAGAATATTGATTTGGTTGATAATTTCTGCGTCATAATATATCACGTTGCGACGCCAGCCACATTTGTTTTCGATGTAGTCAGTCATACCCACTACATCAATGTTGTAGTTTCTCGCATTTTCAGCGTTTCTATCAATGGTTGTTATACTGTCTATTCCGAGTTCCCGCTTTAGAAGGACTCCGATGTTTTCGGTGTATCCTTCCATCTGCTTGGCTTCATCAGGATACAATTCGCTATACAGCTGCTTGTTTTCCGGATATGGTATCCAGAAGCTTTCTTTTCAGGGTGTTCGGGTAGTTTCTCATCGGCGTGGTCTCCTTGAAATTCCTCTCAAGGCGAAGCTTCCGATTTTTTCAAATTGTCAAGTGTTTTTTTGATTTTTTTGCAAAAATAATCCAGACCGCCCTATGGGCGGTCTGGATTTTTGCTTATCTTAATGAGATTACGGATAAGCCTGAGGTTTTGATTTTAAGCCTTGACGCCGTTATGCAGTCTTCATATTTTGACTATTACCATTTAACGGCTGGTAAAAAAAGGCTGTGGGCCACCCAGATGGGCTCCGCTTTCTGGATCAGCTCCGTGGTCGGAGGCCACCATAATCTCATGCTCAGACGCCAACAGCCGGGAGAGCACCCGATCATCGACCCGGCGCAGGAAAGTCTCCTTTTCCGCCGAATCGTGGCGATGGGCCGCTTCATCCGCCCCGTTGATATGCAGTAGCACAAAGGGGCAGCGTTCCGCCGCTCGCAGGGCTGCCTCTGTCTTGGCGTCCAGATCCGTATCCACATCGCCAGTAGCCCCCTTTACCGTGAAAAGCTCCATGTGCAGCAGCCGGGCAATCCCCTTTACCAACTCCTTGCCGCAGATCACGGCGCTCTTCTGGGGAAATGGCGGCAGTGCTACCGGAACAGACTGCCCCCACAGAAGCATACATCGTTCTTTCGTCAGCAGTCTTTCAAAGGCATGGCGCAGTACCAAGCTTCCCTGCGGGCACAGTGCCCGCTGCCCGCCGGAAGGAATCTGCGTTACAATGTTATTCACAGTATGCGCCATGTGGGGAAATACCAGCAGTGCCTGATAGCCGCCCAGCCGGTAATAGGTAAATGCAGGATCCTCTACCTTTGCCGGGGCACAGCAAGGCATGGTACAGCAGCCCTCTCCATCCAGCGTGTAGCAGCTGCCCCGCAGTAGCAGGTCATCGGGCCGGACGGGGATTCCGGCCCCCAGCGCCTCTACATAGCCTCGGAGATGTACCGGCAGATCCGTTACCCCCAACAGGCGCAGTACGCAGTGCAGTGTTTCCGGTGGGAAGCCGCCGCAGGTATCCACATACCGCACCGAACCCATGGACGCCAGATGGCCATATCGCTCCACCTGAAAGTGGGGATCCGTCATGCCGTCAATCACGCATAATATCCTGCTCAAGTCTCTCCCCCCTTTTTCCATCGGAACTTGTTTCGTTATACTTCCCGGCGCAGCACCCGGTAGACAAAGGACATATCCAGTCCGCCGCGTACCACGTCCGCCAGCAGGTCGTACTGCCGTTCCTTGTAGCCGCAGGCGTCAAAGGTTGCCAGCGCGTCAAAAGACACGCCCTTTCTGGCGCACAGTGCTTTCAGGATCGTATCCGTGATGCCCGGCGCGTCAAAAATGCCGTGGACATAGCTGCCGTATACGTTTCTGCTGCCGGTGAGGGCGGGCATCTGCTGCTGACTGCGGCCCATGTGGATCTCGTACCCCTCGTAGGCGAGTCCGTTCAGGCCGGAAAGCATTCCCTCCACACCGTGAAAGACGCCTTGCGTCTGGGTCTGCACCTTTTCACCCCGGAATTCGGTGTCCATCTCCAGCAGGCCCAAACCGTTGATCTCCGTGACACCGGCGGCCTCCACCTGCTCCGGGTCGGACACGGTGCGCCCCAGCATCTGATAGCCGCCGCAGATGCCGAAAACCAGCGTGCCGGCGTCAACCGCCTTCAAAATGGCCGCCTCCAGACCGGACTGCCGCAGCCAGCGCAGATCGGCAATGGTGCTCTTGGTACCCGGCAGCAGGATCATGTCCGGCTGGTGCAGGTCACTCACCTGATCCACATAGCGCAGCGACACGTTTCCGTAATGTTCGAAGGGGCTGAAATCCGTGAAATTGGAGATGCGCGGCACACGGATTACCGCGATATCCAGGAGCTTTCGCTCTTTGGAGCGGTCAAACCGCTCGGTCAGGCTGTCTTCATCGTCGATGTCTATATGGGCGTAGGGGATGACCCCCGCCACCGGGATGCCGCACAGCTGCTCCAGCGTCTTCAGTCCCGGCTCCAGAATGGCCCGGTCGCCCCGGAATTTGTTGACCACCACGCCCTTGATGCGGCGGCGCTCGTCCTCCTCCAGCAGCGCCACCGTGCCGTAGAGCTGGGCAAACACGCCGCCCCGGTCGATGTCGCCCACCAGCAGCACCGGCGCGTCCACCAGCTTGGCAAGGCCCATATTGACGATATCATCCTGCTTGAGGTTGATCTCCGCGGGGCTGCCTGCCCCCTCAATGACGATCACGTCATACTCTGAGTTCAGACTGTTGTAGGCCTCCAGCACAGCGGGGATGTAGTCCCGCTTGCGGCGGAAGTACTCCATGGCCTGCATATTGCCCCGCACCTGTCCGTTGACGATGACCTGACTGCCCACGTCGGTGGTGGGCTTGAGCAGGATGGGATTCATGCGCGTATCCGGCTCGATCCCGGCGGCCTCTGCCTGCACCACCTGCGCCCGGCCCATCTCGCCGCCGTCCTTAGTGATGAAGGAGTTCAGCGCCATGTTCTGGCTCTTGAACGGTGCCACGCGGTAGCCGTCCTGCTTCAAAACGCGGCAGAGTCCCGCCGCCAGCAGGCTCTTTCCCGCATTGGACATGGTCCCCTGAATCATAATATTCATTGCCATAGTGATTTCTCCTTGCAGAATTGCCGGATGGCCGTTATCAATGCTTCATTTTCCCCGTGAGGCCTCACCGCAATGCGATACCACCCGTCGCCCAGCCCGTTGTAATTCCCACAGCCACGGATGGCGATACCCTGCTGCAGCAGGCCCTCCCGCAGCCCCAGCGGCCCGCGGAACAGCAGGTAATTGGCATGGGACGGGCATACCCAGAAGCCCAGCGCCGTCAGGTTATCCGTGAGCCACCGCCGCTCCGTGCGGACGAGGGACAGCGTCCTTTGCAGGAAGTCCCGCTCCGCCAGTGCCGCCACACCGGCACTCTGGGCCAGGGTGGATACGTTCCACGGCGGGGACGCGGCCGCCATGCGGCGCAGTAACGCATTGTCGGCGCACAGGCAGTACCCCAGCCGGATGCCCGCCATGCCGTAGCTCTTGGTGAATGCCTTCAGGATCAGCAGCTCCGGGTGCGCTGCCAGAAGGGACTTGGCGCTGACGCCGTCCTCCGTGAGATCGAGAAAGCACTCATCCAGAAACAGCCGCGCCCCTTGTGCCGCGCAGTATTGCAGGATCTGCTCCAGCAGAGGGAGCGGGATCAGCCGCCCGGTGGGGTTGTTGGGGTTGCAGAGGAATACCACCTCCGGTTTTTTTTCCTCTAAGAAGGACAGAAACCTCTCGTCCAAATCGAAATTCTGCGCCTGATGCAGGAAATACCGCTCTACGCGGCAACCCACCTGCGCCAGTCCCGCCCCATATTCCACAAAGGTGGGGGCCAGCTCTACCGCCGTCCGGGGCCGCAGGGCGGCGCAGTATGTGTAGATCAGGTCTGCCGCGCCGTTTCCGCAGAGAATATAGGACGCCGGCACCTGCTCATGGCCCGCGATAGCCTGCACCAGCCGGCGGCAGTAGGGGTCGGGGTAGCGGTGCAGCCGGGGCAGAGCCCGGCACACCGCCTCCAGTACGCCGGGAGGCGTACCAAGGGGGTTGGTGTTGGCGGAAAAATCCAGCGTGATACCGCCGCCGTATACATCGCCGCCGTGTTGATTTTCTGTTTGATACAGCATCTATGTCTCCTTTACAGCGCAAAGGACAGCTTGACCCCGCAGCTCAAAAGCAGGGTGAGGATCGCTGTGACGGTCATCAGGCGGCACACACGGGGGATGTCCTCGTGGGTGATCTCCCGCGATGCGTCGCCGATATACTCCTTTTTGTGCAGTACACCGTGGTACCATGCATCCCCGGCCAGACGCAGGCCCAGAAGTCCGGCGCAGACAGATTCCGTCTGCGCCGAGTTGGGACTGGCGTGCTTTCGGCGGTCACGGCGGAAGATCCGCCAGCCTGCCGCCGTATCCAGTCCCATCAGGCCGCCCGCCGTCAGCATCAGCAGGGCGGACAGCCGCGCCGGGATATAATTCACCACATCGTCCGCCTTGGCGGGTACAAGACCGATGTTCTTATAGGGCGGCTCCACATACCCCAGCATGGAGTCCATGGTGTTCACTGCCTTGTAGAAAAAGCCCAGCGGCGCGCCGCCGATGGCCAGAAAGTCTGGCGCTGCGAAAACCCCCGCGCGCGCCCCCGCCGAGGCCCAGAAACAGCAGCGGCGCCACCACGCCGTCGGAGGTGTTCTCCGCCACCGTTTCCACGGCGGCACGGGTCACGGCGGCATCGTCCAGCCGGTCGGTATCCCGCCCCACGATCATGGAAACAGCATGGCGGGAGGCGGCCAAATCCCCGCTCTCCAGCGCGTCATAGACCTTCATGCTCTCGTCCCGCAGGGACTTAACGGCCAAGATCTGCCAGCACATCACGCTTTCCAGCGCCAGACGCAGCCACGGGCTGAGCAGACCGCTCAGCCACAGCAGCAGAGCCGGGACGGCGGTGGATACGATGACCACCGCGCCCCACAGGATGGCGCCCGCCGCCCGCTCGCCGGAGGGCGTTTTGGGGCATATGCACCGCAGCCCCCGCTCCAACACACTGATACATTTTCCAATCAGAACTACCGGATGGGGAAAGCCGTGGGGGTCGCCCACCAGAAGGTCTATGCAAAAGCCGATAACAAGTGCCGCAAGCGACCACATCATGCTGTTTCTCCTCCGCCCTGCATCGTAAAAATATAAATGGGATTCTGTCCGCTCATCAGGTGGTAGCTTCCGGCTTTTCTGTCCCGCGCCGCTTGCAGGGACACCACCTCCGTCTCCGCAAAGGGGAACGCCGTCAGGCAGTCCGTCAGCTCAGCCACGGACTCCAGCGAAACGGCCGTGGCCACGATGCGGACATGGGGATTTTTTGCCAGCAGCAGCGCCACGATCTCGTGCATATTGCCGGCACTGCCGCCGATGAATGCGTGAGTGGGGGCTGGCAAGCCGACGCAGGCCTCCGGCGCGCTGCCGCAGACCACCTGTAAGTTTTCCAATGCAAACCGATTACGGTTTTGCCCCAGCAGCGCTGCGGCATCCTCTCGCCGCTCTACGGCGCAGACAAGCCCTTGCTTTGCCTGTAAGGCCATTTCCACCGACACTGAGCCGGTACCGGCGCCGATGTCCCAGCAGACGCTCCGCTCCGTCAGCCGCAGCTTGGAAAGGCACACCGCCCGCACCTCACTTTTGGTCATGGGAACCACGGGCATTCCCTCCGCACTGCGGAGAAAGGCGTCATCCGGCAGACCCGGTGTGACCACCGCGTCGGGATGGGGGTTTTCGATAAGCGCCACGCTTAGAGGGGCATAGACACCATCCGTCAGCTCCGCCGCCGTGCCGCGCACGATGCGCTCATCCGGGTAGCCCAGCCGCTGGCCCACATACACAGAGACGTGGCCCAGATTACCCTCTGTCAGCGTACGGCACAGGTCGTTGATGCCGCGCTCGCCGCCTACCAGCGCAAAGAGACGGCTGGTTGCCCGCACCTCCGGCAGAATGTTGTGCTGCCGCCCGTGGAGACTCACCACCCGGACATCCTCATAGGAGGTCCGGAGCCGGGCGCACAGATAGGACAACGAGCTCAAACCCGGCAGCACCGCCGTGTCGCAGCCCTCCAGCAGGGGCAGCAGCTTTTTCGTGCCGCTGAAGAAGCCGGTATCGCCGGACATGACCACCGCGAAGCGGCGGTACTCCCAGTGGGTGCGGATAAAGTCCGCAATATCCTGCGGCGCAATGGCGTCGCAGGTGTGCTGTCCCGGCCGCGCCACAGCCTCCAGCATCCGTTTTGCGCCGATGAGACAGTCCGCCACCTCAATGGTTTCACTGACCTCACGGGTCATAGCCTCCCGGCTGCCGGGGCCGATGCCGACGATCCGCACCTGCGGCCGGACGGTGCAGCCGAACCGCTTACACAGAACATCCAGCACCGCCGCAAAGGGAAGACCCTCCCGCTGGGGCGGGCGGCCAATGACCACCAGACCTGCGCCCGCCTTCCGGGCGGCGGATGCCTTAGCGGGAAAGCCGCCGGCTTCGCCGCCGTCCTTGGTCACCATCCATGCGGCGTCGGCAAACCGCAGTGTAGCCAGATCCATCTCCTCGGAGAAAGGCCCCTGCATGGCGATGATATGGGCGGCCTTCAGCCCCGCTGCGCGGCAGGCCTCCAGCGAGGCATCCATGGGCAGCACCCGGGCGTATACCCGCTGGGTAAAATCGGGGATGCCGCTATACGCCGCCAGTTCCTTACTGCCGGTGGTCAGCAGGATATTGCCCCGCGTACTCTCCAGAAATGCGGCGGCCGCCGCCGCATTCTCCACGCAGACCACATCCTCCGTCTGTTCGGAGGATTGCCGCAGCAGGCGCAGATACTCCGTCTCCGTTTCCCGACAGGCTGTGCAGATGCTCTCGGTGATGGAGGTGGCATAGGGGTGGGTAGCGTCGATGACCAGATCGAACCGCATCCTTTGCAGCATCCGGATGATGTCCTCTACCGGGATGCGTCCCGCCAGAATCGTAATGTTTTCCGCCTCCGGCAGCAGCGTTTCACCATACTCCGTGGCCACGCATACCGTAGCCTGCACCGGCTGTCCGGCCAGGAATTCCACCAGTTCCCGGCCCTCCGTGGTGCCGGCAAACACGCAGATATTACACATTGCGGTATCCTCTGGGTGTGACCAGTTGACCGGCCACCGTTTTGACGACGGTGCTGCCGATCAGCACGGTGCAGAACATATCCACCTCCGCCTCCCGCAGCTCTGCCAGCGTCAGGATGCGGCTGCTCTGCCCCTCACGGCCAATATTGCGCACGATGCCGCACAGCCGCTCTCCCGGCAGACGGCGCAGCAGGATATCGCAGGCCCGCTTCAGGTGGTCGGGTCTGCCGTGGCTGGCGGGGTTGTACAGGGCGATGGTCAGATCCGCCGCCGCCGCGCAGTCCAGCCGCTTTTCGATGGTTTCCCACGGCGTCAGCCGATCGCTGAGGCTGATGACCGCAAAGTCGTGGGTCAGCGGCGCACCCAGCACCGCTGCGGCGCTGCAAGCCGCCGTCAGACCAGGTACCACCTGAATTTCAGGCTCCTGCGCCTCGCCCCGCAGCTCATAGACCAGCGCCGCCATGCCGTAGATGCCGCTGTCACCGGAGCAGACCATGGCGACGGTCTTACCGCTGCGCGCCAGCTCCAGCGCCAGCTGGCAGCGCTCGGCCTCCCGTGTCATGGGGGTGGAGTGAAGCTCCTTGCCGGGGTAGCGATCCCGCACCAGATCCACATACACCGGGTAGCCTACGATGGCGTCACACGCCCGCAGGGCGGTATCCGCCCGAATGGTCATATCCTCATAGCTGCCCGGCCCGATACCTACTACAATTACCTTACCCAAAGCGCACCTCCCAATGCTCCGCCGCGACGGCGATGGTCACGCCGTCCCGCGCTGTTTTTTGTACGATCAGTTTTTCGGCATCCAGCAGCGCCGCCCGCTCACAGACATTGTCCACGCCGGTAACGGAGCGGACGAAATCGGAGGGAGTGAAGTCACCCGCCACATCCCGCAGCTGCTGCTCCGTGTAAAAATGCACCGGCCAGTTGTTTTTCTCACAGGCGGCCAGCAGGCCTGCCTCGTCCTGCTTCAGGTCGATGGAACAGACGCCGCAGATGGCCGCCGTGTCCAGCCCATTTTCCGCGAACACTGTCTGCACCGCACGCACCACCGCCTCGGCGGAGATGCCCCGCCGGCAGCCTACACCTACCCGCAGTACGCGAGGGATAAGCCGCAGGGTGCGGGCGAAGTGTGCCTTTGTGCGCCAGCCAATGAAAACGCCCAGCGGGCCGCTCTCCCCGGCAAACGTACCCTCCGGCAGGGGGGCGGGCAGAGAAAACTGGCTGCAAAGGGGGATATCCTCCTCTAAGATCGCCGCCGAAACCGCCTTGGCAAGCCCCATGTCAGAGATGACGCAGCCGTGTCGGGCAGCCCATGCGTCCACGGAAAATTTGCCGCGGACATCGGTGGCGGTGGTGACCACCGCCGTGGCCCCCAGCTTTTCCGCCAGCTTCACCGCCAGCGCGTTGGCGCCGCCGATATGGCCGGAGAGCAGGGGGATCACAAACCGCCCCGCCTCGTCGATGCAAACCACCGCCGGGTCGGTTTTTTTGCTTTTGACATAGGGGGCGATCTCCCGCACGGCGATGCCGCAGGCCCCCACAAAGATCAGTGCGTCCATGGAGGAAAAGCTCGCGCCATATACCGCCTTGTCCAGCGGCAGAAAGCCCGGCTCTTCAAAACGCGGCATGGTATAGCACATCCATGCCTCCTCCGGCAGCGCTGCCAGTATCCGCCGCGCCGTGGCGCAGCCACCGCGGCTGAAAGTAAACAGGGCGGCTCTCATTGCGCCCCCTTGCGGAACTCCGTTGTAAAGTTGGGGTGATACAGCAGCGAGCGCAGATAGGTGTCACCCAGACAGTTGCCCACCACGATCAGCGAGGTCTTGGTCAGACTGTTGCCTGTCACCGTCTCGTGGAGCGTCCCCACCGTGCAGCGGAAGATATGCTCCTCCGGCCAAGTGGCCTTGTAGACCACTGCCGCCGGGGTGTCAGCGGTATAGCCTCCCGCCAGCAGCTCGGCTTGCAGCAGTTCGGTCAGTGAAGTGCTGAGAAACAGCACCATGGTGGCCTGATGGGCCGCCAGCGAGCGGATGGACTCCCGCTCCGGCACCGGGGTGCGGCCCGGGGCGCGGGTGATGATGACGGTCTGGCTCACATCGGGCAGGGTGTACTCCGCCCGCAGCGCGGACGCTGCGCCGCAGAAGGCGCTTACGCCGGGGCAGACATCGTAGACAATGTCCCGCTTTTCCAGCTCGTCGAACTGCTCCCGCACCGCACCATAGATGCTGGAATCCCCTGTGTGCAGGCGCACGGTGGTCTTTCCCTCCGCCTCCGCTTTCTCGATGAGGGCGATGACCTCTTCCAGCGTCAGTTTGGCGCTGTCGTGGATCTCGCAGCCCTCCCTGGTGTAGTCCAGCAGCGCCGGATTCACCAGTGAGCCAGCGTAGATTACCACGTCGGCCTCGCCCAGCAGTTTGGCGCCTCGGACGGTGATGAGGTCGGCAGCGCCGCTGCCCGCTCCCACAAAATGTACCATTGTCAGTCCTCCTTTATCCGGCGCAGCAGCTTGGATGCGCCCTTCGTCTCACAAAGATAGCCATATTCCTTGGAAAAGAGGATGGCTCCCGTCTCTATATCACTGCATTTATAGTGCATCATGTCGTCAATGCGCCCGGCCAGCCGGTGCAGCACTGCGTCATAAAGTCCCTGCTCCTTCAACAGCCGCAGGGCGTCGTCACAGGTGGCGCAGCGGAGCAGCTCCGTCGCCGCACCGCCGTGCAGCCCCTCTGCGGCGGCACAGGCCGTCAGGATGTCCATGCGGCAGTCGCCGTAGCGGGAGTGGGTGTTCCACATACCGCCCGCCAGCTTTACCAGCTTGCCGATATGACCGATGAGCAGCACCCCTCGGAAGCCCAGCTCCCGGCACATCTCCAGCGCGTCGCCGATGAAGTTGGAGGTCATCACCGCCGTGGCGGGGTCGATGCCCATGGCACCCTTGATATAGTCTACGCCGTAGTTGCCGGGGGCAAGCAGTACATAATCCGCGCCGCCCTCCCGCCGCTGCCGCAGCTCTACATGGATGGTGTCCACCAGCGCCTGCTCACTCATAGGCTCTACGATCCCCGTGGTGCCTAAGATAGAGATGCCGCCCTCAATGCCCAACCGGGGATTGAAGGTCTTTTTCGCCAGCGTCTCGCCATCGGGAGCGGAGATTACCACCCGCAGACCGCCGGTGTAGCCCAGCAGACCGCAGACCTCCTCCACATTTTCCCGGATCATCCGGC
Source organism: uncultured Eubacteriales bacterium (assembly GCA_900548615.1). Lineage (GTDB taxonomy): Bacteria > Bacillota > Clostridia > Oscillospirales > Oscillospiraceae > Vescimonas. The sequence continues at coordinate 14,172 of URKW01000001.1, read as the reverse complement.
GGGGCACGGAGTTGATGGCCGCCGCACCCACCGGCTGGTCAAGACCCGGCTTGGTTACCCGACCTACGCCCTGTCCGCCGTCGATGACAATACCAACAGCCTCTGTTTTCCGCACCTCGGCATAGATCAGGGTGTCACGGGTGATATCCGGGTCATCGCCGCTGTCCTTCCGGATGGCGCAGCGCACACAGTCCGGGGACAGATAGATGTCCTCCACCGCCAATGCCAGCTCCATGCCCTTGGGTGTCAGCAGGCGGATGGACTCCTTTTTGCTGCCGCTCAGCAGCATCCATGCGGCGGCCTTGGCTGCCGCCGCGGCACAGGAGCCGGTGGTGTAGCCCAGACGGAGCTTTTTTCCGTCCCGTATGATAAATTCCTTCATGACCTACCGCCTGATCTGGTAGAGCATGGCGTTGCAGATGGCCGCCGCCACATTGCTGCCGCCCTTGCGGCCCCGGGACACGATGTAGGGCGCGGCAGCGGCCTTGATGATGCGCTCCTTGCTCTCCACCACATTCACAAAGCCCACCGGTACCCCGATGATGAGGGCGGGACGGAGCTTGTCTGCCTCCATCAGTTCCTCCAGCGAAAAAAGTGCCGTAGGGGCGTTGCCGATGGCGAAGATGCAGGGCTTGGGCAGGGCTGCTGCCCGCTCCATGGATACAAAGGCCCGGGTCACACCGCGCTCCTTAGCCTCCACCGCCACGTCTGCGTCCGACATGAAGCAGTGTACCTCCCCACCCAGCGAGGCGAGGATCGTCTTATTGATTCCGGCCTTGGCCATCTGCGTATCGGTGACGATGTCACAGCCCGCCCGCAGGGCGGCGATGGCCTTTTCCACCGCGTGGTCGGAAAAGGCCAGATTGTCCACATAGTCAAAATCCGCCGTGGTGTGGATGACCCGTTTGATGACCAGCTCATTTTCCGGGTCCAGCCGCCGGTCGCCCAGCAGCTCTGTGATGATGGCGAAGCTGCGCTTCTCAATGTCCATAGGCTTCATTTGCTCCATCATAGCGTCTCCTTTCTGCAAGCCGCCAAAAAGCGCTGTGCCATGACAGGCTTGGCGTAAAAATGGAAGTGGGGGAAACCCGCATACAGCGTGTCCGTGGCATACGCACAGCGCCACTGCTTTCCGGAGGGCTTTTCCGCCCCAAAAGCATCGCCGGGCTGTGGGGTGTCCCAGTGGTGGAATTCATGCATCGGCACCTGCTCTCCGGCGCGGCAGAGGAGATTGTCCTCCCGGGCCGTGGCGGTGATATAGCCGAACCGGGTCAGCTTCCCCGTATCAAAGCAGTCCCCCGGCAGCGCACCCACCATGGCGCGGCCTGCGATGGCCTGCGTCAGATACATGAAGCCGCCGCACTCAGCGATACAGGGCATCCCCGTGTGTACAGCGTCTCGGATTTGCCTGCGCAGGGCGTGGTTTTCCTCCAACTGCGCCGCGTAAAGCTCCGGGTAGCCGCCGCCTAAGTACAGCCCCTGCACACCGTCGGGGAGCTTTTCGTCCGCCAGCGGGCTGAAGGGTATCAGCTCCGCGCCCAGCTGCCGCAGCAGGTCGAGACTGTCCTCATAGTAAAAGCAGAACGCCCGGTCCCGCGCCACGCCGATCCGCACCGGCGCGCCCTTTTCCGGCAATACCGGCGGCGTGAAGTCCAGCACTGGCGCATTGTGGGCGATCTCCAGCAGCGCGTCCAGCTCCAGCGTCTTTTCCGCCGCCTCCGCCAGCTGCCGCAGCTTCTCCCGCAGATCCTCTACCTCGTCCGCTGTCACCAACCCCAGATGGCGGCTCTCCAGCGTGCACTCTGGCAGCCGGGGCAGATAGCCGCAGGCGCGGACGCCCAGCCGGCTTTCCAGCTCCCGCGCCAGCGCGCTGTAGCTCATGGCACTGCACCCGTTCAGAATGACGCCCTGCACGTTGTTGTCCGGCGCAAAGTCCAGAAAGCCCTGCACCGCCGCCACAACGGACAACGCCGCCCCCCGTGCGTTCACCACCAGCACCACGGGGCTTTCCGTTTCCCGCGCCGTCTCATAGGTGCTGGCGCGGGTGGATGTCAGCCCCAGACCGTCATAATAGCCCATGACCCCCTCAATCACCGTGATATCGCAGTCCTGACCGTTGTGAGCCAGCAGATAGCGCATGGTGTCGCGGTCAAAAAAGAAGCTGTCCAAATTGGAGCTTTTCGCGCCGATAACACGGCTGTGGAACATGGGGTCGATGTAATCCGGGCCGCATTTCGCCGCGCCTACCCGCAGACCCCGCGATACCAGTGCCTGCAAAACGGCGCAGGTGACGGTGGTCTTGCCGCAGCCGCTGTTGGTTCCGGCAAGCACCAGCCGGGGCACTCGTCTCTGCATAGCGTCCTCTCAATCCGCCACAATGGTGGCAAAATAGCTGATCTCCTCCGGCAGCTGCCGCAGGTCGGTATAGACCTGCTCCGTCTCCAGCCCGCAGTCCGCCACCATCCCGGCATTTGCCAGCAGGCCGTGGCGCTTTAACGCCTCCGCCGTCTCGTGGATGGCCTTGCCGGATTTCATCACGACCTTTGTTCCTGGCAGCGCCAGCGCGTTGTTCAGATCCGTGCTGCCCGGCAGAATGTGGAGCGGCTCATCCATACGGGTGAGACTGCGCCCCAGCCGCGCCGCCACGGCGCAGAAGCTGGTAACGCCGGGACACATGACCACCTCGAACCCGTCAGAGCGGACGCGCTCTAAAATATAGTACGCCGTGGCGTACACGGATACGTCGCCCAGATTCACCATGGCAACGTCTCGCCCCGCCGTCAGCTCCGCCTCGATGGCACCTGCCGCCGTGCGGTAGCTCTCCTCCCGTACCGCCTCACTTCGCTCCATGGTAAAATCCAGCGGCAAAATGGTCTTATTCTTTATATCCACCGCACCGGCGGCGATGTCCAGCGCCAGCATCCGCCCGGCCTTGGTTCGAGGGGCCGCTATAACATCACATACCTCCAGGACCCGACACGCCTGCCGGGTCAGCAGCTCCGGGTCGCCGGGACCCACGCTGACGGCGTAAAAAACACCCTGTTTTTCCATGATGGCACTCCTTACGGCACGAATTCCAAACTGTCGAAGCAGGGGTCGTACTTCCCGTGCTCCATCTGGTACAGCTTTGCGATATATGCGCGGGTGAAGATCTCCTCCGGCGGGCCGATGCGGTCGATCCTGTCGCCCGCCACGCACACCACGGTATCGGAGATGCGCTCTGCCAGCTCCAGCTCGTGGAGCGACAGCAACACCGCCAGATCGTTCTCCCGCACCATGCGCTTGAGCACCGTCAGCAGCTCCAGCTTATAGCGGATGTCCAGAAAGCTGGTGGGCTCGTCCAGCACGATGATCTCCGGCTCCTGACACAGGGCCCGGGCCAGCAGGATCCGCTGGCGCTGCCCATCGCTGATGTTGGCAAAGGGCCGATCGGCAAAGTCCAGCCCGCCTACCTGCGCCAAGGAGCGCTCCACAATGGCCCGGTCCTCCGATGTGAGGATTCCCAGTTTGCCTGTGTAGGGATAGCGGCCGGTACCCACCACGTCCCGGCAGGTCATCAGCTCCGGCTCCATGCGGGCGGTCATCAAAATGGCCATGCGCCGGGCAATCTCATTGCGGCTGTGCGCCTCCATGGCCTTTCCATCCAGAAACACCGTGCCGGACACCTTGGAGAGTTGGCCGATGATGGTTTTCAATATGGTGGATTTTCCCGAGCCGTTGGGGCCTATCAGCGTGACGATCCTGCCCCGCTGCACATGGAGGGCGATGTCCTCGATCAGCGGCTTGCCGTGGTAGCCCACGGTCAGGTCTTTTGTTTCCAGATATGCCATACTCACGCCGCCTTTCTGTGGATCATCATGTAGATCACGATGGGTGCGCCGAATACCGCCGTGACGGAGCTGATGCTCACCTCTGTGGGGGCAAAGGCGGTGCGGGCGATAAGGTCGCAGAACAGGCAGAACACGCCGCCGCCTAAAAAGCAGGCCGGGATCATGCACAGCGGCTCCGCCGATTTGAATAGGGACTTCATCAGGTGCGGCACTGCGATGCCAACAAAGGAGATGGGGCCGGCAAAGGCCGTGACGCAGGCGGACAGCACACTGGACAACAGGATCAGCGCCGTCCGGAAGGCCCGCAGGGGGACGCCCATATTCTGGGCGTAGACCTCGCCCAACTGGTACGCCCGGATGGGCTTGGAAAGCAGGAAGGTCAGCAGCAGCGTGATGCCGCAGACGACGGCCATAGTCTTTACGTTGTCCCAGCTCATGCCGGAGAAGGAGCCGAGAGACCAGTTGTGCAGATTCACGATGCTGGAATCGTCGGCAAAGGTCACGAGAAAATCCGTCAGCGCCGAGCAGATATAGCCGATCATCACGCCGCAGACCACCAGCAGGCTCATGCGCTTGACCCGCTGGGAGATCAGCAGCACGAAGCCCATGGATACCATGGCGCCCACGAAGGCCGCCGCGATGAGAATGGCGGAGGAGGTGGTCTTGCCCCGGCTCAAAAGCACCAGCATGGCCACGCACACCGTCATCTTTGCGCCGGAGGAGATGCCCAGCACGAAGGGGCCTGCGATGGGGTTATGGAAAAAGGTTTGCAGCAGATAGCCGGACAGGGACAGCGCTCCGCCCAGTATCAGCGCCGAGAGAAGCCGGGGCAGACGGATCTTCACGATGATCTGGCTCTGGGTAAAGCCCACATCGCCCCCCAGCAGAATGCGCCATATCTCAGACGCGGAAAGCGAAACGCTCCCCGCGAAAATATTCCAAAGTAAAAATGTGAGTAAAAGCAGGAGGAGCAGCAAAAAGCTGCCCCAGATGCGAAGTGTTCGGGTCTTGTTCATGCTGCTCCTCCCTATGATGTAAAAAACGCTCACTTCATCCGTGTCAGAAAGTGAAAAGCCGTATCCGGCGCGTCGTTCAACGCATGGTTCACGTCCAGAATGAGATCGCTCAGCTCCAGCGACTCCTGATAGAAGTTTTTGGTCAGGCACCACACATTACCGCTCTTGACGGCCTTGAAGTCGGCCATCAGTGGATCCAGTGCCACCAATTCGTCCAGCGTGTGCAGCTCACCATCGATGATGCTGTTGTAGATCAGTACATCGGCGTCCACTGCACCGTGGTAGAAGGATTCCATCTGAATGTTGATGGTGGACTGGGCGTTGTCCTCCGCCGATTCATCGAAGGAGACATAGTCTCCGCCTGCGATGGTGACGCACTTCGCCACATAGTCCGTGGACTTGCGGACGTTTACAGCGCCGCTGCTGGTGATGTAGAAAAACGCCACAGTCTTGCCGGTGGGCTGCTGCTCCAGTACGTCCGCCACGCTGTCCATCTTCTCATTAAACAGCGCCTCGGCCTCATCCTCCTTGTCCAGCAGCGCCGCGTACAGCTTGATCCACTCCATCCGACCCAAGGGCTGGGTCTCGTAGCTGGATGTCTCCACCAGCACGGGGATGCCCAGCCGCTCCAGTTGCTCCAGCACCGCCGGAGAGTGATAGATCATGGTGTTTTCCACCGCCAGATCACAGCCCTGCGACAGGATCAGCTCATAATCCGGCTCGGAGTACTTGCCGGCGTATACCAGCGCTCCGCTGTCCATGGCGTCCTTGGCACGCTGGATATACCAGTCCGACTGCTTTTTACCGCTGAGGGTGATGCAGTCGACGGCGTCCAGCTTGTCGAAGTAGTCCATGGCGGCGGCCGCCACCAGATAGATCTGATCCAGCGGCTGCTGCAAAACGGTGACGCCGGCGGGTACGCCCTCCGGTACCGCCGCGCCCTCGGCGACCAGCAGGTACACCCGGTCGTTGTTGATGGTGATGCGCTTGTAGCTCTCTCCGGCATACTCTACGGTAAACTGCTGGGCATAGCGCAGGGGCATGGTACGGTCAAAGACCAACTCATCCCACGATATGGAGGCAGTTTGTCCATCTGTTTTGGCAGGGGCGTCTGCCGTGCCGCAGGCACAGAGGGACAGTATCAGCAGCAGCAGCAGCGCCAGTACCGCGGCGGTCAGCCGTTTCACTGGGCTGCCTCCACCGCCGTGGTGGAATCAAAGGTCAGGGTGTACTCGATCTCGTGGGGGGTGCTCATGGCGGTGGTGTCGCCGATCACTGTCAGCGGGGTATCCAGCGCCCGCACGGGGATATCAAAGGTGGAGCCGCCCTCGGTGGTGAGGACATCGTAACGCTGGCCATCCACCAGCATATAGTCATACTTCTCACTGCTCCACACGATGGTGGCGGTGGCAGCGCCGTTCTCCACCTTCAGGGTGCAGGGAGTCAGCACATGGGACTTACCGGAGCCGCCCTCAAAGCCTACCTCAATGGTGTAAGTGCCGTCCGCCAATGCGATGGCGGCAGCGTCATCGCCGTCATCCTCCTTCAGAACAGGGTTGGAGACGGAGACCTTGTGGTCATACCATACGCCCTTCTTGCCGATGAGGGCTACGTCGAACTCCGTGTCCAAGGCGGGCACGGGGATGTCAAAGCCGTTAACCTCCTCGGACAGACCATCGGGATAGGTGACGGTATCCTTGGTGGGCTGTAGCAGCACGGCACCGTCCTTCTGTGCGTCCTCCTTCAAGCCGGGGAACAGATTCACGATGCTGGTGGAGGCGAGGCTGACGTGAATGGTCATCTGCCCGTCCTTCACGGTCAGCACGCCCTTGCCGTCGCAGGTCTCGTTGGCGTGGAACATACTGCTGTCGGTGTTGAAATCCGCGGTGTACACGCCGTCCGCCAGCGCGGGCTCGGCGACATCGCCGCCATTGTTGTCATCTGTTTTCTGCTGTCCGCAGCCCGCCAGCAGCGATGCCGTCATCAGCAGTGCCAGCAGACAGGAAAGAAACTTCTTCATTTTTATGTGTCCTCCTTGCTCTGAAAAAGGCTCCGAGGCGATAATATACCGCCCCGGAGCCAAGTCAGTCCTTGTTACGCGATAGCGTCGATGGCAGCCTTGGTGTGTGCCACGTAGAGAGCCTGCACGTCCGCGATACGGCCCAGACCGGAGATCTGGCAGTTCACGGTGAGACCGGCGGCCTCAAACATGGTCTTCCAGGAATCCTCGTCCGCACCGGCCATGTCGTTGTTGGCGTGGTCGCCCGCCACGACCATCAGGGGACGCAGCACCACGGTGGTGTAACCGGCTTCCTTGACAGCTGCGATCACGGCCTCGCAGGAGGTGTCCTCGGGCTCGCCCTCCACGGTGCCGATGAATACGTTCTCATAGCCCAGCTTGTCCATCTGGGTGGCCATCTGGCTGTAAGTGACCTTCGCCACGTGCGCCGTACCGTGACCCATCAGCACATAAGCCACACCGGCCTCCTTGGCGGCGGCGGTGGACTCGTAACCGCTCTCGCTCAGAGCAGCGGCGACGACGGCCTTGGCAACGGCTTCCTTGTCGGCGTTGATGACGGTGGCATCGTTGCCCACCTCACCCAGCATGGGCTCGGCGATCTCAACGGACTCGAACTTGTCACGAACCTTGTCGATGGCGGCGCACATCTCATCGTACTCAGCACCGTGCATCAGATGGGTGGGCTGCACCACCAGCTGCTTCACGCCGTTGGCGACAGCGCGCTCCAGAGCCTGCTCCATGTTGTCGATCTTCTCGCCGTCACGGGCCTGGATGTGGTTGATGATGATCTGAGCGGTGAAGGCGCGGCGCACGGACCAATCGGGGTTGGCCGCCTGCAGGGCATCCTCGATGCTCTTGATGTCGGCTACGCGGCTGTCGTTGTAGGAGGTGCCGAAGGACACCACCAGCAGCTCCTTCTCGCCGATCTCATCCTGGTTGCGGGGATCGTCCTTGGACGCGTCACCGGTGTCCAGACCGAAATAGTCGGGGCTGGCTTCCTCGCCCTCCACCAGTGCCTTCTGGGCATCGGTCAGGGCGTCCCAAGCGGCCTTGGCGGCCTCGCACTGGGCGTCTGTCTCCTCAGTGCGCTCCTGCACGTAGATGGCGTCGATCAGCGCGGCGACCTTGTCGGCGGCGGCCTGATCAGCCTCGGCGGTGGACACATCGTTGTTGTCCTTGGTGTCATCGGCAACGTCCTTGTTGCCGCAGGCGGTCAGCATGCTCATCAGCATCACAGCCGCCATCAGAAAGGCAAGTGCTTTCTTCATGGGGAACTACCTCGTTTCAAAAAATGTTCTGAAAGAATATAAAAGCGGCTGCGGTTTTCCGCAGCCGACCTCTGTGCTTCTTACTACTGGCAGATCCTCGCGCAGACGCGCTTGGGTCATAAGTTCGTAGGAACACCAACCTGTGGGCAGCGGGTTCGAGATTCCACACAGAGGCAGGTCTCCTGACTTCGTTCGTCACGGCATTGCCCTTCCCAGTTTCCCAGTGGATTGCAAGGCCGCTCCCGTACACAGTGACTGCATCGCTCCGGATTCCCACCGGATTCCCTTTTCATCTGCTTTTGAGCAGACACCTCTGTGCTACAACTTTATATTTTTCCAGACAGTGGGATTATATCACATTTTGTCGAATTGTCAATCCGTTCTGATGGCGGGGCTGTCTAAAATCTGATGTGGGATTTTTTATTATAGGTATTTGGGAGTGGGCGGTTGCTCTAAAGTCTTATGTGGGATTTCTCATCAAAAGCGATTTGTGCAGAAAAAGGCACCGGCATCTAACTGAAGATGCCGGTGCCTTTCTTTTGGAATGCAGTGGTAATCAACTAAACAATTCGTCCAGCTTCTGCTGGAGCGTTCCTTCCTTGGCATACAGAAATGCGTCTAACTGCCGGAAGTTGTGCTTGATGTCCTTCGTATCCTCATTAAAGCCAAGGATGTACGAGAGCGCAATGTGATAGATGATTTCGGTAGGTGCCAGCCCATACACCTATTTCTCAAAAATGTGGCGCAAGCGTTCTTTGGGATCAGGGAACTGCTTCTTCATCTGCTCGCTCTGATACAGCCTCTTGACGATTTCCGTGATATAAAGGCCAGATTTCATATAGAGGTCAATTATGTTTTTTTCATAGCCTGAAGTCCCAAAAGAAAATGTTTACATACATAGGGGCAGCCTTTATTAAAAGCCAATACACCTTTAATACGCACGCAATACGCATTATCTCCGTAATACGCATTTAATACGGAGATAATGCGTATTACATTTTTGGCCGCGTTCTTCCTCGATACATTATTTTGACATTTCTATATTTACAACCACAATATATTGTGTTATATAAGAATTACCATTGTTCTTTGTGCACCGCCCCACCGGGGTTTCCGAACACGGTTCGGATCGCACACGTTGTTAAGTTTGTACTTGAGGAGCATTATGCTCCCGTTTGTATTTATGGGCCATTGCGCCCTCGTATTTCAATGACTATGCTGCCAGGAATTTTTCTCGCGGCAGTTTCCACCTGTACATTTCTCTGCCTCCGTACTACACTGAACGCGTACTTAAGGCATCAAGCATTTAGGTCGAGGCAGAGCAGGCACGGGTGGAAGGCTATCAACAGCTTTTCGCTCTGATTAAGAACCCGAAGTATGTCAAAATGCGGCTCCCGAAAAACGGGCGGCCATCAGAATTGAACAATACTGCAAACGCAGGAAGGATCGTATGAAGCCGAAACGGCAGGAAGATTCTTCCTGCGTTTTTGCTTACCGTTTTGTCGCGGCACTTGCCATCGCCGCGATACCGCAGGAAAAGAAAGAGCGCCGAAATCAATTCGGCGCAGATCAGGAAAAGAAGTTTTGTAAAAAGCCGTTGGGACGATACGGCAGGAAAATCGTCAAGGGAGAGGCAAGCTCCCGCCCTGTATGCCACAGTCAGAGTGCGGCGCCGGTCATACGGGGTATCGCACATCCCTCGATCCGTCGCCGGGCGGATCACAGGACACCGGCGGAGCCTTCCGCAGCCGAGTTCAGCGGCCTGGTGTTCGCCACCGCTCCATCGGAGCAGGGCATATTTGCCCCATGTGGCAGCGTACTGACCTGGCACAAGTAAAGAGAGACAGACATACGGGCGAGCCATGAAAAGCACGCAGCACCAAAGCTTTCCGCCTGCGGCAGTCTATCAGTTCTGCGGAGATACGCCGGAAATGGCTCTCCTTGCCAACAGGTGAAGTGCGCCCATCTGAACATAATTTTGAATATAAGGAGCTTTCTCTATATGACCACAAAAGGTATTTACCACACCCTCGTTACCCAACTGGACAAGATGGCCCGGCACAACCGTCAGGGCAGCTTCCGCACGAAGGATCGCTACTACGAGGCGGTCAGGCGTTTCTGCGCCTACCTTGCCGCCCACTACCATCTGCAAAAGCTGGAGAACATCAGCGGCAAGCATCTGGTGAGCTACGTTCTCTATTTGCAGGCGCAGGGCAAGTCCGCCAACACCGTCAAAACCGACCTTTCCGCCATCCGCTTCTTCCATGATAAGATGTCCCATCCCCGTTACACGCTGCCAGGTAATGAAGAACTGGGCGTCGCCTTGGAACGCCGCCGCTTCGGGCAGCAGGATCGCACATGGACGAACCCGGAGTTCGGCAAGCTGATCGGCCGCGCCATGGCGGAGGAGCGGGAGGACTACATCCTCGCCCTGTATTTGGCTCGCTATGCCGGTCTGCGCATCCACGAGTGCTTCCGTATGGACACCGCCGCGGCGGAGCGTGCGCTGCGTGAAAACGCCCTCACCGTGAAGGGCAAGGGCGGTAAGGTGCGTATCGTTCCCATCGAGGATGACCGTATCACCATGATGCTGCAGCGGCTGCTGGAGGAAACGGAACGCGGCCATAAGCTGCTGGTGCCGGACGGCGTCCCCACTGACCGGGCCATCAACGGCATGCAGCAGTTTATCCTCCGCCGCCGTGACGCCATCTGTGGCCCCACCGCACCGGACAGGCGCATTACCTTCCATGGGCTGCGGCACACCTACGCCGCCGAAAAGTATACATCTCTCGTCAATGGCGGCATGACGCCCTTGGACGCCCATTTTACCGTGTCCCGTTTGTTGGGACATGAGCGGCCCGACGTGACGAACATCTATCTGGCATCCGTGAAGGGAGGTAGTGCCCGTGGAGAATAAGTATCGTGATTTAAGCGACCTCCCCATGATCCTGCGGGTAGAAGACTTGATCCCCATCCTTGGCATCGGCCGCAACACCGCCTACGAGCTGATCCGCAGCGGACAGATACGGAGCGTCCGCATTGGTAGGCAGATTCGTATTCCGAGAGAGGCCCTGCTGGAGTTCCTGCGGAAGTAAAGATCTTTGCCACAGAAATAAAACTTGCACAACAGCCGCGCGGGATATATCATGGAGATGGTACATTCCGCGCGGCGGAAAGGAGCGTATATGCCGCGTACAAAAACAGGAAAAGGAGCCGGTGGTGCCGGCTCTATCAGAAAAATCACAACAACAAGGAACGGAAAGACCTACACCTACTGGCAAGGCCGCTACACGGAGGGCTTCGACCCCGGCACGGGCAAGCAGATCCAGCGCAGTATCACTGGAAAGACGCAGAAGGAAGTGGCGCAGAAGCTGAAGCAGGTAACGCTGGATATTGATAACGGCGTGTATCATGCGCCGTGCAAGCTGACATTGTCCCAATGGCTGGAGATATGGTCAAAGACCTACTTGGGCGGCGTGAAGCCCAGAACGGCACACATCTATAAATCCGATATCAGGCTGCACATTCTGCCAGCGTTGGGTGCGGTGCGGTTGGAGGCATTGAACGCACCGATGATACAGGCATTTTACAACGCGATGGGAGAACCGTCCGAGCAGAATCCGGAGGGTCTTTCCGCGAAAACGGTGAAGAATGTCCACGGTGTTCTCCACAAAGCACTTCAACAAGCGGTACTGATCGGCTATCTGCGATACAACCCTGCCGATGCCTGTATCCTGCCGCGGATAGAGCGCAAGAAGATCAAACCCTTTGATGACGCGCAGATCACCGCATTTCTGACCGCTATACAGGGAAACCGCTTTGAAACACTGTTTATCCTGACGCTGTTCACCGGTATGCGGGAGGGCGAGGTACTGGGTCTGACGTGGGACTGCATTGACTTTCATACAGGTATCATCTCTGTGGAAAAGCAAATGCAGCTGCATCAGGACAAGGGGAGCAAGGGCTATGAGCTTGTTTCTCCGAAGAATGGCCGAAGCCGTACCATCGCCGCGGCACAGACTGTCCTTGCCCGGTTGCAGCAGCAGCGCCGATGGCAAATGCAGCAGAAGCTTCTGTTGGGCAATGACTGGCAAAATCCGGAGGGTCTGGTCTTTACCAGCGAGTTCGGGACGCACCTGACAAAGCCGACCGTCTACCGCGAGTACAAGCGCATCGTTGCGGCCATCGGTTGTCCCGATGCCCGTTTCCACGACCTGCGTCACTCCTACGCAGTCGCCGCGATCCGCGCCGGGGACGACATCAAGACCGTGCAGGGCAATCTGGGCCACGCCACAGCGGCCTTTACGCTGGACGTATATGGCCATGTGACTGACCAGATGAAGCGTGAAAGTGCCGACCGCATGGAGCGTTTTATTCGCACAGTTTCCGCCGGTTGACCCAATAAGGCTAAAAATAAGGCTAAAACCTGTTTTCAGGCATGAAAAAACTCCCGAAACACCTGTGTTTCGGGAGCTTTGTTTGGAGGTGACACCCGGATTTGAATTGCCCAAGGCACGTGTTACCACAGCATGATTGTTGCTGATTGTTTCAGTTTCTTCACAAATATCATTACTTTTCGTGCCTGTTTGTGTTATTGGTTCTGGGGCGATTTTTCCCGCTTAAGGGAAACAATAAGGGAAAATTTCTTGCATGTTTTAAAGCAAAAATGGTTCTTCTCCTCCTGCATTTTTTTGATTCTCTGCCAAGATTTCCTTATCATTTTTTGTAATTTTAAAATGCTTTTTTGCAGAATGAGTGCATCCCGCTCGGGGATGCACTCATTCTTACAGGAATACTCCTACTGTCTTCGCCACTAACTTAATGACATTGCCCTTCTTCCTCAGCTTTCTCTACGCGGTGACGCGGGCCGCCAACGCCGTGCCCCAGCTGCGCCGCCGTATCCTGGAGGACGGCACAGTGGTGGAGTTCGACTGGTGCCCACCCTCCTACACCGCCATGAAGCCCGACGGCGTGTACGTCTACTGCACGGTGGAGGGCGACCTGCCCTATGATGCTTTCATCGCCCTGGGTCAGTGCCGCCAGCGGGAGGTGCTGGAGCGGGGCACGCTCACCGAGGACGGTGATGCGCGCAGCTTTTTCTTCGTGTCCAGTCTGCCGTGGCTCCACTACTCCCAGCTGGAGCACCCCATGGTGAGCCCTGACGACAGCAACCCCCGCATCAGCTGGGGCAAGTACGTCACGGCAAATGGCCGCACGACCCTGCCGGTGTCGCTGTTCGTCAACCACGCGCTGGCCGACGGCCTGCATATCTCCCGGTTCTTCCGGAATCTGGAGACGGAGCTGGCGGCGTTGGTGGAAAACTGGTGCGAGGACAACACACCAAAGGCTCCCCTTGTTGCAAGGGGAGCTGTCGGCGAAGCCGACTGAGGGGATAATACGATAATTGACAATCCCTCCGTCAACGCTTCGCGTTGACACCTCCCTTTACACAAGGGAGGCTTTGACAGCGGCAGAAGAAACAAAATCAAAAAATTTATCATAAAAGGAGCGAAATACTATGAGCCATCCCTATCACAGTCTGAATGAGCTGCGGGAAATGTTCCTGAAGTTCTTCGAGACGAAAGGCCATCTGCGCCTGCCCAGCTTTTCGCTGGTGCCCCAGAACGACAAATCCATCCTGCTGATCAACGCCGGCATGACCCCCATGAAGCCCTGGTTCAAGGGCGAGGAGGAGCCCCCCTGCCACCGCGTCTGCACCTGCCAGAAGTGCATCCGCACCGGCGACATCGACAACGTGGGCCACACCGCCCGCCACGGCACCTATTTCGAGATGCTGGGCAACTTCTCCTTCGGTGACTACTTCAAGCACGAAGCCATCGCCTGGTCTTGGGAGTTCCTGACCAGCCCCGAGTGGGTGGGTCTGGAGCCTGACCGTCTGTATCCCTCCGTCTATCTGGACGACGACGAGGCGTGGAACATCTGGCACGACGAGATCGGCATCCCCGCCGAGAAGATCTTCCGCTTCGGCAAGGAGGACAACTTCTGGGAGCACGGCTCCGGCCCCTGCGGCCCCTGCT